>NZ_JBQCWB010000004.1:0-306458 GCF_051957775.1 Neisseria sp. P0016.S008
CTGTCTGCTTCGTTTTCTTCACCGCGTCAGCAGCGAAGAACCGAACTATACGCCTCACAACAAAACCAGTCAACACCCAGTTTCAAAAAAATTAAAATTTTTTCACAACTATCTGTATTTAAACAATTTAAAATTTATTGAATTTTATCGTTCGATAAATAAAACAGATATCCTAAGATAAATAGTCCTACGGCTTTGCTCTTATTTGCCACATTCAGCACTCTATATCTCTATATTACTGGCGCTTTAGTCCTATCTACTCTTACAATCTCTACTTTCCCCAATAAAACAATCATAAATTTAGAATAGTCCCTATTATGAGTAACGAAAAGATTCAACAAAAATTTGAACAAGCATATCACTCTTTTATCGAAGAGGAAAATTACGAGGAAGCGCTTAAACGTGCCGAAATTCTTTGCCTTCTCAACCCCCAATCTGTCGAATTTCATCATAAAGTTGCTTATGCCTATCTGAAGCAATTGAAATGGGAAAAAGCCATTGAGGCTGAAATGAAAACGCTAGAGCTGGATAGCACCTATATTCCTGCTTTGGATTTACTTGCCCATGCTTACGGCGCTCTAGATAATTGGGAAAAAACCGGGTTTTACGGTCATCAGGCTTTGGTTCTAAAAGATAAAGCCATTCCAGACCTAGAACATGAAATCATTCCGACACCAGCTCCAAAAAACGGCAAACGGATTATCTCCTTTTCTTTATTTGGCAATAATTCCAAATATATTGAACCTGCCGTCTTGAATACCCAGCTTGCGCCTGTGCTTTTCCCCGGTTGGACATGTCGTTTTTATGTTGACGATTCTGTATCGGCTGAAGCTATTCAACGATTTAGAAATAACGGTGCAGAAGTGATTAAAGTTGGCGCTCCATTGGACAACTGGCCGGGTACGATGTGGCGCTTTCTTGCCATCAATGATCCCGAGGTTGAATACGTTATTTTCCGTGATGCAGATTCTATTATTTGTTATCGTGATGCAGCAGCCGTATCCGAATGGATAAAAAGTGGCACCCTATTCCACACTATTCGCGACTCAGGCTCGCATACTGCCCTGATTCTTGCGGGCATGTGGGGCGCTAAAGCGGGTGCAGTCCCAGATATGCAGGCAAGAATTCAAAACTTTGTCGACGAGGGCTACCCTTCCAGACATTTTGCCGACCAAGATTTTCTAGAAAAAGAATTGTGGGCCTATATCCGTCAGAACCTGTTTGCACATGACAGATTATTTGATTTCTGTAATGCACACGAAATTCCCGGCGAGTTCTACTCTAATTATCAAATCGCTTTCAGCGAAGGGGTTACCAGCTTTAATGCAACGACTGATTATGAAGACGGCAGTCTGGCAAGATGGACGCTGTACTCCAGTGCTTCGCCTTTGGTCAATCCGGACTACTCGCTCAATGTTGTTCCTGAATTTAAAGTCTGCAGTTATGTGACTGAAGTGAAAAACGGGGTGGTTTCAGCATTCCTACCGAAGAGATATGGCAATGCGATTAAAGCAAAACTGGCCAGAATCAACATCGAACAAATTTAATTTGATTTGATTCCTATATATCTCATTTCATGAACCCGTTATTTATGAGCAAACACATTCTCCTCGGCATTACCGGCGGTATTGCGGCGTATAAATCTTGCGAACTGGTCAGACTGCTGAAAAAGCAAGGACATTCTGTATCAGTGGTGATGACAGATTCTGCGACAGAATTTGTCTCCCCGCTGACTTTCCAAGCTTTAACCGGCAACCCTGTTTTATCGGATACCTATTCAGGTGCTTCCAATAATGGCATGGCGCACATCAATCTGACGCGTGAGGCTGATGCATTTCTTATTGCGCCTGCAACTGCCAATACGATTGCCAAAATTGCCAACGGATTGGCCGACAACCTGCTGACTACTTTGGCTGCAGCCAGAAAATGTCCTTTGGCCGTTGCGCCTGCAATGAATGTCGAAATGTGGAACAACCCTGCCAACCTGCGCAATATTGCGCAACTGGTTTCAGACGGCATTACCGTGTTTTACCCAAACAGTGGCGAACAGGCTTGTGGCGAAACAGGTACAGGCAGAATGGTTGAAGCGATCGATCTGGCAGATTTGCTAGAGGATTTATGGACACCAAAGCTGCTGAGCGGCAAAAAAGTTCTGATTACAGCCGGCGCAACGTTTGAAGCCATCGATCCTGTCCGCGGCATTACCAATATTTCCAGCGGACAAATGGGTATGGCTTTAGCGCGTGCGTGCCGTGCTGCCGGAGCGAAAGTCACGCTGATTTACGGCCAAATTCAGACGGCTTTGCCGGCAGGCTTGGCTCATTCCGAACAAGCTGTCAGCGCAGAAGCCATGTATCAGGCAGTTCACCGCCATATCCATGAACAAGATGTCTTTATTTCCGTTGCAGCCGTTGCAGACTATAAAGTCAAAAACAGCAGCAACGAGAAACTAAAGAAAAACGGCAATCAGCCTCCAATTATCAAACTGACGGAAAATCCGGATATTCTCGCATCCATTGCCGCCTTGCCTTCTCCACCATTCTGCGTTGGCTTTGCTGCCGAAAGCCATCAGGTTTTGGAATTTGCACGGGCAAAACGTTTGCGCAAAAACGTACCGATGCTGGTGGCCAACCAAGTTTCCGTTTCCATGGGTAAGCCAACCAATCAAATCACCATTATTGATGACCTTGCCGAAACCTCATTTCCGGAAACATCGAAACGCCAAGCAGCAGATGAAATCGTCAAACGTTTGGCTGAACTGTTGGCTTGATAAACAAAGGCCGTCTGAAAGTTTTTCAGATGGCCTTTATTCAAACACATTAAATCACAAACCCAATTCGCGCAGAAAACGAATATCGTCTGCCCAACCGGATTTCACTTTCACCCAAATCTTCAAGAAGACTTTGGTATCAAACAATTTTTCCATATCAAGGCGGGCTTCAGTAGAAATTTTCTTCAATTTCTCCCCACCCTTACCAATTAAAATCGCCTTTTGGCTGTCTTTATCGACCAACACCGCGATATAAATGCGGAACAGTCCGCTTTCCTCTTCCTCAAATTGCTCCACTTCAACATTCATCGCATACGGCAGCTCTTCACCCAAATAGCGGAACAATTTTTCGCGCACAATTTCCATCGCCAAGAATCGGCTGGATTTGTCCGTTACCATATCTTCCGGATACATCGGGATACTTTCCGGCAGATACGGCTTGAGCAGTTCCAGTAGATTGGCAATACGCAGACCATGTTTCGCGCTGACTGCCTCGCTGGCGGCAAACTCAAACTCTTGGCGTACTTCATTGATAAACGCCTCAAGCGCAAATTTATCTTTGGCTTTATCTTTATCGATTTTATTGACCACCAATACCACAGGCGTATGCTTAGGCAACTGCTTCAGCACCACGCGGTCGGCATCGGTAAAGCGCATGGCCTCTACCACAAAAACCACCACATCCACGCCGCTCAACGCTTCGGTTACGTTTTGATTAAGACGGTCGTTCAAAGCATTACGGTGATTGGTTTGGAAACCCGGCGTATCGACAAACACAAATTGCGCCGTGTCGTCGGTGTAAATACCGGTTACACGGTTGCGCGTGGTTTGTGCTTTTTTACTGGTAATACTGATTTTCTGACCGATTAAATGGTTCATCAGCGTGGATTTGCCGACATTCGGGCGACCCACGATGGCCACAAAGCCGCACCGATAATCTGTCGGGTGTTGCGACTCGTTTTGCAAAAAGGTTTCGATATCCATTTATATATGACTTTCTTGATTGTTTCAGACGGCCTTTGCATTTTCTCAAAGGCCGTCTGAAGTATTATTTTTTAGCTTTTTTCAAAGGAAACTTCTGTTCCAACCACTCTAAGGCTTCACATGCCGCTTTTTGCTCGGCCACTTTCCGACTGCTTCCGCGTGCATTGCAGATGAAACCGAGTTCACCCAAATCACAGGAAATCACAAACATCGCATCAGCCGTCTGCTCCGCCTGCTCTTCGATTCGATATTTCGGCAAGGCAAAGCGGCGTGCCTGCAAGGCTTCCTGCAAAGCAGTTTTACTGTCTTTCTTGCCGATATTCAAATCCGCACGTTTCACGCGTTCCGCAAACAAATGGCGAACCACTTTTTCCGCCGCAGAAAAATCCGCATCAAAGCTGACCGCCGCAAACATCGCCTCCATCGCGTCAGCCAAAATTGAAGGCCGTCTGAAACCGCCGCTCTTCAACTCGCCGGCACCCAAATACAAACCGTCGCCGACATTCATTTCCAACGCGATTTCAGCCAACACGCCTTCATTTACCAAAGCCGCACGCATCCGCGACAACTCGCCTTCCGACAATTTCGGAAACGCGTCAAACAACATCCTCGCCACGGAATAGTTCAAAATCGAATCGCCGACAAATTCAAAACGCTCATTGTGTTTGGCATTGTAGCTGCGGTGGGTCAAAGCCTGCTGGAGCAGCTCCATATTGCGGAACTCATAGCCCAGACGCTTTTGAATCGCTCGATGCGCCTGCTGTTTGAGCAAATCAGGTTTCATTCCATACTTTCAAAAAAACAGCCGGAAAGCACGCCTCATCCGCAGTGAAACAAAATAAAAAGGCTACACCGGCAACTTTTTTATTTTGGCTCATTGTTTCTTGCGTCCCTCAAGCCGATAAACAATCAAAAGCCGTCATATTCAAACCTGACGGCACTTGCCGACATTGTACCATCAAACCGCCCCTGCACACATCCGTGCGGAAAAGCGGCGAATCGTGTAAAATCATGCCAAATCATCTCTTTGTCAACTCCATGAACAAATTTGCCCAAGCATTGGCCGCAGCGCTCGACCGCTGCATCGTCACCAACACCGTCGCCGAACAAGGCGAGCCCGTCGGCTTCCTCTACCGCGAAGCCCCCGTATTTGAAAACGACAGCGGCTGGCGTATTTTCAGCGGCGACGAAACTGACGAATACACCGACAATCCCGACAATTTCAGCATTGTCAGCCTCTCTGCCATTACCGCAGACAATCCCGACATCGCGCCCCTGCTGGCTCAAGCAGAAGGCAGCGCGTGGGAATTGAACGAAGACGGCGAGTTCCAAGCCGTTGCCGATTGGCAGCCGCAAGAATAACCCATCCCTATTTCGTTTCAGACGACCTACTTTATAACAAGGCCGTCTGAAACCGAGCCGAATCCCTATTTCACAAATACTGAAGGAATCATCATGAACATTATCGAACCACGCCTCGATGGCACCAACCTGCGCATCGGCATCGTTCAAGCCCGCTTCACCAACGAAATCGGCAGCGAAATGGTCAAAGTTTGCTGCCGCACCTTGAAAGAATTGGGCGTATCCGAAGACAACATCACGCTTGCCACCGTTCCCGGCGCGCTTGAAGTGCCTATCGCGCTAATGAACCTCGCATCCTCCGAACAATTCGATGCCCTGATTGCCATCGGCGTTGTGATTCGTGGCGAAACCTACCACTTTGAATTGGTATCCAATGAGTCCGGAGCAGGTGTCAGCCGCGTTGCCCTTGACTACAACATCCCTATCGCCAACGCCATCCTGACGACTGAAAACGACGAACAAGCCGTTGCACGTATCGAAGAAAAAGCCTCCGATGCTGCCAAAGTTGCCGTAGAATGTGCCAACTTGGTCAACCATCTTTTGTCAGAACAATACGAAGACGACGAAGAATAAGCTTCTCCCCGTATTGAATACCGCATATTTTCAGACGGCCTCTCAATCATGATATTGAGGCCGTCTGAATCATTCAATATTCAGCCGACAACCATCGGCACTCTCTTCACAAGGAATACCCATGAAAAGCCCACGCCGCCGCGCACGCGAGCTTGCCGTACAAGCTATTTATCAAGCAGGCATCAACAAAACTGCCGCTCCCGAAATTGCCAAAAACATCCACGAACTGTCCCAAACATCCAATATGGATGAAGAGTTGTTCAACAAACTGTTTTTCGGCGCACAAACCCATGCTGAAGAATACATGGAAAAAATCAGCCCCCTGCTCGACCGCGACGAAAAAGACCTCAGTCCTATCGAACGCGCCGTTTTGCTGGTTGCCTGCCATGAGCTGAGCACCATGCCTGAGACCCCCTACCCTGTCATCATCAACGAAGCCATCGAAGTTACCAAAACTTTCGGCGGCACCGATGGCCATAAATTCGTCAACGGCATCCTCGACCAACTGGCTTCCCGCATCCGCCCTGACGAACCGCGCCGCAAAGGCTAAGATTGACTTCGCATCGGGTCGGGATTACTGATCTTTGCCCTGTTTAGGCTAATGTACTTATACAGCCAAACCATTAAAAAGGCCGTCTGAAATTCAGACGGCCTTTTATATTTCGATTTATTCTGATTTTGGCATTTCATAACCGGGACAGTTTTGCTTGTCGCTGCTTGCCCAGATGATGCCGCTGTCGTTGTAATAAACGGTACAGGTTTCATTTGCATTGGTTTCTTTGTTGGGTTCGGCCTTCAAAATATAACCTGAATCGGAAGGATTAGGCATAGAAGCCGTACCTTCGGAAAAACTAATATTGAAATATTCATTCTGCTGTAAATTTTCAGCAGGAAAATCCTTAAATGTCCTTTTTTGAGTGTAGTAGCGTTCGAGCTGTTGGGCGTTATGCAGCATCTGCGTGCGGACGGCGGCAAGGCGCGTTTGGCGGATGTAGTTTTGATAAGACGGATATGCGATGGTAGCAAGAATGGCTGCAATCACAACGACTATCAGCAGCTCGATAAGCGTGAAGCCTTGTTGGTGTTTCATTGTATTTATGTCGTAAATAATTAGAATAAGACGTGAATATTATAGTAGTTTTCTTGCAGCTTAAATGTTCAGATTCGGAGGGAGTTTGGGAATTTATGTAAATGAGGTGCAAGTTCTGAAAAATGTTTACTGCCCTTTATTTTTTATTTCAATAAGTTAAACTTCAATTTAAACCGACCGTCTCTTGGTCGGACTTGGTCTTTACAGTAAAATCCAGTTGTTTTTTTGTTTCTATCAATACATTTGTTGCTTGTCTGCGACGTTATTTTATTGAATTGGTTCCTTTTATATGTCTAAAGTTTTCAAGTGGGCGGCCGGTACGGCTGTTGTAGTAGCAGCGGCTTTCGGCGGCTGGTCTTTGATGAAGCCTGAGCCTCAGTCTTCTTTTATTACAGAAGTAGTCAAACGCGGCGATATCCGTCAAACCGTGTCGGCAACCGGCGAAATCTCACCTTCCAATTTGGTATCCGTGGGCGCGGAAGCTTCAGGTCAGATTAAAAAACTGTATGTGAAACTGGGCCAACAAGTGAAAAAAGGCGATCTGATTGCAGAAATCGACTCAACCAATCAGATCAATACCTTAAATACCGAAAAATCCAAACTGGAAACCTATCAGGCAAAATTGGTTTCTGCCGAAATCGCGCTTTCCAGTGCGGAGAAAAAATATAAACGCGAACTTGCCTTATGGAAAGAACAGGCAACTTCCAAAGAAGACTTGGAATCTGCACAAGACTCTTTAGCCGCAGCCAAAGCCAATGTTGCCGAACTGAAAGCCGCTATCAAACAATCAAAAATCTCCATCAATACAGCCGAATCCGAACTAGGCCACACGCGGATTACCGCCACCATGGACGGCACCGTAGTCGCCATTCCTGTTGAAGAAGGCCAATCCGTCAATGCGGCGCAATCTACGCCGACCATTATTCAACTGGCCAACTTGGAAACCATGTTAAACAAAATGCAGATTGCCGAGGGCGACATCACGAAAGTCAAAGCCGGTCAGGATATTTCGTTCACCATTTTGTCCGAGCCGGACACCCCGATTAAAGCGAAATTAGACAGCGTCGACCCCGGCCTGACCACCATGTCTTTGGGCAGCTACACCAGTAGCACGGACACGACTTCCAATGCGATTTACTACTATGCTCGCGCCCTTGTGCCGAATAATGACGGCAAGCTCTCCATCGGCATGACCACTCAAAATACGATTGAAATCAACGGCGTGAAGAATGTCTTGCTGGTACCGACTCTGACCGTGAAAAAGCATAACGGCAAATCATTTGTCAGTGTTTTGGGCGCAGACAATAAAGCTGTCGAGCGCGAAGTAACCGTCGGTTTGAAAGACAGCATGAATACCGAAATCAAAAGCGGCTTGAAAGAAGGCGAAAAAGTGATCATTTCTGAAATGAGCGCAGATGAAAAGAATAAGAGCAGCGAACGCGCGATGATGGGCGGCGGCCCTCCTCGCTGATTGATTAAGGCCGTCTGAAAAATTTGACTGTGTTTCAGACGGCCTTAGTTCCTGTATTTCTATTTTTCGCCCGGAAAGATTATGAGTTTAATCGAATGTAAGAATATCAACCGTTTTTTCGGTAGCGGTGAAAACCGTGTGCATGTATTGAAAGATGTCAGCCTTTCTATTGAGAAAGGCGACTTTGTGGCGATTATCGGCCAGTCCGGTTCAGGCAAATCGACGCTGATGAATATTTTGGGCTGTCTGGATACCGCTACTTCCGGCTCTTATCAAATCGACGGCATCGAAACATCGCAAATGCAGCCGGATGAACTGGCGGCTTTGCGCCGTGAGCGTTTCGGCTTTATTTTCCAGCGTTACAACCTGTTAAGCTCGCTGACCGCCCGAGACAACGTCGCCCTGCCTGCCGTGTATATGGGCATGGACAGTAAAGAGCGCGCAGAACGTGCGGAAAAACTGTTGGGCGATTTGGGTTTACAAAATAAAGAAGGCAACAAACCCAGCGAACTTTCCGGCGGTCAGCAACAACGCGTTTCGATTGCCCGCGCGTTGATGAACGGCGGCGAAATCATCTTTGCCGACGAGCCGACCGGCGCATTGGATACCGCCAGCGGTAAAAACGTGATGGAAATCATCCATAAGCTGCACGAAGACGGGCATACCGTGATTATGGTCACCCACGATCCGGGCATTGCGGCAAACGCAAACCGCGTCATCGAAATCCGCGACGGTCAGATTATTTCGGATACGTCTAAAAATCCGGATATTCCGCCAAGCAAAGTAGAACGGATTAAAGAAAAAGCTTCCTGGTCGTTTTATTACGATCAATTTATGGAAGCATTCAAAATGTCGGTGCAGGCGATTATGGCGCACAAAATGCGTTCGCTGCTGACCATGCTGGGGATTATCATCGGTATCGCTTCGGTGGTATCAGTAGTGGCATTGGGTAATGGCTCGCAACAAAAAATCTTGGAAGACATCAACTCGATGGGCACAAACACCATCAGTATCTTCCCCGGCCGTGGTTTTGGCGACCGCCGCAGCGGACGGATCAAAACGCTGACGATTAATGACGCAAAAGCCATCAGCCAACAAAGCTACGTCGCCTCTGCTACCCCTCAAACCAACTCCGGCGGCACCTTGACCTACCGCAACACCGACCTGACCGCCTCGCTTTACGGCGTAGGCGAACAATATTTCGACGTGCGCGGTTTGAAATTGGAAGAAGGCCGTCTGTTTGATGATGACGATGTAAAAACCGATGCCCAAGTCGTCGTTATCGACCAAAACACCAAAACCAAACTCTTCGGCGAAGGTGTCAATCCTTTAGGCAAAACCATCCTTTTCAAAAAACGCCCGCTAACCGTCATCGGCATTATGAAAAAGGATGACAACTCGTTTGGTAATTCCGACTCGCTGATGCTTTGGTCGCCATATACAACGGTCATGCACCAAATTACCGGCGAAAGCTATACCAACTCCATCGTTGTCAAAATCAAAGACGATGCCAACACGCAAGTTGCCGAAAAAAGCCTGACCGAGCTGCTGAAAGCACGCCACGGTACAGAAGACTTCTTTATGAACAACAGCGACAGCATTAAAGAAATGGTTGAAAGCACAACCGGCACCATGACGCTGCTGATTTCTTCCATCGCGGTCATCTCTTTGGTGGTCGGCGGCATCGGCGTGATGAACATCATGCTGGTCTCCGTTACCGAGCGCACCAAAGAAATCGGCGTCCGCATGGCAATCGGCGCACGCCGCAACAATATTTTGCAACAGTTTCTGATTGAGGCCGTCTTAATCTGTATTATCGGCGGCCTGTCAGGCGTATTGTTGTCCGCAAGCATCAGCCTGGTGTTCAACTACTTTGTCACCGACTTCCCGATGAGTATTTCCATGACTTCCGTCATCGGCGCAGTTGTCTGCTCCACCGCCATCGGCGTCGCATTCGGCTTTATGCCTGCCAACAAAGCTTCCAAGCTCAACCCGATTGATGCGCTGGCTCAGGATTGATTATGTTTCAGACGGCCTATTATTTTAGGGCCGTCTGAAATGCTGTTACCCGAAAGATTTTTTATGAAGACGAAACCTTTTTCCCAAGCAGCCTTATCATTGGCTGTTGCCCTTGCCCTAAGTGCGTGCGCTGCACCTAAAGCCAATCCGAACCTGACACTGGAAGCGACCGGCCAAGTTATGAGCGCGGCGGAAACTGCCGAACGCTACGATGTCAACGGCAACTGGTGGGAAATCTACCAAAGCCAGCAGCTCAACGCGCTGATGGAGCAGGCGTTGGCGAATAATGTCGATTTGAAACAGGCGGCCATCAGCGTCAACAAGGCTTTGTATCAAGCCAATATTTTGGGTGCGGATTTGGTGCCTTCGTTCAGCGGCTCGTTGGGCGCGAACGCTTCTAAAAACCTGAAAACCGGCAGCCACGGCAATACCTTCAGCAGCCAGCTTGGTTTGAGCTACGAATTGGATTTGTGGCGCAAACTCAGTGCTACTGCCGATGCGCAGGTATGGGAATACCAAGCTACGCATGAAGACATGGCCAACACGCGCCTGACTTTGATTAATAATGTCGCCGATGCGTATTTCAATATCGCCTACCTGAACGAAGCCATCGAGTTAGCAAAAAAATCGCTGAAGCAATATCAGGAAATCAACCGCATCGCGAATGCCAAGTTCCGCTACGGCAGGGCCGACTCAAGCCAGCCGACCCAAGCCAAACAGTCATTGCTGAGCGCGGAAAACAGCCTATTGTCTTTGCAAAACAATTTGGATACGCAAAAACAGGTTTTGCGTAATTTGTTGAATTTAAGGCCGTCTGAAAACATGGCCGCCGATCCGGCACAATTCCGCCTGCTGCCTGTCAAAGGCGTGAACTTGGACGTACCGATTACCGTTTTGGCCAACCGCCCCGACCTGCGCGCCGCCGAATACCGCCTGCAAGCGTCGCAACAATCGGTCAACGCGCAAAAACGCAGTTGGTATCCGTCGATTACTTTGGGCGCAAGTCTGAGTACGTCCTCCGATAAAGCGAAAAGCACGTTCAATATCCCCATGTTAGGCGGATCGGCCACCATCAATCTGCCTTTCCTTAATTGGCAGACCATGAAATGGAAAGACAAAACCGTACAAGCGGAGATGGACAGTGCCAAGCTGAATTTTGAAAAAGCCCTGACCACCGCGCTCAACGAGGTCAACACCAATTACCTTGCCTACCGAAACGCGCAGTCCAGCCTTGCCAATCAAGAACAGCGTTATCAGTTAGACAAGAAAAACAGCCATTACTATCAAGTACGCTACCAACACGGTAAAAACGAGTTGAAAGACTGGCTGGAGGCTTTGAATTCGGAATACAGCTCGGCTCAAAACCTGCTGAACCAACGCTATGAAGCCTTGAAATACGAAAATATGGTGTATAAAGCCATGGCGGGACGTTATACGCCGAAATAGCATTTTCAGACGGCCTTTGGTTAATTTCCGTCAACGGCTGTCTGAAAAACATTCAAGCAACTGAATTTTCATATATAATCGCGCGTTTATTTGATTTTATCCGGACAACATTATGGCCTTCGCCTCTCTCTTTACGCTTTTGGACGACATTACCGCCGTTTTGGACGACGTAGCGATGATGACCAAAGTCGCCGCAAAAAAAACCGCCGGCGTGGTCGGTGACGATTTGGCGCTCAACGCCAATCAGGTAACCGGCGTATCCGCCGAGCGCGAATTGCCGATTATTTGGGCGGTGGCAAAAGGCTCTCTGGTCAATAAGCTGATTCTGGTGCCGCTTGCACTGTTGCTTTCCGCTTTCCTGCCAGCGCTGATTACGCCCTTGCTGATGATAGGCGGTGTGTATTTGTGTTTTGAAGGCGTAGAAAAACTGTTGCACAAATTTCTACACCGCAATGAACACGAAGACGGACACGATGCCGAGCCAGAAGTCACAGACGAAAAAACAAAAGTAAAAGGTGCGGTCCGCACAGATTTCATCCTCTCCGCCGAAATTATTATTATCGCGCTGGGCGTTGTTGAAAAATATGACCTGATAACACGTTCTTTGGTTATGGTTGCCATCGGTATCGGCATGACGGTGTTGGTGTACGGCTTGGTCGGCGTTATCGTCAAACTTGACGACCTCGGCATGATGTTGATGCGCCAAAAAAGTGCCACCGTGCAAGGTATCGGACGCGGTTTGATTTCATTTATGCCTTGGTTTATGCGCGGCTTGAGCATTGTCGGCACGCTGGCGATGTTCTTGGTTGGCGGCGGACTGATCGCCCACAACCTTGGCTTTTTGCACGATTTCCTCCACGCGCAACATTGGGACAGCGGCATGATGGAACATATCGCCAATCTGGTGGTCGGAGTAGCCGCCGGCGCATTGGCTTGCGCAATCGTCCTACCTGCAATGAAATTGTTTCAAAAAGACTGATTTTGTTTCACTGCCGTCTGAAAACTTTTCAGACGGCCTCAATACCATTTAAAGCATGAATATTTTCCGTAAACTCGAACAATATTGGCAACACCCACTGCTTTACTGGCCGCTGGTCATCTTGATTGCCGCCGCGACACCGTTCACTTTCGCCCCGTATTATCATTTCTGGCTGATGCCGCTGTTGTTTGGCGCGCTGATACGCCTGATTGAATTGCGGCCGCGCTTTGCCGTCATGACTGCCTATCTGTTCGGATTAATCGGTTATACGGCGCAGTTTTATTGGATACACACTGCCTTGCATGACGTTTCGGGTTTGCCGGATTCATACGCCATCCCCCTCACCTTCCTGCTGCCGGCATTTCTTGCGCTTTATCCGGCCATCTGTTTTTGGGTGTGGAGAAAATGCAACCTGTCACGCTGGGCCAAAACCGGCCTCCTGCTGCCGATTTTGTGGACGCTGGCAGAATTTGCCCGCGAACGTTTCCTGACTGGATTCGGCTGGGGTGCAATCGGCTATTCCCAAATCATCAAAGACAGCCCGTTGGCAGGCTTCGCGCCTTTGGGCGGCATTCATATGGTCACGCTGGCAACCGCTTTCCTCAGCGCATGGCTGGTGTTGCTGATTGACAATCATGGCCGTCTGAAACACCGCCTGCTGCCCTTATTCCTTATCGTTGCACTCTGCTCCGTCGGCTACATTTCCCAACAAACCGAATACACCCGCCCCGACGGCAGCACCAGCACCGTCGCCCTGATTCAAGGCAATATCGAGCAAAATCTGAAATGGAAAGAAGAACAAATCATTCCGACCATTCAGAAATACTACGAACAAATCAGCAAAACCAGTGCCGACATCGTCATCCTGCCCGAGACCGCCCTGCCGCTGATGCGCCAAGACCTGCCCGAAGGTATCTTGGAACAATTCGCCGAACAGGCGCAAAGCAACGGCAGCGCGTTGGCCATCGGTATCAGCCAATATACGCCCGACGGCAACGGCTACGAAAATGCAGTCATCAATTTGAGTGAATATCACAACAGCACTTCCGATGTCATCCCCTACTACGCCAAGAACCACCTCGTTCCATTTGGCGAATACAAACCCTTGCCCGCCATTACCGAGCGTCTCTATAAAATGATGGATATGCCTTTGGCCGACTTTCAAAAAGGCGGCGACAACCAAGCGCCTTTGGTGATGAAGGATCAAAAAGTCGCCTTCAATATCTGCTATGAAGACGGTTTCGGCGACGAACTCATCGCAACGGCGAAACGCTCTACCCTGCTCGCCAACATCAGCAATATGGCGTGGTATGGCAAATCCAATGCCATGTATCAGCAGCTTCAACAGTCCCAAGCGCGTGCAATGGAGCTGGGCCGCTACATGGTTCGCGCCACCAATACCGGCGCAACCGCCATTATTTCCCCTAAAGGGACGATTGTTGCCGAAGCCCAACCGGATACAGAAACCGTCCTCGAAGGCCACGTCAAAGGCTATATCGGCGAAACGCCTTATATGAAAGCAGGCGGCTCCACATGGCTTATCAGCATTTTGGCCGTTATCGGCGCATTCCTTATCCTGATTAGCCGGAAAAAACCAGAATAAAAATTTTTTAAGACCTTGTTATACAAGGTCTTTTTTATTACCAAAACTATTTACATACAGAAATGTTTGTAATATACTTATCCAAAACCTAGCAAATCACTCAAATTTTCTAAGACAATCAACCCTTGCGATTTAAGCAGTAAAAACTATTGAATCCATCGTTAATTTACAGAAAAAATCCAACCCATAACAAAACAAACTACAGGCAGTGTTATACTGCTTGTCACACAATAAACAAAAAGCCGTTTTCAGACGGCCTAATTAAGGAGAGCATCCTTTATGGATAAAGTTTTTGCATTACCCGTTATCCACAGCGGCAACGGTAGCCTCGAGCAATACATTCATACTGTCAACAGCATTCCCATGCTTACCGCCGAAGAAGAAACACAACTGGCCGAACGTCAACAAAAAGGCGATCTCAATGCCGCCAAACAGCTTATTCTGTCCCATCTTCGCGTCGTCGTATCCATTGCACGCGGCTACGACGGCTACGGCCTCAACCAAGCCGACCTGATTCAAGAAGGCAATATCGGCCTGATGAAAGCCGTCAAACGCTACGAACCAAGCCGTGGCGCGCGCCTGTTTTCGTTCGCCGTGCATTGGATTAAAGCAGAAATCCACGAATTCATTTTGCGCAACTGGCGTTTGGTTCGCGTTGCCACCACCAAACCGCAACGCAAACTGTTCTTCAATCTGCGCAGTATGCGTAAAAACCTGAATGCTTTGTCTCCAAAAGAAGCGCAAGAAATCGCCGACGATTTGGGTGTCAAATTGTCCGAAGTCTTGGAAATGGAACAACGCATGACCGGTCACGATATCGGCATCATGGCAGAAAACAACGATGACGAGGACAATTTCGCCCCTATCGACTGGTTAGCCGACCACGATGCAGAGCCTAGCCATCAGTTGTCCAAACAAGCCCACTACGCCCTGCAAACCGAAGGTCTGCAAAACGCCTTGGCGCAACTGGACGACCGCAGCCGCCGTATCGTTGAAAGCCGCTGGTTGCAAGACGATGGCGGTTTGACCCTGCACGAATTGGCTGCCGAATACGGCGTATCTGCCGAACGCATCCGCCAAATCGAAGCCAAAGCCATGCAAAAATTGCGCGGTTTCTTGGCAGAAGAAGCAGAAGCCGTTTAAGCCTTTCATTATAAAAAGGCCGTCTGAATCTTTTCAGACGGCCTTTTCGATGGCAAACCTTATTGTATCTTCTCCCCCAACACATTCATTTTAAAGCCCACTTAAGCTATAATACCCACCACACACACTACCCAGTCATACCATAACCATGCAACTTACCGTCGTCGGACTCAATCACCAAACCGCGCCCTTGAGCATACGCGAAAAACTGGCATTTGCAGCTGCAAATCTGCCGGATGCCGTGTCCAACCTCGCGCGCAGTGAGGCGGCGGAAGAAGCAGTCATTCTTTCTACCTGCAACCGCACCGAGCTCTACTGCGTCGGTGAAACCGAAAAAATCATCGACTGGTTGGCACAATATCACGACCTACCTGCCGAAGAAATCCGCCCTTACCTCTATACCTTAGATAATAATGAAACCGTCCGCCACGCCTTCCGCGTTGCCTGCGGTTTAGATTCCATGGTCTTGGGCGAACCGCAAATTCTCGGTCAAATCAAAGATGCCGTCCGCGTTGCGCAAGAACAGGAAAGCATCAACACCCACTTAAACGCCCTGTTTCAAAAAACCTTTGCCGTTGCCAAAGAAGTGCGTACCGACACTGCCGTCGGCGAAAACTCTGTATCCATGGCTTCTGCATCGGTCAAAATGGCAGAGCAAATCTTCCCTTCCATTTCCGATCTGAATGTCCTCTTTATCGGCGCAGGCGAAATGATTGAACTGGTGGCCACTTATTTTGCCGCCAAAAATCCCAAGCTCATTACCGTTGCCAACCGTACACACCAGCGCGCGCAGGAATTGTGCGACAAACTCGGTGTCAACGCCGAAGCCTGCCTGCTGAACGAATTACCTGATATTTTGCACGATTACGACGTGGTTGTTTCTTCCACTGCCAGCCAACTGCCCCTCGTCGGCAAAGGCATGGTTGAACGCGCATTGAAAAAACGCCACAACATGCCCGTTTTCCTGCTGGATTTGGCCGTTCCGCGCGATATCGAAGCCGAAGTCGGCGAATTGGAAGACGCATATCTCTATACCGTAGACGACATGATGGACATTGTCCAAAGCGGTAAAGATGCGCGCAAAAAAGCAGCGGCGGCGGCTGAAAGCATGGTGGAAGAAAAAGTCAGCGAATTTATCCGCCTGCAGAAAAACCGTCAAAGCGTTCCCCTTATCCGCGCCTTGCGCGACGAAGGCGAACGCGCACGCCGCCAAGTATTGGAAAATGCCATGAAGCAACTGGCAAAAGGCGTATCCGCCGAGGATGTCCTTGAACGCCTCTCCATTCAGTTGACCAACAAACTGCTCCACTCTCCGACACGCACGCTCAATAAAGCCGGCTCGGACAACAGCGAATTAATCGATGCCGTGGCGCAGATCTACCATTTGGATCAACACGACTGACCACAATTTCAAGGCCGTCTGAAAGAAGCGAACCGACCGACAGGTCATATCCCAAAGCTTTCAGACGGCCTTAAAACAATAAAATCCCAATTATCATTTTTTCATTTAAAATGAAATGCTTGAAAAAAAACCGTTAAAGTGTAAAATCCTACCCTATACATTTAAACAGCATTCAAACAATAAAACTGCCTGCCGGCTCAAACGCATGCCGACAATATGATAGGCACCGGCAAAAGGAACTTTCGTGAATATTAAAACAAACACATATCTGGCCCTTGCTGTCCTCTCAGCTTCCCTTCTTTCAGGTTGCGACAAAGTCAGCACCTTTTTCGGCAAAGACGAAAACAAAGAGCTCGTCCAACGCATAGAAACCAATACCGATGACGGAAAAGTCGGTATGTTGTTGCCCGACTTTGCCCAACTGGTGCAAAACGAAGGACAGGCAGTCGTCAATATTCAAGCGACACCGGCAAAACGCACTGCGACACCGGATGACGACCACAGCATGGACCTGAGCCAATTCCCCGACAACGATCCGTTTTACGAGTTCTTCAAGCGCCTTGTTCCCAATATGCCCGACATGCCGCAAGAAGATACCGAAAGCGACGCTTTGAATTTCGGTTCCGGCTTCATCATCAGCAAAGACGGCTATATCCTGACCAATACCCACGTGGTTGCCGGCATGGGCAACATTAAAGTCCTGCTCAACGACAAACGCGAATACACGGCCAAACTGGTCGGCTCAGACGCTCAATCCGACGTTGCCCTCTTAAAAATCGAGCCGCAAGAAGACTTGCCGGTTGTCAAAATCGGCAATCCGAAAGATTTGAAACCAGGCGAATGGGTAGCCGCCATCGGCGCGCCTTTCGGCTTTGACAACAGCGTAACTTCAGGCATCGTCTCCGCCAAAGGCCGCAGCCTGCCGAATGAAAACTACACGCCGTTTATCCAAACCGACGTTGCCATCAACCCCGGCAACTCCGGCGGCCCGTTATTCAACCTCCGCGGCCAAGTAGTCGGTATTAACTCGCAAATTTACAGCCGCAGCGGCGGTTTCATGGGTATTTCGTTTGCTATTCCGATTGATGTTGCCATGAATGTGGCCGATCAATTAAAAGCCAACGGCAAAGTCCAACGCGGTCAATTAGGCGTGGTTATTCAAGAAGTTTCTTACGATTTGGCCAAATCTTTCGGTTTGGACAAAGCAAGCGGCGCGCTGATTGCCAAAATCATGCCGAACAGCGCGGCACAACAAGCCGGTTTGCAGGTTGGCGACATCGTGCGCAAAGTTAACGGCGAAGAAGTCCGCGCTTCCAGCGATTTGCCCGTTATGGTCGGCTCGATTATGCCGGGTAAAGAAGTGACTTTGAGCATCTGGCGCGACGGCAAACAAACCGATGTCAAAGTCAAACTTGGCAGCGCAGCCGAACAAACGGAAACTTCGGCCAAAGAAGCCGAACACCCTCAACACGAAGGCGGCCATGACGGATTCACCGTTGAAAATGCAGGTGTTACCCTGCAGGTTGAAAACGCAGACGGCAAACAACGCTTGATCGTTCTGCGCGTTAGCGGTGCGGCCGAACGTGCCGGCCTCAAGCGCGGCGACGAAATCATTGCCGTCAGCCAAATCAGCGTCAATGACGAATCCACTTTCCGTAGCGCATTGGAAAGCGCAGGCAAAAACGTACCGCTTTTGGTGCAACGCGACGGCAATACTTTGTTCCTCGCGCTAAATCTGCAGTAGTCCGATTTTTTCAGACGGCATGATGATGTGTTAGATAACAAAATACCCATCTGTCAGAGGCGGTGGGTATTTTGTTATCCGCCTTCCAATTTAGGCCGTCTGAAAATATTTCACCGCTTATATACAATATAATTATGCAACTTATTAATTATTCAAATTCTATTTTATCTGTCGTCCCGGCAGCCATTGCACTCGCCTTGGCCATTGCCACGCGCCGTGTATTGCTGTCCCTAGGTGTCGGCATTATCGTCGGCTCATTCCTACTGGTAGGCGGTAATCCACTCGATGCTTTGGTTCACTTAAAAGACATGGCTGTCAGCCTGACTTGGGCGGACGGCGATTGGTCTTTGGGCAAACCCAAAATCCTGCTCTTTTTAGTGCTTTTGGGGATTTTCACTTCCCTGCTGACGCATTCCGGCAGCAACCAAGCATTTGCCGATTGGGCAAAACAGCACATCAAAGGCCGTCGCGGTGCGAAGCTGCTGACTGCCTGTCTGGTATTCGTTACCTTTATTGACGACTATTTCCACAGTCTTGCCGTCGGTGCGATTGCCCGCCCTGTAACCGACAAATTCAAAGTTTCCCGCGCCAAACTGGCTTATATCCTTGACTCCACTGCCGCTCCGATGTGCGTTTTGATGCCGGTATCCAGCTGGGGCGCATCGATTATCGCTACTTTGGCAGGCCTTTTGGTGACTTACAACATCACAGACTACACTCCAATGGGGGCATTCGTGGCCATGAGCCTGATGAATTACTACGCCGTCTTCGCATTGATTATGGTGTTTGTCGTTGCCTGGTTCTCATTCGACATCGGCTCTATGGCCCGTTTGGAACGTGCCGCTTTGAATGAAATTCATGATGAAACCGTTGAAACAGGTCATCCCAACGGCCGTGTATTCGCGCTGATTGTGCCGGTTTTGGTACTGATCGTCGCCACGATTTCCGCCATGATCTACACTGGTGCGCAAGCTTCTGAAACCTTCTCTTTGCTCAGCGCGTTTGAAAACACCGATGTGAACACTTCCCTCGTGTTCGGCGGTACTTGCGGCGTATTGGCCGTCATCCTCTGCACCATCGGTACCATCAAAACCAGCGATTATCCTAAAGCCATTTGGCAGGGCATCATCTCTATGCGCGGTGCCATTACCATCTTGATTTTGGCATGGATTATCAGCACCGTTGTCAGCGAAATGCACACCGGTGAATACCTCTCCACTTTGGTAGCAGGCAATATCCACGCAGGCTTCCTGCCCGTGATTTTGTTTATGCTCGCAGGCGTAATGGCCTTTGCTACCGGCACAAGCTGGGGTACATTCGGCATCATGTTGCCGATTGCCGCCGCCATGGCCGTCAAAGTCGAACCATCGCTGATTATCCCTTGCATGTCTGCCGTAATGGCCGGTGCCGTATTTGGCGACCACTGCTCGCCGATTTCCGACACCACCATCCTCTCTTCTACCGGCGCACACTGCAACCACATCGACCACGTTACCTCGCAATTCCCTTACGCGCTGACCGTAGCCGCGTCTGCTGCCACAGGCTACCTCGCACTGGGCATGACCGGCTCTGCACCTTTAGGTTTTGTGGTAACCGGCATCGTGATGGTTGTGTTAATTCTGATCTTAAAAGACAAGAAAAAAGTAACTGCCTAATTCAAAACCAATATTCAGACGGCCTGAGATATTTCCACACTCTCAGGCCGTCTGAACATAACGATTATCCAATATATACATTATTCAGGACGAAACAATGAATACGCCTCATCTTCCACGCGGCCCAGTCATGGCCGACGTCGCCGCCTATCATCTGACCGAAGAAGAAAAACAACGCCTGCTCGACCCTGCCGTCGGTGGCGTTATTTTGTTCCGCCGCAACTTTGAAAACGTCTCCCAGCTCAAAGCTTTGGTTCAAGAAATCAAAGCCGTCCGCACACCTGAACTCATCATCGCCGTCGACCACGAAGGCGGGCGGGTTCAACGTTTTATTGACGGCTTCACCCGCCTGCCGGCCATGAACGTATTGGGCGAAATTTGGGACAACGAAGGCAAAGAAGCCGCTTGCGCCCAAGCAGAACAAGTCGGCTGGGTTTTGGCAACCGAACTCTCCGCCTGCGGTATCGACCTATCCTTCACACCTGTTTTGGATTTGGACTGGGGTCAATGCGCCGTCATCGGCAACCGCAGTTTCCACCGTGATGCCAACATCGTGACCCAGCTTGCCCTTGCCCTGCAAAAAGGCCTGAACAAAGGCGGCATGAAATCTTGCGGCAAACACTTCCCCGGACACGGCTTTGTCGAAGGCGACAGCCATCACGTCCTGCCTTGCGACGAACGCAGCCGCGAAGCGCTAGAAGCCGCTGACCTTATCCCCTTCCGCGCACTGAGCCAGGCAGGCATGGCTGCAGTCATGCCTGCCCACGTCGTGTACCCGCAAACCGACAGCCAACCTGCAGGCTTCTCCGAAAAATGGCTGAAACAAATCCTGCGCCAAGAAATCGGATTTAACGGCGTTATCTTTTCAGACGACCTGACCATGGAAGGCGCATGCGGTGTCGGCGGTATTAAAGAACGCGCCCGCCTTTCTTTTGAAGCAGGCTGCGATATTGTACTGGTATGTAACCGCCCTGACTTGGTCGATGAATTGCGAGACGGCTTCCACGCACCAGCAAACGCCGACTTGGCAGCACGTTGGCAATACATGGCCAACACATTGACCGTACAAGAAGCTGCCAACATCATGGCAACCGAAGAATTCCAAGCAGCCCAACAAGCAACCGCCAAACTGGCAACGCCAAAAGACATCGCAGGCGGTGTCAAAGTCGGCGAAGCATTCTGATTCAAGGCCGTCTGAAACATTGACGGCAAATAAAAAAGGAAGACTTGAAAAAGTCTTCCTTTTTTTGATTCAAACCGATTAGCGGTGTTGCGGATTGTAACGGCTTTCCAATCGCAGGAATACCCAACCCAAAAAGCTTGTCAGCACCAAATAAATCAGCGCGATTGTATAAAGCGGCTCTTCATAGACAGAATAGCGGCCGGTAATCGTACTTTGCACATAAGCCAACTCTGCCACGCCGATGACGGAAAGCAATGAGCTGTCTTTCAACAACGTAATAAACTCACTGGCCAATGGCGGCAACATACGGCGCAAAGCTTGCGGCAAAATTACATAACGCATCGCCTGAGTATAGGTCAGACCCAAAGAACGCGCAGCTTCCATTTGGCCTTTATCAATCGACTGAATACCGGCACGGAAAATCTCACAAATATACGCACCCGAGTTCGCAATCAACGCCAAAGAACCGGCAATCAACGCACCATAAGAACGGCGCAAATCAATGGCTGCTTCGCCGCTAATCAATACACCGTCGGCTGGATGAACGAAAAATGGGAACCAAACATAAGCCCAAATCACAATTTGTACAAACAATGGCGTACCGCGGAACAGCGTAACATACCAAAAAGAAATCTTACGCAACATCCAAGCCAAGGCACGCATCGGCACACCGGCTTTTTCCGGATTGATCAAACGCGCCAATGCCAGCAGCAAACCCAAAATCGAGCCACCTGCCGTTGCAACCACCGTCAGTCCCAGCGTTGTCAACACGCCGTATAAAAACATCCAGCGGTATTCATAAATAATGTCAAAACGAAAATCCATAACCCTTCCGTCGGTCAAAATCGGTAACTAATCCGAATATTTTTTAAAATGAAGCTTGATATTTTACAAGAAAATACATTGCTTGAACGGTTTTTTGTTAAATTATTCCACCCAACCCTGCTTTTTTTACATTTCCAATGAATTGCAGCCCCTTTTCACCTTTCATCATATAAGACATTTTCCGTATAAAAAACAAAGCGCAAACCCGACACAAAATTGACCGAAACACAAAAACAGCGGATAATCCGCCCATTCTTCAAACATCTTTCAGACGGCCTTCCCTCTTTCCTTGAGGGCCGTCTGAAAACATTTTAAAAAGCATAAAACATGAAAGCACCCGAACTCTTATTGCCAGCAGGCGGCCTCGAACGTATGCGCGCTGCCTATGATTACGGCGCAGATGCCGTTTACGCCGGCAGCCCGCGTTACTCTCTGCGCGCCCGCAACAACGAATTTGCCAAACTCGACGTTCTCGAGCAAGGTATTAAAGAAGCGCACGAGCGCAACAAAAAATTCTTCCTGACCGTCAATACGCTGCCGCACAACTCCAAACTCAAAACCTTCGTTTCCGATATGGAGCCCTTGATTGCCATGAAACCCGACGCGCTGATTATGGCGGATCCGGGTTTGATCATGACCGTGCGCGAAAAATGGCCGGAAATGCCGATTCACCTGTCCGTTCAGGCAAACACCACCAACTACTGGGGCGTAAAATTCTGGCAAAACATCGGTGTCGAACGCATTATTCTGTCACGCGAATTGAGCATGGAAGAAATCGCCGAAATCCGCCAAGAATGCCCTGACATCGAACTCGAAGTCTTCATTCACGGCGCATTGTGCATCGCCTACTCAGGCCGCTGCCTGCTCTCCGGCTATTTCAACCACCGCGACCCCAACCAAGGCACCTGCACCAACTCCTGCCGTTGGGACTACAAGGTTCACAACGCCACTGAAAGCGATGCAGGCGATGCCCAGCTTCTGCAAGGTTTCAACTTTGAAAAAGCCCAAGAAGAAGCCAACCAAAACTTTGAAGGCATCAACGGTCAAAAACGCCATCCCTACGCCGACAAAGTTTTCCTGATTGAAGAGTCCAACCGCCCGGGCGAAATGATGCCGATTATGGAAGACGAACACGGCACCTACATCATGAACTCCAAAGACCTTCGCGGTATTGAAGTGGTTGAGAAACTGGCCAAAATCGGCGTAGACAGCCTCAAAGTCGAAGGCCGCACAAAATCGCTTTATTATGTTGCCCGCGTGGCTCAATCCTACCGTAAAGCGATTGATGATGCCGTTGCAGGCCGTCCGTTTGATTACAGCCTGTTGAGCGAACTCGAAGGCCTTGCCAACCGCGGCTACACCAGCGGCTTCCTCGAGCGCCACCAAACTCAGGATTACCAAAACTACCTGACCGGCCATTCCATCGCCAAACAAAGCCAATATGTCGGCCACGTTACCGAAATCGATGAAAACGGCTGGGCGACAATCGAAGTCAAAAACCGCTTCGCTGTCGGCGATTCACTCGAAATCATCCACCCGAGCGGCAACCAAACCATCAAATTGGAACAAATGACCCGCAAAGGCCAGCCTGTCGATGTTGCTCCAGGCAACGGCATTCAGGTCAAGATCCCCAATATGCAGGGCAAAGAAAAAGCTTTGGTTGCGCGGATTATGAATCCTTAAGCATCAACAAAATAAAGGCCGTCTGAAAGTTTCAGACGGCCTTTTAAAATTATCTATGCTGTTTTAAGCCTGTTCTTGCAATACGGCGGCAATCAATTCTTCCGCACCATCATCTGCCAGTTTTTTGGCGACAGCGCGACCCAAAGCATCGGCGTATTCGGCTGGAGCTTGCGCGTCCGCCTGCAAAATGACCGAACCGTCAGGATGACCGACCAAGCCGCGCAAGGTCAGCAAGCCGTTTTCTTCAGTGCAATATGCGGCCAGCGGCACTTGGCAGCTTCCGCCCAAAGCGCGCGCCAACGCACGTTCGGCCGTAACGCAGGCGTGTGTGGTATCGTGGTTCAACGGCTTTAAGACTTCGTACAAATCTTCGCGATGCGCTGCAATTTCAATACCCAATGCACCTTGTCCGGCGGCAGGCAGGCTGTCGGATTCCGACAAAATCATGCGGATGCGTTCGTCCAATTCCAGACGCTGCAAACCGGCGGCAGCCAAGATAATCGCGTCATATTCGCCGTTATCGAGTTTGGATAAACGGGTTTGCACATTACCGCGCAAAGGTTTGATAACCAAATGAGGATAGCGTGCACGCAACTGGGCTTCGCGGCGCAGGCTGGATGTACCGACGATGGCACCTTTAGGCATTTCTTCCAAACGCGCGTATTGGTTGGACACAAACGCGTCAAACGGATTGGCGCGTTCGCCGATGGCTGCAAGCGCGAAACCTTCAGGCAAATCCATCGGTACGTCTTTAATCGAATGCACGGCCAAGTCGGCTCGACCGTCATACAAAGCCTGTTCCAACTCTTTGACAAACAAGCCTTTACCGCCAACTTTTGACAAAGTTCTGTCCAAAATCTGGTCGCCACGCGTAGTCATGCCCAAAATCTCGACTTCGCAATCGGGATACAGGGCTTTCAGACGGCCTTGGATATGTTTTGCCTGCCACATGGCAAGCAGGCTTTCGCGACTGGCGATAACGAGTTTTTTCGGGTTCATAATGGTTGCCTGAAAGATGGAAAACGGCATGAAGTCTATCATATTTTGGGCGGTTTTTCAGACGGCATGGGGGTGAATATGTTATATTTACGCCTAAAAACCAAATTTTCCGGACAACATGAAACGCGCCAAACAATATCCTTTTTTATCCTTACAGCGGCAACGTTTTCATTTGAACTTTGAAAACGCTTCTTCCGCCGCCAACCTTCCTTCAGAGAACGACTTCTACCGCTGGGCGTGGTCTGCCTTGAAAAACGAATACCGCCACGCAGACATCAGCCTGATTCTTCTCGACGAAGAAGAAGCCCGCGCCTACAACCGCGACTACCGCGGCAAAGATTACGCCACCAATGTATTGAGTTTCGCGCTCAACGAAGGCGAAATCCTGCCCGACCAGTTTTCAGACGGCCTGTATGGCGATTTGGTGATTTGCCCGCAAGTGGTTTTGAAAGAAGCCGCCGAACAAGGCAAAACACCCGAGCAGCATTTTGCCCACCTGACCATACACGGTACTTTACACCTGATGGGCTACGACCACATCGAAGACGATGAAGCCGAAATAATGGAAGCCGAAGAAATCCGCCTGATGCTGGCGGCAGGCTTCCCCAACCCCTACCAAGAGGACGAATATTAAAATGGACGGTACGCAGTCGAAACCCAAGTTTTTCGAACGCCTAATCTCCCGACTTGCCGGCGAGCCCGACTCCGCCGAAGACGTATTGACCCTGTTGCGCCAAGCGCACGAGCAGGAAGTTTTTGACGCCGACACACTGACCCGGCTGGAAAAAGTATTGGACTTTGCCGAGCTGGAAGTGCGCGATGCGATGATTACGCGCAGCCGCATGAACGTATTGAAAGAAAACGACAGCATCGAGCGCATCACGGCCTACGTCATCGAAACCGCCCATTCGCGTTTCCCCGTCATCGGCGAAGACAAAGACGAAGTTTTGGGCATTTTGCACGCCAAAGACCTGCTCAAATATATGTTCAACCCCGAGCAGTTCCACCTGAAATCCGTCTTGCGCCCTGCCGTTTTCGTTCCCGAAGGCAAATCTTTGACCGCCCTTTTAAAAGAGTTCCGCGAACAGCGCAACCACATGGCGATTGTCATCGATGAATACGGCGGCACATCCGGTTTGGTCACCTTTGAAGACATCATCGAGCAAATCGTCGGCGAAATCGAAGACGAGTTTGACGAAGACGACAGCGCCGACAATATCCATGCCGTTTCTTCCGAACGCTGGCGCATCCACGCCGCTACCGAAATCGAAGACATCAACACCTTCTTTGGTACGGAATACAGCAGCGAAGAAGCCGACACCATCGGCGGCCTGGTCATTCAAGAGTTGGGACATCTGCCCGTGCGCGGCGAAAAAGTCATCATCGGCAGCCTGCAATTTACCGTCGCACGCGCCGACAACCGCCGTCTGCACACCCTGATGGCCACACGAATTAAAGAAAACACGGATAAACCATGATTATTCTGGATCACGTTTCCAAACACTATCAAACACGCGACAAAAAAGACTTTGTCGCCGTCGAGCCGACCAGCCTCGAAATCAAACAGGGGGAAATCTTTGGCCTAATGGGCTACTCCGGTGCAGGCAAATCCACCCTGTTGCGTCTGATTAACTTATTGGAACGTCCGGATACAGGTACCGTCAGCGTGTGCGGCCAAGAACTGACCGCGCTCAACGCCACGCAACTGCGCCACGCCCGACAAAACATCGGCATGGTATTCCAACAGTTCAACCTATTGAGCAACCGTACCGTTGCCGAAAACGTCGCTTTTCCTTTAGAAATTGCCAAATGGCCGTCTAAAAAAATCCAAGCGCGTGTTGAAGAATGTTTGGAAATCGTCGATTTGCAAGACCGTGCCAACCATTACCCGTCCCAACTTTCCGGCGGTCAAAAACAACGTGTCGGCATTGCCCGCGCGCTGGCGCCGCAACCTCAAGTCATCCTCGCCGACGAACCCACTTCCGCCCTCGACCCTGCCACTACGCGCAGCGTTTTGAAGTGTTTGGAAGACATCAACCGACGTTTCAACGTAACCATCGTCATCGTTACCCACGAAATGAGCGTTATCCGCCGCCTGTGTGACCGTGCCGCCCTCTTGGACAAAGGCCGTCTGTTGGAAATCGTTGAAGTACACGGCAACCAAATCCATGCCCAATCCGAAATCGGGCAAGAGCTGATTCGAGAGGACTAATATGGCAGATTTAACATTTGAAAGTGCTGTTGAGACCATCGTCAGCATGAAGGGCGAAATTATCCAAGCCTTGGGCGAAACCTTTATTATGGTCGGCCTATCGACTACTTTTGCCGTTATCTTCGGTACGATTTTGGGCGTATTGCTGTTTGTGACGTCAAGTCATCAGTTGCACTACAACAAACAGCTGAATTTATTTTTTGACAACCTGGTCAACCTGATGCGCGCATTCCCTTTCGTCATCCTGATGATTGCCATGATTCCTGTTACACGCGCCATCATCGGTACGACCATCGGCCCTGTTGCCGCCTCATTGGTATTGAGCGTATCCGGCCTATTCTACTTCGCCCGTCTGGTCGAGCAAAACCTACGCGAAGTACCCAGAGGCGTGATTGAAGCGGCCTCCGCAATGGGTGCCTCGCCCATGAGCATCATCTGCAAAGTGCTTTTAAATGAAGCGCGCGCAGGTATGGTTTCTAGCATTACCGTACTGGCTATCGGCCTTCTGTCATACAGCGCGGCGGCAGGCATGATTGGCGGTGGCGGCTTGGGCGACCTTGCCATCCGTTACGGCTACTACCGCTATCAAATGGAAGTCATCATCTTCATCGTTGCCATCCTGGTTTTACTCGTTATCCTGATTCAAGGTATCGGCAACAGATTGGCACGCAAACTGGATAAACGTTAAACATGCCGGGTCGTCTGAAATGGACTTACTATTTTTCAGACGGCCTGTTATCTATTTAGAACATATTAGGATATATATTCCAAATAAATTCACAAAAAACATCCTCATATTTCCAAAATAGATTTACAATCCCTCTTTTTTTGACGGCAGCAGCTTGAGGCTGTCTGAAACCGTTTTATCATCCATCAGGAGCAAAATATGCAAACCAACACATTCTTCAAAACCCTTTCAGTCGCTACGCTGGCCATCGTACTGGCTGCCTGCGGCGGTCAAAAAGACAGCGCGCCTGCTGCTTCTGCCGCTTCTTCTGCCAACAACGGCGCAGAGAAAAAAGAAATCGTCTTCGGTACAACCGTCGGCGACTTCGGCGATATGGTAAAAGACCAAATCCAACCGGCTTTGGAGAAAAAAGGCTATAAAGTCAAACTGATCGAGTTCACCGACTATGTGCGCCCCAACCTTGCTTTGGCTGAAGGCGAATTGGACATCAACATCTTCCAACATAAACCTTATCTGGACGACTTCAAAAAAGAACACAAACTGGACATCGTTGAAGCCTTCCAAGTACCGACTGCACCTTTGGGCCTATACCCTGGCAAACTGAAATCTTTGGACGAAGTGAAAGACGGCGTCAGCGTTTCTGCACCTAACGACCCGTCCAACTTTGCCCGTGCATTGGTTATGTTGAACGAATTGGGCTGGATTAAACTAAAAGCCGACGTTGATCCGCTAACTGCCTCTAAAAACGATATTGCCGAAAATCCAAAAAACATCCAAATCGTAGAACTTGAAGCCGCCCAACTGCCACGCAGCCGTGCCGACGTTGACTTTGCCATCGTTAACGGCAACTACGCCATGAGCAGCGGCATGAAACTGACTGAAGCCCTGTTCCAAGAGCCAAGCTTTGCCTACGTTAACTGGTCTGCCGTCCGCACTGCCGACAAAGACAGCCAATGGCTGAAAGATGTAACCGAAGCCTACAACTCTGACGAGTTCAAAGCCTACGCACAAAAACGCTTTGCCGGTTACAAATATCCTGCTGCATGGGGTAAAAACGCAGCTGCAGGTGCTCAAGCCGAAGCTGCTTCTACTGCTTCTGCAACCAAATAAGTAACTTTTTGAAAAAAGGCCGTCTGAACATTCAGACGGCCTTTTTCTATTGATTATCTCTTCCCAAAGCTCAAAACACGTTTTTTGATTAACGCCAAATACTTACACAATTCCCTTTTTAAACCAAATCAATATGTTGTAAAAAAGTTCAATAAAAAATCATGTTTTTATTCAATATAATCAATCACTAAATGAATTATTCTACTTTTTTATAATATTCACTAGTAATGTTCCGTTTATCCTGATATTATACCGCTCATCTAAAGACATCCGGTTATCTGCATTACAGACCGTTCATCTGAATTGCTTCAAACCACTTTGTCGGATTTTCCATGTATGTTGTGTTTCTCCGTATCGAAGGGGTTTGAGCGGTCGAAATACCGTATTGCTTAGATATTAAAGCTTCGTGCTTTGAAATGAGTGAATTTTTGTTTTAAGTGTCGTAATCTCTTGCTAATTACTCCCAGCTGCAAGAGTTTCAGGGTTGCCCCTTGGGCAGCCCTTCTTTTTTATCTTCCATTTTTTCAGCAATCAAGCCTTCCCTGCACTAGACACATAGTCAAAACCGCAATCAAGGCCCCCCCTTCCCCTCAGCCTCCAATCTTCTTCAATTCATTATTCGGCATCACCAGCCAAACCTGTGCCTTTTTAACTTGAGCCGCAGTACGGATGGACGCCTCATCCATAATGGAGAATGCAGTGGAAAAAGCATCGGCAACCGCCGCACTCTCCGCCATGACGCTCATGCTTTTATAACGCGGTTGGCTTCCGCCTGTACGCGGATCAAAAAGATGGGTAAATTTGCCAGCTTCGTCCATTACCGTGCCATAGCCGCCCGATGTGGCAAAGGCTTGGTTTTTCATGGCAATGGTGGTCAGGATTTGGTCTTCTTGGTCGGGATTGCGAATGCTGACATTCCACTCGCGCTGGTTGGCATTATCAAAGCCGTAAATTTCCCCCATATCAATCAATGCCTGGGTAACGCCTTGCTGCTTTAACAATTCAACTACTTTATCAGTGATATAGCCCTGCGCAATGCCGTTGAGTGACAAGCCCATGCCTTTTTGGGCAAAACGGATTTCTTTGGTATCAAAATCGACTTTGTTGAAATCCACTAATTTGAGCGTGTCTTTGATACTGCGTTCGGACGGCGGTGTTTCGGTTTTGGGGTTTCGCCTGAAATGGTCGGCATACAGATTCCACAAAGGCTGAATGCTGGGATCAAATGCACCCTGTGTCAGCTGATGAATATCTCGACTGATGCTGAGCAGCTGCAAAAAATCGGATGGCGGATTTTTCAGACGGCCTTCTCGGTTTAAACGGCTGATCAGGCTGTCGTCCCGATACAGGCTGAAGATTTTTTCCAACCGTAAAACTTCTGCCAATACTTTGTTGACCAATATTTCTGCCTGCTTGCGCTCAACGCCGAACAAACGCAACTCCGCGCCCGAACCCAATGCAATACCTCTCCAAATAACTGGCTGCTCTTCTTGATTTGGGCTGGTCGGATGAGTCGGTTGATTAGTTTTGCGGCTGATGGCAAAAGGAATGCCGACACCGGCGGCAAGTGTAGCGGCGATAGCAAGGAAACGGCGGCGCGTTAACGGAGTGGACATAAAGTATTCCTTGGTTTTTTATCTTTACATTGAAAGCTGCATTCATTAAATCATCAATCGGCAGCTTCCAACACAAAGGCCGTCTGAAACTGTTTCAGACGGCCTTTATTGGTTGTTTATTTGAAAATGTATTCGTCGGGCATCTCTGCAAAACCGACTACCCTGCCGCCTTTTTCTTTGGCGAATTTTTCAGCCTGAGCCTTGTCGGCAAACGGAAGCGCGTCTTCCGCACCCATACCGCCGATAAAGCTGCTTTCGATAACGTAATAGGCTTTTTTCGCATCTATCCATTCGGCGTCGGCATTGGGTTTTTCCCAATCTTTGACTTTGCCCATATCGGTAACATAGATGGCATGAATGCCTTTAGGCTCTTCGGGCAGTTTGGTGTAGCCGAACATCTGCTTGATGGTGGAAAACCAAACCGGTTTGTCAGGTTTGCCGTTCAAGAAGATTTGCGCTTTAGGGCCGTTGTGTTCGGTCAAATTCATGCTGCAGTAATGCCCGACTGCGCTGTCGCTGATTTGTTGGGGCGCAGGCGGAGGAGTATTTTCCTCTTTACTACAAGCAGATAAAGCAAGGATGGTGAATGCTGTAAATAATATTTTTCTCATATTTGTCTCTTTCCGAAAATCCAGGCGGCTAAGACCAAAGGAATGATAACCCATAATACCTGCGCCGTCAGCAAAACCGGCATAGTCAGGCTGATTTGATCGCTTAAACCGGCCATACCTGCGTACATCGCGGTGTTTTCATAACCAGTCAGGTTGAGCAGACGGTAAATGTCGGAAGGATTGAACAAGAGAATGGTTTCTACAACAGGCGCGGTAATGACTTGTTCGGTATCGGCAACCAAAATACCCAAAAGCGCCATATCGAAAATCACCACAAAAAACAGCCATACGCCGATGGCGATACCGGCGGCAGTACCGCGTTCTTTGACTTTCGCGCTGATCAAATAACCCATAGACAAAAAGGCTGCACCAAGAATCACACTGGCAACAATCAGGAGGGCAAAAGGTTTCCATGCGCCAAGGTCAAAGCTGCCGTTGGCAAGCTGAAGGGTAATGCCTGCCAATCCGTAGCCTGCCGTAGTAGCAAGGGCAAGGATGATGAGATGGCCGATAAATTTGCCGGCAAGGATTTGGTTGCGCGAAATCGGATAGCTCAACAACAGCGCCATCGTGCCGCGTTCGATTTCGCCAATCAGCGCATCATAAGAGAGCAACATCGCAATCAACGGAATCAGGAAAATCGACAGACTGGAGAGGCTGACAACGGTAACGGTCAACGGATCGACTTTGACTGTACCGGTAGGTGAGCTGCCCAGGAAACCCAATGACAGGGCAAGCGCGGCAAGCAGGAGTGCGGCGGCGAGTACCCAACGGTTGCGCAGGCTGTCGCGGACTTCTTTGCCGGTAATAATCCAAACGGGGTTCATACGTCTTCCCTTTTTAAGAATTGTGCGTACATATCGTCAAGTGTCGGGGTATGGATATCGATATAGGCAAGGTTGCCCAAATCACCCAATTCGCTCAAAAGTCCCATACGCTCTTCGGCTTTACATTGCGCTTTATACGACAGGCCGTCTGAAAGCGGCTGCCAACGCTCGCTCAACTGACGCGCTTCTTTCAAACGGACATTGACGGTCAACGGCAAACCGCTTTGAACATGCAACTCATCCATGCTGCCATCGGCAACTTTCACGCCGTTTTTCATGACGATAATGCGGTCGGCGTGGCCATCGAGTTCGGCAAGCGCGTGCGTGCTGAGCAATACGGTCGCACCGCGTCCATTCAGTTCGCGCACGACTTCGTAAAACATTTGGCGTGAAGCCGGGTCAAGGCCTGTGGTCGGTTCGTCAAACAATAAGACTTTAGGCTCGCCCAACAAGGCTTGTGCCAAAGCGAGACGCTGGCGCATACCTTTGGAGTAAGTGCCGACACGGCGACGTGCAGCTTGAGAAATGCCGACGCGTTCCAACAACTCACGGTTTTTACTCAAGGGCTGTTTTTTCAGCTTGGCATAGAAATCCATGGTTTCAATGCCGGTCAATGAAGGATGAAGCGCGACGGTTTCAGGCAGGTAGCCGATTTGACTGCGAAGCAGTGCGCCTGCCTTGCTGCCGGTACGCTCGCCCAGCAACATGACTTCGCCTTCGGTCGGTGTAATCAGGCCGAGTATCAGCTTCATGATGGTGGATTTGCCTGCACCGTTATGCCCTGCCATGCCGACACTTTCGCCTGCTTTGAGGACTAAATCGACTTGGTTGACGGCTTTTTGACTGCCGAATTGTTTGGTCACGTTTCTTAATTCGACGTGGTTGGTCATGAATAATTCCTTTGTGCCGTTTCAGACGGCCTCATTCAAAAGGCCGTCTGAAAACATGTTTAATTCAAAGATCCGTTTTCGGCATCGCTCCAATCGGATTGGCGCGTATTGGCTTCGTGCAACAGCTCATCCTTCATGGCTTCGTATTTGGTGCTTGTTTTGTTGCTGATCGGTTTCATCAATGGCTTACTGTCGATGACGCCGCCCGGCAAAATAGCGGGGAACTGAGATTGCGCCCATTTGACAATGCTGACGGCAGGACTGTTCATCAGCAGACGGGACACGGGCGCGCGCCAAATGATTTGGTCGATGATGCCGTTCGGTCGATAGGCGTTGTCGCCAAAACCATCGCCATCAAGGTCGAATGTGCTGTTGTCGCTCCAATAATTGCCTCGTCCGCCCTCTCCCCAATCAAGGAAACGGGTGCTGACGTATTTGACTTGGCTTTCGTTGTTGATAAACGAATTATTAAACAGGCTTGTGCCTTCAATAGCCGCGGTAAAGTGAATACCGATTTGACAGTTTTCAAAATGGTTGTCAAAAATTTTATTGAAGTTGGCGTTATAGGCGAATACGCATTTACCGGCTTTATTGATAATGTTGTCGTTAATATCGGAATAGTTGACGTAGTTGAGCATGATGCCTTGGTCACGGCTGCCCACAGCGATATTGCCATACACTTTAAGACGCTCTGAGAACATCAACACATAGCCCATATTGTTGCCGACGGAGATGTTGTTGCTGATCTCGCTGTCGTTGGTGTACATATAATGCACTGCAAAACGCAAATCACTGAAACGATTGCCTTTATAGGTGTTGTTTGTACTGGTATTGGAGAAAATACCGTCACGGCCTTTGGAAATATCGTTGTCGACAACTTGCGCGCCCGGCGCATTCCAAACCGTTACGCCATTACCGCGCTCATTCACGCGCAATGTGGCTTCCCCGACAATCTTATTTTCTCGCACCATCGATTCTGCCGCGCCATGGATGTACACGCCGACAGAGTTGTCCAAGATATTATTGTGTTCAACCAATGCACGCGGAGCCGTTTCCTCAAGATAAATCCCTGCATCCATGGCCGGCAGACTCAAGCCAGAATTTGAGACTGTCAGATTGCGCAGAGTCACGTCAGGCGCATGAACGGCAATGGTACGCCCGCTCCTGTCGCCAACAATCTTGGCGGAGCGGTCGGCCGGACCTTCAATGGTAATCGGTTTGTCGATATAGAGTTTGGTCTTGTATGTACCGGAGGCAAGCTTGAGCGTATCGCCGGCTTGGGCGCGCGCTAAAGCATCATTGAGATTGTCTTGTGCGGATACGTTGATGACTGCGGCAAAGGCCGTCTGAACCATACTGCCAAGCAGCAATACGAGTGCGGCACGTTGCCATTTGGAACGATGGATTTGTGTGTGCGTCATAATCATATCTCTGTTTCAGACGGCCTGTTTTCTACACGGTAAACATATGCAGAAACAGGTATTTTGATGTTATAGCAAAGCTGTCTGATGATGGCTTATATCTCATTGCAATATCTGCAGACAAACAGCTTTGCTATAAAGGCCGTCTGAAAAAATGTCTTTTCAGACGGCCTGAAGGATTAAATCATCCAACCAAAATTATTTTGGTTTAACAATCATTTGGCCTGACATTTCCATGTGCAATGCGTGGCAGAACCATTGGCAGTAGTACCAGTGTACGCCTGGACGGACTGCTTTGAAGGTTACAGAAGATGTTGCTTGCGGGCCAATCTCCATAGCGATACCATAGCCTTCCAAAGTGAAGCCGTGAGTCAAGTCCTCAATGGTCTCAACGTTGGTTACATATACAGTCACTTCGTCGCCTTGATTCACTTCAAATTGAGGAATGCTGTAAGCAGGCGCAACGGCAGTCATGTATACGCGTACTTTGTTGCCTTCGCGTACGACTTTGGCAGCTTTTTCCAGCTCAACACCGTCTTTTTGAGCTTGTTCCAAAGCTTCTTGCCAGAACCATGGGTCTTTGCGGTCCCAAGTTTTGCTTGGGTTCACTTTAGACGCAGCAACCAAGCACAAGTCGTGTGGTTCGGCAAAAGTCGGATTGTCGTGCACCAGACGCATTTCGTCGCCGGAGATGTCGATCAATTGGTCACACTCAGGTTTCAAAGGACCGGCATTCAAGAAGCGGTCTTTAGAGAACTTGTTCAAAGATACCAACCATTTACCATCAGCTTCTTTGGTTTCGCCCATGGTAGTGTGGTTGTGGCCAGGTTGATAGTGAACGTCAAGTTTTTGTTTAATCGGATCGATTTTCTCGCCTTTGTAGGCTTTAATCGCATCGTCGATGTTCCATTTCACCATTTGGCTGTCGATAAACAATGTTGTATAAGCATTGCCGCGACCGTCAAATGCAGTGTGTAATGGGCCAAGACCCAGTTGAGGCTCGGCTACGACAACATCACGCTCTTTGATTTTGCCTGCAAACAAGTCATCCAGTTTGCTAACATCCAATACGGTAACGGTTGGAGACAGTTTACCGTTGAGCATGATGTACTTGCCGTCAGGGCTTGCATTACAACCGTGAGGAGAGTTAGGAACCGGGATGTAACGAGTGTATGGAGAGTTGGCTTCCGCACGACCATCCAACATTTTCACGCCGTTAACTTCTTTGAAGTCGCCTTTTTTGATGCCTTCTTCGATGGCGGCCAGGTTAAATACCACACACCAGTCTTGTTCGTTAGAAGATGCACCTTGTACAGTCAGAGCGCGCTCAGAGTTATAGCAGGTAGAGAAAGAGTATTTACCTTGGTAGTCGGCATCGCCGTTGTCCAAGTTACCGTCTACCAATACTTGCCATGCGATGTCCATGGTTTCGCCGTCAACTGCAGTATAAACGGCATTCCAAGTTTTAGGATCATCCCATTTGCCTACGCCGTCAACAGGAACGATATGCTCGCCGTTGGCAAATACGTAACCGGTTTTCGGATAGCGTTGAGGACGCAGACCGTGGACACCCGAAACATTTGGAATTTCAACGATTTTATCGGTTTTCATCACATCCAAGCGGATACGGCAAACACGGTTGTTTGCTTTATCGTTGGCATATGCATAGCGGCCGTCGTAAGTCTGATCGGTAAAAGACAAGTGCGGGTGGTGCAAGTCGCCGTTAGGGTAACAACGCAGACCACTGTCTTGCAGGAATTTACGAGTTTCCGGCGTAATTTTTTCATTCAAAATACGCAAGCTTTCGTTGGTACGACCCCAACCGGTAGCGCTGTCCATATTGAATACAGGGATACGCATCAACTCACGCATAGAAGGTACACCGATCAAGCGCATTTCGCCTGATTGACCGCCTGACAGGAAACCGTAGTATTGGTCAAGCTCGCCTGGACCTACTTCGGAAGTTTGTTTACCCGGTTCGGCAGAATGAGCTGCTGCTTTCTCAGCAGGAGCTGCGCCAGAAGCGGCAGCTTTATCACCCTCACCGTTAGAGCAACCGGCCAAGCCCAACAAACCGGCACCGGCAATACCTGCACCGGAAGCAGCGGCAGTACCTAAGAATGAACGACGGCTTAAGCCGTTTTGTTCTAATTTTTCGTCTGACATACGACACTCCTTGGATAAAATCCGGCGGCCGATTTTTTTCAGACGGCCTGCCGATGAAAAAATTTCTAAGTCGGGCTGCCGATACAGCCCTCTTTTTTATTTATAAATTACTACTTGTCAACACTGATTGCTGATTCTTTTTTAACAAACTGAACAACTTGTTCTTGAGCATTTTGCGCTACTGCCGCATCGTGCTGCTCAGATTTTGCCGCCGCTTGCTTTTGTTTTTTCTTATTCGTTGCCACTACTTGAGGGCAACGCGTATCGTGGTGATACATTACCTGGCAATGCAGACATTGGATACATTCGTTCGGATGAATGTCACCTTCAGGTGCGATTGCCTGAACCGGACATTCGTGTGTACAAATCTGACAAGGATTGCCACACATTTTATAGCGACGCAGCCAGTCAAACACACGGAAGCGACCCGGCAATGCGATACCCGCACCCAAAGGACACAGATAACGGCAGAAGAAACGTTCGATAAACAAGCCTGCGATCAGCAAAGCGGCAGCGAACAGAACAAACCACCATTCACGCATAAATTTCAAAATGATTGCAGTTTTGAAAGGCTCAATTTCAGCAAATTTTTCAGCCGTACCCAAATCGTACAGGGAAATTGCCAACAAGGCGAAAAAAATTACATATTTAATCGCACTCAGACGGGTATGCAACAAGTGTGGTACTGTAATTTGTTTCAGACCCAATTTTTTGGCGATACGGTTGGTTAACTCTTGCAATGCACCGAAAGGACACAGCCATCCACAGAATGTACCGCGGTTCCACAACAGCATGGTCGCCGCTGTAAAGAGCCACAGAATAAATACCAGCGGATCCATCAGGAAGAATTCCCAGTGGAACTCAGTCAAAATGGCTGAGAACAACGTCAAAGTATTCACTACTGATAATTGTGCCTGAGCATACCAGCCGATATAAAACAGCGTAAAGATCAGGAAACAGAGGCGGAAACGGTCATACCATTTTTCGTAACGTACAATCCAGTCTTGGAACAGGAATACCAACAGGAGAATTGTCAAAGCAATACCGACAACAATAATTTGACCTTGTTTGGCTTTCCAAACCTGTTTCCAAAGTTGGTTGGAAACACCATCATCACCGGCAGTTGCATCTTCGGCAATACCTGTACTTTCAGGAGCTGAAGCTGCAGCCGCAACTTGCTCAACCGGCGCGCTGATTTCAACCGGCGGTGCTTTAGGATCGTCAACGTAGTAGCCTTTTGGCAATTCGTAATCCAAATCTGCAGTTACGAAAGCTTTATCGTTAACGCTCAATACACGTTGAATCATCAATTGCAAACGCCATGGCTCGGCACCATCAAATTCCACACCCTCAGGGATTGTGAACCAAGATACCTCTTTGAATGCAGGTGCACCTTCCGCTGCCAAAGCAACCACACGCTCATGCTGTGCATCAGTAAAACGGAAGCTGGTATCGCCCTGAATCATTTCGATACGGTCAAAGATACCGCCGCGAACATAACCCGAACCTTTCCAAGAATAGCGACCCTCGCCGGCCACCATTACGGCTTCTTGACCAGGTTTCAAACGTTTTTGCAGGTTGTTCCAGCCGGCTTCGCCTAAAAGACTTTTACCGATGGAAGGTTGGCTGACCAAGGCAACATACAGATCAATAAATGTATCATTACCATCGCCCTGCTCCGCATGATCTGCCACACCTGCTTTACCGCTTTTCTCAAACAGTTTATTGATTTCGTCGATAGAAATATGCAGATGACCGACGGCTTTTTGTTCCAAAAGCGCATTCCATGACAGGATATCTTGTTTGTCTTGACTGGCAACACGACGCGGACGGGTTTGAACGGCAGGTTCGGCAGACTGTTCGCCGGAAGCAGCTGCTGCATCGGTTTGAACTGCTTTATCAGTACCCAAATGATATTGATGGATTACCGCCTTAACAGAACGCTGAATACTGTCATTGATGACCATCAGGGTTACAGTCGCACCACTAATAATATCCCCTGGCGCAACACCCGGTTGAGGCGGGTTTTTAATAAAATTTAAGCCGATATATTTGTCAATGAATTTATCAACACGGGATTGCGGGATACCGATCAGCATAATTGGCTCATGGTGTTCAACCAATTTTGCTCCCGCAATAGTGCCATCATTGGCCAATGCAACCATTGTATCAATCGGCTTACTCGAATAACCACGCGTATTGACCACATCAGTCGTGATATAAACCAAACCAAGCTGCTCTTCGCCTTTATATACACGAGCAACCAAAGGCTTACCTTCAGGTTTGCCGTAGCGATCAGCACCAGGAAAAATTTCAGAAGGCTGAATTTTTGCCAAGAAATCAGGCAAGCGCTCTGCGTAAGCAGGCAGGCTTACTATCATCATAGAAAACACAGTAAACAGCACAAGGATTCGTTTCCAAATGCTACTTAAGCACTTCATTTCAAGACAGGACATGACTATTCCCGATATATCGATACTCTAAACACTTATATTATATGAATCATCTATCGGCAATAATTTGATTAAAATCAAGTTTACAAATCTTAAAACCAAATTCTACATGCTAATAATACTTTAGAACTATAAAAAATAAATCTTTTATTAGTAGACATGAAATATAGGAAAATCAAATCAATCCAATAACCATCTCAATATCGTTAACTTATTTATAATAATACTCAAAACAATTTCTAAAATTTCATTTAGCATATATTAAATAGAATATAACCTGACTTAAATTTCCATAGGCCGTCTGAAAACGAATATCGAAAATACTTTAACCTGCCCCTGCAATGACAAAATACATTTCTTACAAAAACAAAAAGAGCCTGTATAAAACAGGCTCTTTTTCAGACTAATCTTAAGTCAGATTAGAATTTGTGACGCAGGCCAACAGTACCAGCAGTTTTCTCGTATTTGTAGTCGCCTTTGCCTTCTTTCAACCAGCCAGCAGACAGCAGGGCAGAAGTACGTTTAGAAAAGTCGTAGTCAGCACCAACGATAACTTGGTTGTAAGCGCTGTTCTTTTGTTTCACGCCTTCTTCTTTAGCTTTGAAACCGTGAGCGTAAGAAACACGAGGAGTTACGTTACCGAAGCGGTAAGCAGCAGTTGCACCAACTTCAGTACGTTCGTTTTTCTTAGCACCAGCTACGTCAGCTTTGAAGCCTTCGTATTGACCTACAACAGCAACCATCAGGTTGTTGGCATCGTAACCAGCAGTCAGACGGTGAGCTTGGTGATCTTTGTAAGTACCAGCAGCCAAAGTAGTATTGTGGTTGAATGCATCCAAGTAGCCAGCATCCAAGACAGCATGTTTAGCGTAAGAACCAGCATAGCGACCAAAGAAGCCAGAGTTTTCGTAGTTCAGACCCAAATCGTAAGACGCACGGCTTTTCACAGCGTGATCGTATTTGTCGCCAGGGTTAGCATTGTCGCGAGGTTGGAATTGTACGCTTGCGCTGAAACCACCCAATACAGGAGTGTCGTAACGTGCAGATACTTTACGAGTATCTACACGTTTAATTTTACCCAGTTGCAGAGCATCTGCGTTAGCGGCACTAGATTCCCAAGGGTCGAAGCTGTCGCTGCTATCTTTCAGAGCAGTGTTCAGATTACCGGCACGAATTTTACCGAAGCCGCCTTCCAAACCAATGAAAGATTCACGGTTAGCAAAACCAGAGTCACCACCGGCGATAGAAGTGTTTTGTTCAACTTGCCAGATAGCATTCAGGTTGCTACCCAAGTGTTCGTGGCCTTTGAAGCCGATGCGAGAACCGTAGTCAGCAATCTCAGTAGCAGTTTTAGAAGTAGTCTTACCTTCTTTTACTTGAGAAATTTCAACGCCGGCTTTAACTTGACCGTACAGAGTCACATCAGCCATAGCTGCAACAGGCAGAGCTGCCAAAGTCAGAGCAATCAGAGATTTTTTCATTGCTGTATTCCTTTTCTATTGTGAAGAAATAACTTAAGCAGACTGGACAATCCGCTTAGGCTTACTTTATCGCTGGAATCAGCGATTCCATGACTGTCACTATAATTGTTCCTCTCTAAAAAAACAAACTTTATTCAATCCTCCCCCACTACTTCGGAAACCAAATAAAGGTAGGCACAACCCAAATAATGGAAATTTATTATTTAAAATCAATGATAAATTCCTCCTAAAACCATATTTGCATTTTTACAACACTTTATCAATTTACACATTAATCACGCTATTTTGTTGCTTTTATACCAATAATCCGCAGTCAGGCCGTCTGAAAACCATTACCCAGAACGCTCATCCACTCAGGCAACGATAGTTGCATCACTCCAAACTCATCAGGATAGTCAACACCTGTTAGATACAGGCCATCTGACATAAACGTTGGCGGAGCCTTCAATCTACTTTTTGCATGAAAGACTGACTCAAACTCATTCACACTGATTCTGCCACTACCCACATACACCAATGCACCCATAATATTGCGTACCATATGATGTAAGAATGCGTTCCCATGCAAATCAAGGCACAGATAGCGAGAAGTTCCACTAATACTTGCACTATATAGTGTCTTTATAGGGGATTTTGCCTGACATTCAGCTGCTCGAAAACTGGAAAAGTCATGCTCCCCCTCCAATAAGGCAGCAGCCTGCCTCATCAGATTTAAGTCCAATTTCAAATGCGTCCACCCTACCCTGCCAACCAATAATGGAGAACGAACCGGTGAGGATTCCAATAAATAACGATAATGGCGGCCATAAGCATCAAATCGGGCATGGAAATGAGGTGCAACTTTTTGCGCAACCAACACAGCAACACCATCAGGCAAATATGCATTGACACCCCGCACCCATGCTTGCTCCGGACGACTTACTGATGTATCAAAATGCACCACCTGGGCAGTTGCATGCACACCCGTATCCGTCCTTCCCGCAACAATAGTATTAATTTGTTCCCCCGCTATTGAAGACAATGCCTGCTCTAAGGCCGTCTGAACAGTCGGCAAATCTCCGGCCTGTTTTTGCCAACCATAAAAACGGCTACCGTCATAAGAAAGGGTCAAAGCCCAGCGCTGCACGAGATGCCCTGTTGTATTTACTTGTTCAGTCATTTCTTATACTTCTTGTAAATTGATATTGTTGTCTATACTCAAGTAACAAATATTAAAAAGGCGTGATCAACACACTCCTCCATTATGTATTTCAGACGGCCTTTATCTTCAACCATCATATAAAATAAAACCGAAATCTTACCCAACCAATAATAGACTCAGCCAAAATCTTGCTTTTTAATTTACCATAAAAAAGATGCCGTCTGAAACGGCATCTTCATTTGACTGGCACTTATACACCAAGTTCTTTCATCAGTTTTTGGGCTTTATGCAGAATATCGCCTTCAGCCTCTTCAATCAGCCCTTGCAATGTTTCTCGAGCCGCTTCAGGATCACCGATTTCGATATACATCTTAGCCAAATCATATTTAGCTTCAAGCGGTGCAGTCATACCGACTGATTCTGAAACAAAACCTCTTTCACTATTGCTTTTATCGGCGGCTACTGAAACATCTTCAGCACCCCATTCCAATGCACCTTCTTCAATCACAAACTCAGAAGCAGCTTCTTCTTTCTCTACTTCTTCTTTGGTTTCTTGAATTTGCAAGTCTTGATCTTGCTTGACATCAAATGGCAGCACATGGCTGTCTGAATCTTCAGGGGTATCTACCGTAAACTCGAGTGGCTCTTCATTTCTTGACTCAGAGACTTTTTTCTCTGCCGCCACATCAAACTCAGCAAATGTATTTGCCTGCTCTTCTTTACGTTCCGGCATAACAACAGATACCGGCTGATACGGATTTTCTGGTTCAGGTTCGTACACGCTTTCTGTTGATTCGATATTGTCCCAATCAGCATGACGACGTTGCTCTGTCTCAACATCATGCGTTACTGCACCTGAAAGAATACCTGCCTGACTATTGTCAATCTTGCCCAAATCAAGTTTGACATCATTAATAGTGGAAGATTCTTCTACTTCATTGATAACCACATCATCTTCGAAATCATCTTCGATAAACAGACCATCTTGAGTTTTTTCAGACGGCGTTACTTTAGTTGCAGCAACTGCAGCAGCTGAAGCAGCAACATTTTTCTGTACAGGCTTCTCTTCATCCTTACGGCTTACAGGTACCGCCTCTGTCTCGTCTTTACGTTTACCGGCAGCTTTCAACAACAACCAAGCAGCAATAAGGGCTGCTCCGCCTGCCAATAACCATTTCCATAAATTGCCGTCTGATTCGCCTTCTGTTTGCTCCGCGACAGAATCCGTGGTTGCAACAGGCTCAGAAGCCACTACATCCTCTTGGGCATCAGAAGCCATAGCTTCTTGAATATCTGACGCAGGAACAGTCGATGCGGCATTTTCATTGACAGCTGCAGATGCTGCTTGTTCTGTTTGTTCAGCTGAAGCTTGTTTCACTTCTTCCTGTTGCTGTGTATTTACGCCAGCATCTTTAACCTGGGCTTCAGTTTTAGCCTCAGGCTGAACAACAGGTTTTTCTGTTTTAGCTTCTGTTACATTGACGGTTTCATTGTCTTTCTCTGTCGCTGTAGCTGTATTGGTTTTAACAGGCGCAGAAGAAGCCAAGCGTTGCAATTCGCTACGGTTTGGGATATTCAGCACTTTACCTGCCAACATACGGTTGGCATTGTTATCAATAAACACATCCGGATTGGCATTAACCAACGCTTGAATGGTTTGATCCAAGGTCATACCTTGCGGACGGATGCTGGACGCAATGGCAATCAGGGTTTCACCCGTACGCACCAAATGCTGTCTGCCTGAACGTACGGCCGTATCGTTTTTAGCAGAGGCCGTCTGAACTTGTTTTTTTTCAGCCTTACGTTGCGCATCTTTACGCACTTGAGCTACCTGATTGCCTGCTGCTTTATTGTTTTTTGTTACAGGCTGTTGGGCATTGCGTGTCGGCTCGAAGGATTGAGATTCAGCAGCCTGACGGGTGCGGACGGATGCCACATCTTTAGCGTCGTATCCGGCCGGATCGATGATGGCAGTGTATTCACGCGATTGCGTGCCGACACCTACTTGGAAAACCAAAACAGGATCTTTAATGGCTTTGGAAGAACGAATCGTAACGACTGCCTTATCGCCTGATTTGCGTACTGCCGCGCGCAAATTGCCATTTGAAATAGTGGCCTTGCCGCCGTTAAGCAGAGCCTGGGCTTCCTCGCCTGTTACGGTAATACTGCCTGTAAAAGGCTCACCCAGATGAGATTGGACATTCAAGCCGCCCAAACCTGCTGAAGCACCAAGCGATGTCATTAAAGCGATAGAAGCTGTAATTAATTTAATATTGTGATGTTTTTTCAAAACTGATCCCCTGTTCGGAAATTATGGTACTGACCAATGTGCGCGCATTTAACCATATATTTACTAGATATTACGTCATGATATATTTTTAACCCATTTCTGCCAAGCAATACAGGCCATTCAGCCTGAAATTCCTTGGTAAATCTATTACTTTTGCATGCTTGTGTTTCTTTTTTACAAATTTCTCTAACCCAAAACAAATATTTTATATAAATATATGCGGTATTAAAGTCATGAGGGAAGGTGCAAAAAAACACATCTGCCTGTATGATTAGCATTTACTCAATTAGTTTCATCATTAACATATGAAAGTTTTGAGCGACTTATTCGCCGTATTCTTATTTTTCATTACATACATCATCACCAAAGACATGATTGCCGCAACGGCTGTCGCAGTTGTAGTCGGCATAGCCCAAGCTGCGTTGACCTTTTGGAAACACCGCAAGCTGGACACCATGCAATGGATCAGCCTGATTTTGATTGTCTTCTTTGGCGGTGCAACGATTTTACTGAAAGACAACCGCTTCATCATGTGGAAACCGACCGTTCTGTTTTGGATCGGCGCGATCGTCATGCTGTTTAGTCATCTTGCCGGTAAAAACGGGCTAAAAGCCGTGATGGGTAAAGAAATGCAGCTTCCTGATTTTGTATGGACGCGCCTGACTTATGCATGGATTGGCTTCCTGATTTTTATGGGTGCTGCCAATCTCTTTGTCTTTACGTATTTTCCAGACCAATGGGTCAATTACAAATTGTTCGGCACATTGGGTTTCACAATCATTTTTTCTATCGCACAGGGCATGTATCTGATGCGTTTCCAGCCTAAGGAGAACCAATAATGGAATATTTCATGCTTTTGGCCACTGATGCCGAAGATGTCCACGAAGCACGCATGGCGGCACGCCCCGCGCATTTGGCACGTTTGGAAGAATTGAAAGCGCAAGGCCGTCTGCTGACTGCCGGCCCCAATCCCCTGCCGGATAATCCAGAACGCGTCTCCGGCAGCCTGATTGTGGCTCAATTTGAATCTTTAGACGCCGCACAAGAATGGGCCGAACAAGACCCTTACGTCGATGCCGGCGTATACGCCGAAGTCTTGATCAAACCCTTTAAAGCCGTGTTCAAATGAGCAATATGCATCAAATGATTGAAGAACGCCTGCAGGCACTTGAGCCTGAGTTCTTCGATTTTGAAGATGAAAGCCATCTGCACGCCGGCCATGCCGGCAATAAAGGCGGCGGGCATTATGCGATATTGGTGGTCAGCAACGCATTTGAAAATATCGGCCGCCTCCAACGGCAACGTATGATTAAGCAGCTTTTACAAGACTTGTTTTCAGACGGCCTGATTCATGCGCTCAGCATCAAAGCAACCACGCCGGACGAATACTTCCATTAAGATTACCGCCCAAACTTTGATTTCCAATCATTAATTTAGAAGAGAAATACGATGAAAAAAACCTACTTTGCTTCAGCCTTGATGCTCGCTCTGACTTCCGGCACCCTGTTTGCCCAAACTTTGGTTACCGTCAACGGCCAAGCCATCGACAGCAGCGTTATTGACGACCAAGTGGCTTCCGTACGCGCCAGCAATCCTAACATTCAAGATACGCCTGAATTGCGTCAAATGCTGACTGAACGTCAAGTTATCAGCACTGTTGTTACCCAAGAAGCCAAAAAATTAAAGTTGGATCAAAGCGCTGAATTCAAAGCGGCACTGGAGCAAGCACGTGCCGATGCCGCCAAGCAAGGAGCGGATAAAAAGCCCACATTCAAAACCGAATGGGCGGCTTTTGAAAATGATTTGTTAGGCCAAGCTTTCGCGGCACATATCGTCCGTCAATATCCTGTCCAAGAAAAAGATGTCAAAGCCGCTTACAACGACTTCAGCAACTTCTATAAAGGTACTCAGGAAGTCCAACTAGGCGAAATCGTAACCGACAGCAATAGCAATGCTCAAAAAGCCATTGCCGACTTGGACGCGAAAAAAAGCTTTGCTTCGGTATTGAATCAATATTCAATTGATGAAGCTGCCAAAAAAGCCGGCGGTATCCCTAAAGCTTATGTTCCGCTCAAAGATTTGCAAGAATCAGCACCTCCGCTTTATGCAGCCGTCAAAGACCTAAAAAAAGGCGCGCACACTAGAACGCCGCTACAAAACGGTAATCTGTATGCCGTCTTCTATGTCAATGACCGCCGTAATGTTACCGTGCCTTCTTACGAAGCCGCTAAAAACGAGATTGGCAGCGACTTACAGGGAGCCCGTGTCAATGCGGCCATTCAATCATTGCTGAAAAAAGCCAGCATCAAAGTCAACAAATAATATAACGTGCCCGCCGTTTATAGCGGCGGGCAATAAGGAACTCACATGAACATCAAGCCCAAAACTGCCGTTTTGGCCATCCTCGCCCTGTCAACGGTCGGTTTGGCAACCGCCAAAGCGCCTGATATCGATCCTGCCCGCATCGACAACATGGTTGCCGAAGTATTGAGACAGGCCGACCAGCATCCCAACCAGACTGCCAAACCCGATGGTCAGGCAATCCGCAAAGATGTGGTTACACGCTTGCAGACTTTGGAAATCTTGAAAAATGAAGCCTTTAAAGCTGGTTTGGACAAAGATGCGGAAGTGCAGAATCAATTCAAAAACGTTGAAGCTGAGTTCTATGCCAACCAATATGCTGCTTATCTAGAACGTCAAACCGCAGTTGACGATGCCGAGTTGCGCCGTTTCTACGACCAGCAAACACGCATTATCAAGCTGCAACAAGTCAGCTTTGCCTCAGCCGACGAAGTACGCGCCGCGCAAGAACTGCTGCTCAAAGGCTTGTCATTCGAAGAGCTGATGAAGCGCTATCCTAACCCAGAACAAGAATTTGACGGCTTCATTTCTCCGCAACAGCTTCCTCCCCAACTGGCCGTTGCTTTTGCCGACATGACCCGGGGCGACGTAACACATGAGCCGATTCAGATGGAAAACCGTTTTTATCTGTTCAAACTCAGCGCGGTAGAGCATGATCCGAATGCCGAACCTTTCGAGCTGGTACGCAACCAAATTGCCCAAGCAGTCAAACGGCAAAAAGTTAATAATCAGATCGAACGCATCTTAAAAGAAAACGGCATTAATCCGTAAATTGATTCAATGGTTTCAGGCCATCTGAAACCATACTCCAACCCAAAGGGCGTGTCTTTTACGCCCTTTTTTACAAACTTCTTTTATTCAAAAACATCATGCGCGCCGTTATTCAAAAAGTTACCCAAGCCAAAGTTGACGTTTTGTCCGAAAACTCCCGCGAAACCTGCGGAAAAATCGACAACGGATTTATGATATTGCTCGGCGTTACCCACGCTGACACGGAAGCAGACGCCAAATACATTGCGGACAAAACCGCCAACCTGCGTATCTTTGAAGATGAAAACGGCAAATTAAATTTATCGCTCAAAGATGTCGGCGGCTCGATATTACTGGTTTCCCAGTTTACCCTTTACGCCGATGCGCGCAGCGGCCGCCGTCCGTCCTTCTCCAATGCCGCCCCTGCTGAACAAGCGGATAAACTCTATCAATATACCGCGCAACTTTTGCGCGAACATGGACTGACTGTCGAAACCGGCAGATTCCAAACCCATATGCAGGTTTCCCTTTGCAATGACGGGCCGGTTACCTTATTGCTTGATTCGCAAAAAACATTCTAAATCTCATCAAAAAAGGCCGTCTGAAATATTTCAGACGGCCTTTTCATTTCTGATCATTACTAAATCAAGCCTTGCGCTTTTACCCAGTTCACAATATCTGCCTCAACGGCTTCAGGCGAACCCGGATTGTCGATTTTAACGCCGTACTCATCCGCACCCAGCTCTTCCAAAATCTCCAGCTGCGAATCCAGCATACCGGCTTTCATATAATGCCCCTGGCGCGACAGCATACGTTCGAGATTGATTGCTTGAGGCGGAGTCAGATGAATAAAAGCCACCTTCCCTTCCGCACCACGCAGAATATCTCGATAGTGATGCTTGAGTGCGGAACAAGTAACGATGGAATATTTTTCCCCGTTTTTTGCCTGCTCCGTCATCCAGTCACGCAAATTGCTCAGCCAAGGATAGCGGTCTTCATCCGTCAGCGGAATACCGGCACCCATTTTGTCGCGGTTGGCTTGAGTATGGAAATCATCGCCTTCGGCATAGGGACATTGATCAAGATATTTTTGCAACGAGAGTGCGGCCGTGGTTTTACCGCAACCGCACACGCCCATCATGACAAAATGTGTCGTCATTTTTCTACTCCTTGTTTATCTGGATTTTAACGGTATTTAAAAACGGGCGGATTGTGTTATCTCAAAAACACTATCCGCCGGCCGTTTTCGATTAAACCAAAATAAACAACACTGACGATAAAGCAAAACCGATGAGTGCGATAAGTGTTTGGTTGACCGTCCATGTCTTCAAGGTCGTCGGCACATCCATATTCAACAGACGACCGACAAGCCAGAAGCCGGAGTCGTTAAAGTGGCTGCAACCAACGGAACCTGCCGCCGTAGCCAAGACCACGCAAGTAATCTGCCAATCGCTGAAACCTGCCGCTGCAACGGCCGGTGCCATCAACGCGGCAGCGGTAGTCAATGCAACGGTCGCAGAACCTTGCGCAATACGCAAAGCCAAAGCCACCAAGAAACAACCCAGCAAAACAGGGATACCCAAGTCCGCCATACTGTCTGCCAAAGCCTTACCGATACCGGAGGCACGCAATACGCCGCCGAACATACCGCCTGCACCGGTAATCAAAATGACCGAGCAAACCGGACCCAATGCGCCATCGATGGTTTTCTCCAAAGCGCTGGCTTTTTCACCACGTTTGCCACCCAATACATACATGGCTACCAAAACAGAAATCAGCAAAGCAATCGGTGTCGAACCGATCATACGACCAAATTGCACCCAACCTTCGTCTGCGCTGACGACTTTCTCGCTGATTAAAGTGGATAAACCAGTATTCAAGAAAATCAACAACATAGGAATCAGCATAATGCAGACGACGGTAGATGCTTTTGCAGGTGCTTTCGGCTGGTCATTATCTTGCGTACCGCCACTGATCAGATCAGGAACAGGTACATGAATGCTGTGACCCAAAACTTTACCCAATAAATAGCCACTGAAATACCAAGTAATCAAGGTAACAGGCAAACCTAAAATCAGCAGTTGACCGATGTTTGCACCATAAAATTCAGAAGCAGCAATCGGGCCGGGATGAGGCGGCAGGAAGACGTGCATAACCGAAAATGCGCCAATAGACGCCATCGCGTATGGCAGAACGGTCTGCTTCATACGGCGTGCCGTTGCAAACACAATCGGCAACATCACCACCAAGCCGGCATCAAAGAAAATCGGGAAACCAAAAATCAAAGAAGCCACGCCTAAAGCAAATGGCGCACGATTCTCACCAAAAATCCGAATCAGCGCATCTGCCAAGGACTGCGCACCGCCGGAAGTTTCCACCAAACGGCCGAGCATTGCACCCAAACCAACCAATAACGCCACGCTGCCAAGCGTACCGCCGAAGTTTTTGACCAATACATCATTAACAATGCTGCCCATAGGCAGACCTGTTACGATGGCAGTCAGCAGGCTGACCAATACCAGCGTCAGCAAGGCATGAACGCGCAGTTTTACAATCAAAATCAAGATCAGCAAAATCGCTGCAGCGGCGATACCGAGCAAGGTACCGGCACTCAGCGTTTGAGTCCATCCATCCATTTTGAAGCCTTTCTCTGTAAGAAAAATACAAATTTATTAATGTTTCTTAACACATTTGGATACGATAACACATTTTTACACAGAATCATACGGCTGGATTTAGTCAAAATATAAACTTCTCTTTTTCAAAACCCTTTTGCCAGATGCTTGATAACTAAGGATAGCAAAGAAAAAACAAGGACAATAAAAAGGCCGTCTGAAATGCAGTTAATTTTCAGACGGCCTGACATCATACTTTTCAATAAGATAGAAACGAATATTTTTTATCAATTACCTAATATCAAGATCCTTGATTTATACCTTGGCCAAAATCACCTTATTTCCCAAACGTAATTTCGCCAGCTTGGTATTGAAATCATCTTCAGAGTACCAGCCCATTGACGCATGAGGGACTATTACGCATTACTGCTTCGATTTCGGCAAAACCCTCGGTCGTAATTTTTAGTCGCATCAAAAGAATTTGTGGCTGTAGAGTTTTTGTACGATTCCCCGAACATTCATCATTCTGTTTCTTAAAAACTGAAAATACCATGATACAAAGGCCGTCTGAAAAATTCTTCAGACGGCCTTAATTCTTAAACTTCTGCCGGTGGTTGCGGTGTATCTTCATCTTCCTGCTGCGTTTTCACTTTGGCAAAACGACTGAACCAAATGCCTGCTTCGTAGAGCAGAATCAGTGGGACAGCAAGCAGGGTTTGAGAAATTACGTCAGGCGGCGTGATGATTGCGGCCACGACAAACGCACCGACAATCACATACGGACGCGCATTCTTAAGCTGTTCAGTCGAAACAATACCCATTTTGGCAAGCAACACCACAACGACGGGAACTTCAAACGTCGTTCCGAATGCGACAAACATGCCCAAAATAAAGGACAGGTATTTGTCGATATCGGTCGCCATATTGACGCCGACAGGGGTTACACCGGCCAAGAATTTGAAAATAACGGGAAACACCAAAAAATAGGCAAACGCCATCCCAACAAAAAAAAGTGTTACGCTGGACAACACCAGCGGCGTAATCAAACGTTTTTCGTTTTGGTATAAGGCAGGAGCGACAAACGCCCAAACTTGATACAGCGTGTGCGGCAACGACAGCAGAAACGCCGCCATCAAAGTAACCTTGACCGGCACAAAAAACGGCGCGATCACATCGGTCGCAATCATGCTGGTATCTTTAGGCAGATTGGCCATCAATGGTTCGGCAACAAAGGTATAGAGCTGCTGGGCAAACGGCATCATGCCCAAAAAGCAGACGACGATACCGATGACGATCCACATCATGCGGCGGCGCAGCTCGAGAAGATGCTCGATAAGCGGTTGGACGGGTTGTTCGTGTTGAGATTCGGACACCGGTTGACTCACTTTTTACTTACGGACGCGCAGTTTGGGCTTGGCGTGGAATTTCGGGCGCATATCGCGTTTGCGGCTCATCGCCTGCTTACGCAAAGAGGTCGTATGCAGCGGAGGAACATCAGCAATAGGAGATTCGATATAGCTGACTTCAACCGCAGGAGCAGGTGAAACTGAAGCCGTCAAGTACTCACGCCAAGCGCGGTCTTGCTCGGACTCGGCATTTTCAGCCTCGACAAGCTCTTGTTGCACTGCCCCACCCTGCTCAGAAGCCTCGATTGCACTTTCATTCTCAATGCTGTTTGAAGCCAGATCAGGCAAAGGATTGCCCAACTCGTCCACTCCGAAATCGGCAGGCGTTTTCTGTTCGGGCAGACGTTCCCACGGCTTGAGGCCGTCTGAAATATCGCTCAGGTTTTTTTGTGCATCATTGCCCAAGTCTTTGATACCGTCGCGAAACTCCGAAGCGGCGGCTTCAAATTCCTGCTTCACCTTGCGCAATTCGTCCAACTCAGCCTGAGTGTTGAGCTCCTGCTTGACGTTGTTGACGAAGCCTTGCAATTTACCGACCAAACGCCCGGCCATGCGCGCGGCTTGCGGCAGACGTTCGGGGCCAAGTACTATCAGGGCGACAACGCCGACCAGCAGCAATTCGCCCAAACCGAAATCAAACATGGATTATGCTTTGTCTTCGTCTTTTTTGTGTTCGATGACTTCGTCTTTTTTGGCATCTTTGCCGTCTGTACCTTCGTTCAGGCCTTGTTTGAAGTCATGTACCGCACCGCCGAGGTCTTTGCCGACGTTGCGCAATTTTTTGGTACCGAATACCAAAACGACGATAATCAGTACGATAATCCAGTGCCAAAGAGAGAAGCTACCCATGATAAATCCTTGAATTTGTTTAATTTAAAAAGAGATAATAATTATGCAGGCGTACCCATGATATGGATATGCAGGTGGAAGACTTCTTGTCCGCCGCCTTTGCCTGTGTTGATCAGGGTTTTGAAACCGTCGGTCAAACCTGCCTCATGGGCGATTTGAGGAACTTTCAACATCATTTTGCCCAACAGGGTTTGATGTTCGGCGGTTGCATGCGCCAGTGAATCGAAGTGCACTTTCGGAATCAGCAACAGATGTACTGGTGCGGCAGGACGGATGTCTTTGAAACAAAGCATCTCGTCGTCTTCGTAAACGGTTTGTGCCGGAATATCTTTGGTTGCGATTTTGCAGAAAATACAATTATCCATAATGGCTCCAATGGCCGTCTGAAAACGGGCGTAACGGGTTTCGACCAAAAAAGGGAAATCGTTTTACCCCAAGAGACGGATTCTGAAATAGGTCAAATACGAGATTGTAATATAAATTCAAGATTCTTTGCGAGAAGCTTTTTCCACTAATCCCGACAAACCTTGACGGCGCGCAAGCTCGTTTACTACATCTTCGGCGCGCAATCCGTGATGCGCCAATAAAACCATGGTGTGAAACCACAAATCCGCCACTTCGTAAACCAAATGCTCGCCGCCGCCATCTTTAGAGGCCATCAAGGTTTCACCCGCTTCCTCGATGACTTTTTTCAAAATCTTGTCTTCGCCTTTGTGCAGCAGTTGGGCAACGTAAGAAGCATCGGGATCGCCGCCTTTGCGCGAATCGATGACGTTTTGAATTTGGGTAAGGATAGTATCGGTCATGGTCGGTTTCCCTTATTTTCTTTCAGACGGCCTTAAGGATGTTTATGTCCGTAAATCGCCTCTTCATCTTTCAACACGGCATCGACTGTCTGCCATGCGCCGTCTTGCCAAACTTTGTAAAAACAGCTTTCGCGCCCAGTATGACAGGCAATGCCGCCGTTTTGTTCAATTAGCATGACCACCGCGTCTCCATCGCAATCCAGGCGCAATTCATGTACTTTTTGCGTATGTCCGGACTCTTCGCCCTTCATCCATTGTTTTTGGCGGGAACGGCTGTAATAGTGGGCAAAACCGGTTTCTACGGTTTTTTGCAGGGCCTCGGCGTTCATCCAGGCAACCATCAGCACACGGCGTGTCTGCCAATCTTGGGCAATCGCGCAAACCAAACCTCTTTCATCAAATTTTACGGCATTCAGCAGCGTTTCTTTTATGTTCGACATTCGCGTTTTTCTCCCATATTTTCAGACGGCCTTTGGATAGTAATCACAAACGCACTTCAATTCCTGCTTCACGCATGGCCAGTTTTGCTTCGCGGATACTCGCTTCGCCAAAGTGGAAAATACTGGCGGCCAATACCGCATCTGCCTTTCCTTCTTTAATGCCGTCCACCAAGTGTTGAACCGAACCGACGCCGCCGGAAGCAATGACCGGAATATCGACCGCTTCGCTGACCGCGCGTGTCAAAGGCAGGTTGAAACCTTGCTTGGTACCGTCCCGGTCCATGCTGGTCAGCAAAATCTCGCCCGCACCGCGCCGCTGCATTTCGACAGCCCACTCCACCGCGTCCAAACCGGTCGGATTACGTCCGCCGTGGGTAAAGATTTCCCAACGGGTGTTTTCAGGGTTGACCGCTTTGGCATCCATGGCAACAACAATCGCTTGCGAACCAAAAAAACCGGCCGCTTCGTTTACCAAATCAGGATTGGTTACAGCGGCCGTATTGATGCTGGCCTTATCGGCACCGGCATTAAGCAGACGACGGATATCGGCAACTGTGCGCACGCCGCCGCCGACTGTCAATGGAATAAAAACTTGTGAAGCGACTGCCTCAATAACGTGCAAAATAGTGTCGCGATTATCGCTGGAGGCAGTGATGTCCAGAAAGGTCAACTCATCCGCGCCTTCATCGTTGTAGCGTTTGGCAACGTCAACCGGATTACCCGCATCGCGCAGACCCAAAAAGTTGACGCCTTTTACCACGCGACCGTCTTTTACATCCAGACAAGGAATAATTCGTTTTGCCAATGCCATACTCAATACCTCTTATCCGCTCTCAGGCCGTCTGAAACCGTCAGGCCAAAAATTTGCTCAACCAATCCGGCAAATGTTGCAACAGCTGAAAATAACCAATGCCGGCCATCATCGCCAAAACACAGGAAATAATGAAATTGCTGTCAATGCGGCCGACTATGGAAAAAATCAAACCGGCAAATGCCCACACTATCCCATTGAAAATCATCCAATAGGTATCGATAATCGGCAAATCAAACGCCGTCAGCTGTCGCAGTATCACTGCAATCAGTGTGAACCACAAACTTTCGCTTAGCGGATACACTTCGCGATCGGATGACCAGATAATCCAAAAACCCAAAACAAACGCTTCAAGCATACCAATCCCTTAATAAAATAAGATATTGAGTGAGTTGTTTTTTATAATTATTTCAGACAGATTTTAAGTCTAAGGACTTTGCAAAATGCCGCTTTTAAAGGCATTTTCAGCTATGCGCCAACTCCTGCGCTGTTACACCCTGCAAAGCCCTAATCTGTATAATTAAACGCACTTAGTTCAAGCCAAAGAATCGGCCAGTTTTTGTGCCTGTGCGAAATCAATACTTCCCTCATAAATTGCGCGGCCGGTAATCGCACCGCTCACACCCTCTTTTTCAACGGCACACAATGCGTGGATATCGTCCAAATTCGTCAAGCCGCCGGAAGCGATAATCGGGATATTCACTGATTGAGCCAATTTGACGGTAGCCTCGATATTCACGCCGCTCATCATGCCGTCGCGACCGATATCGGTATAAATAATGCTGTTGACACCATCGTCTTCAAAACGCTTGGCCAAATCGACGACATGGTGTTCCGTTACCGTTGCCCAACCGTCTATCGCCACCATACCGTCTTTGGCATCCAAGCCGACGATAATCTGACCCGGAAATGCCTTACATGCTTCGCGCACAAATTCAGGATTTTTTACCGCGGCCGTACCGATAATCACATCTGTCAGACCCAAATCCAAATACTTTTCGATGGTGCCCAAATCACGGATACCGCCGCCAAGCTGTACCGGAATATCTTTAGCCACGGCGGCCAAAATTTCTTTAATCGCCGGAAAATTTTGAGGAACGCCTGCGAATGCGCCGTTCAAATCAACCAAATGCAAACGGCGTGCGCCTTGATTACGCCAATGCAAAGCCATCTCTGCCGGCGAATCGGAAAACACCGTCGCCTGCTCCATCAAGCCTTGTTTTAAGCGAACACAGCGTCCTTCTTTCAAATCAATGGCAGGTATCAACAGCATTTTTTTCTCCTCTACTCAATTTCAGTATATTTTACACAAATTAGCGATTTTTAGTAGATTTATGTTAAAGCCTCAAATCTGCCAATTTAAAAAATTCCGCAGCAGCAATAATCCTGCCTGATGGCTTTTTTCCGTGTGAAACTGTGTGGCAAACACATTATCTTTACCGACAATGCAGGCAAATTCATTCGGATATTCGCTGACGCCTAAAACAATCTCTTCATTTTTCGGCGCAAAATAATAGCTGTGAACAAAATAAAAATACTCGTTCTGCCCAATGTCTTGAAATAAAGGATGAGGACGGGTTTGACGCACTGTATTCCAACCCATATGCGGCACTTTCAGACGGCCTCCCTGTGCATCGGTTTGATTGGACAAAAACCGTTTTACTTGACCTTCAAACCAACCCAAACCATCTGTATCGCCTTCTTCGCTGTGTTCAAACAATAATTGCGCACCTACGCAAATGCCAAAAAACGGCTTGTTTTTCAGGCCGTCTGAAACCGCCTCACCCAAACCGCTTGCCTTCAGCGCCGACATACAATCCGGCATGGCACCCTGCCCCGGAAAGATTACCTTATCCGCCGCCATCACTTCTTCAGGCCGAGAAGTCAGATAAACCTCGGCATTTTGATTGGACAAGACCTGCGCCGCCTGAACAGATTTCAATACTGAGTGCAGGTTTCCCATTCCATAATCAACAATCGCTACTTTCATTGCTTCTCCTCAGGCCGTCTGAAAACATTTAATGATTAATATAATAATAAGAATGATTGTAGCAAAAGATGGTTTAAAACAAAATATTGCCGATATACAAGACAAATACTAAAAGGCCGTCTGAAATCCCAATCGGTTTCAGACGGCCTTTATTCATTCACACGATGCCTTATTCTTCAGATGCAGCTTCTGCTTCTTCTTGGACAGATTCTTCGCTCAGCGTGCCTTTGGTAGAAGGCGTTTGACCCATCATGCGCGGATCGTATTCGACTGCCATGCGCAAGGCGCGACCGAAGGCTTTGAAAACGGTCTCAGCTTGATGGTGTGCATTACGGCCGCTCAAATTATCGATGTGCAAGGTCATCATGCTGTGGTTCACAAGACCATGGAAAAATTCTTCAAACAAATCGACATCAAAACGGCCGATCAGGGCGCGGGTAAAGTCGATGTTGTACACCAAACCAGGACGACCGGAAAGGTCGATAACCACACGGCTCAACGCTTCATCCAGCGGAACATAGGCATGACCGTAACGGGTAATGCCGGCTTTATTGCCAAGCGCCTGTTTCAAGGCCTGACCCACCACGATACCGATGTCTTCAACCGTGTGATGATCGTCAATGTGCAAATCGCCTTTGCAGGTAATATCCAAGTCAATCAAACCATGACGCGCCACTTGGGCAAGCATGTGTTCAAGGAAAGGAACGCCAGTATCCAGACGATATTTACCGGTACCGTCAAGATTGAGGCTGACGGTGATTTGGGTTTCGCTGGTATTACGGGTAACGGTAACAAAACGGCCTTCGGTTGAAACACCAGTTTCTGCTGCTTCGACAGTTTGTTTTTCCAAACGCGCCGCTTCAACCGCTGCTGCTTTTTCTTGGTCTTTGCTGTGATCACGGTTTAGCCAGCCTTTGCGTTTGCGCATACCGGATTCCAACTTCGCAGCCAGGCTCGGACGAATGCCGCGTGCAGACTCGTCGCCTGCTTGTTGTTCCAAACGGCGCTTGAGCTGAGACAAAGAGGCGGAGTTTTCATAACCGCATGCGCGTGCAAGCTTGGTTAATGAGCCGGCTTCTTCAACCAGTAACAGAAAATTGGTCAAATGCAGTTGAGCTTTGTTCATGATGGTAGTTTCCTTAGAATCAAAGATTAGGGTAAAGGTTTTTAATAACAGCCAAGACGGCATCATTTTGCGCTGCCGAGCCTATGGTTATGCGGACACACTGATCCAAAAGCGGATGGCTGCCATGCAGTTTTTTAATCAGTATGCGGTTTTGCTTCAATGTTTCAAACAGCCCGTTCGCATCAGGAACACGAACGGTAATAAAGTTGGCTTCGCTCGGAAAAACTTGCAAACGGTTTAATTTCAGCAATTCATTCATCACGCGCGAACGCTCATTTTTTAATGTATCAATGTTTTGCTGAATGATTTGATGATGTTTCAATGAGAATTTTGCCGCCGCCAAGCTTAATTGATTCATATTATAAGGCGGAAGAATTTTGGCCAGTTCACCCATAATGCTTGGACTTGCCGCCGCATACCCCATCCGCAAACCGGCAAAGCCGATTTTACTAATGGTGCGCATTACGACCAGATTTTCGACTTCGCCCGCCCACGGAAGGAAACTGTCATGATGAAACGCACCATATGCCTCATCGACAACCACAATGCCGGTAGCCGCACGAATGACCGCCTCCACTTCTTCTCGCTTAAAGCACACGCCGGTAGGGTTATTGGGGTAGGCAATAAAAATTAATGACGGCTGATGTTGCTCGATAGCGGACAAAACGGCAGGAGGATTTAAAGAGAAATCCGGATTTAAGGGAACGCCGACATATTCCATGCCATAAAGTGCGGCATTATGACGATACATAACGAAACTTGGCTCAACACCCAATATACGCGCATTTGGTTTGGCAACCAGCATAGTCAAAAACTGGATAAGCTCGTCGGAGCCGTTACCCAACGCGATTTCCGCTTTATCGGGAATACCGAAAACTTCCCTCAATTCTTCATAAATACCACTCTTAGCAGTATGGGGATACAAATGAATCGGTGCCTGCTTTGCCAAATCTGCCCATTCTGACAATAAAGATTCATACCCGGCGAAAGGATGATGCGGACACTCCATGGCGTCCAACTTAATAAAACCTTCCGGCAAATCGGCAACCTGATAGGCTGTCATTACTTTAATATCATCACGGATAACATCAGCAACGCGATTCATGGTTTTCTATCCTCCTGAGATAAAGTATTTAGAATAATAACACAATCTTTATTAAATATATATATTAATAAGACTATAAAACAAGATAAAGTTTCATTCGTTTGAAGAAAAAACAATAAATCCTTTCTTCAGTATCTTTAAGCAATATTCTTGGCTTACCCCGCCTTTTTAGCGGTATAATTTTAAGTTTCCAGTACGGCTTTACGCCCTCAATATTGTGAACAATACACGCTCCCCATTACCTTATCTTACAACTTCCGTAAGCCTTATCCTGCTGATTCTACTTTCCTTGTCATGGGAATTGTGGATCGCGCCATTGCGCGAAGGCGGTTCATGGCTGGCACTGAAAGCCCTGCCGCTGTGCCTGCCGTTGACCGGCATTTTGAAAAAACGCATCTACACTTATCAATACAGCTCCATGCTGATTCTGATTTACTTTGCTGAAGCCTGTATGCGCCTGTCAGACACGGTCATCGCCAGCCGGATTTGCGCCGCCGTTTCCGTATTATTGTGCATTGCCTTTTTCCTCGGCTGCCTTGCATTTATCAAACAACAAAAACACACATCAAAATGACCTACCACACACTTTCAGACGGCCTGACTGAGTCTCCAGTGAAAACCTTTTGGCCTTTATGGCTCAGTTTTCTTTGGATTTGTGCCGTCCCTTTTCTCTCACTCTACCGAGTCGGTCCGCTGCCCAGCTTTTATTTGGAAGCCATCTCACTGAGCGGCTCATTGGTACTGACATTGATTAGCGCACACAAAGGCCTGCTGAATATCCGCCTTCCCGCACTCAGTATCGGTTTGTTTGCCATGGCTGCATTTTGGTCGCTCCAAGCGCGCTTCATGCATTCCACCTACCCTGGTATGAGCAACATCACTGCCTGGACCTTTGTCATTTTGGCACTGGGCGCATGGTCGGTTCGCGGCTGGGTAACTGCCTACGGACAAGAACGCGTCGTCAGCATCTTTGCTTGGTCTTTATTGATAGGGACAACCATACAGGCCGCTATCGTCTGGCTGCAATTTAAAGGCTGGTCCAACGTAGAATGGTTGAACGGCATCATTGCCCGAAGCAACGGCACCGTAAACGGCCAACTCGGCCAACGAAACCATTTGGGACATTATTTAATGTGGGGCATTTTGGCGGCATCTTATTTATGGACGGCACGTAAAATGTCCAATGCAGCAGGTTTTCTGTTCGTGTTAGCATTGACTGCGATTCTCGGCCTTGTCAACTCGCGCACCATCTTAGGCTACATCGCCGCCCTATTCCTGATTACGCCGTTATGGTTTTGGCGTACCCGTTTCCAACACAAACGTGCACTGTGCATTTTCCTTCTGACCGCAATCCTGGCCGCCGCTTTCCAATTCGGCATGGGCAGCCTGTTGGATTTGTTTGGCAACATCAAATACGAAACTGCTGTCGAACGCGCTGGCACCAGCGGTTTTGAAGGCTCCATGCGCCAAATCGAATGGAGCAAAGCATGGATTGCCTTTCAATCCGCACCTTGGTTCGGGCACGGCTGGAACAGCTTTGCCCAGCAAACCTTCCTGATCAATGCCCAACAACAATACTTCCCCAACAATATCCTCGGCGTACTGTTTACCCATTCGCACAATATCGTCATGCAGTTATTGTCCGAAATGGGCATTGCCGGCACCTTGCTTGCAACCTTAACCCTGCTTGCAGCCGTATGGCGACTATTGGGACGCAACCAAACACCGGCTTCCCTGTTTTTACTGACCGCCGCCGCCGTCAGCCTCTGCCACAGCATGCTCGAATATCCGCTTTGGTATATCTACTTTCTCACCGTATTCAGCCTGATTCTGTCGCTTACACCTTCTTATCCGAAAGATGTTTCAGACGGCCCTTTATCTACCCGAATCAGACAGTGGGCAGGCGGTATAGCCGCTTTATCGATTTTAATCGGCATGGCAAACCTCAGCTGGGAATATCAAAATCTGACCCAATATAGCCGTGTAGGGGAAACCGACAATCCGCAAACAGTTCAAAATAAAATCGACGGTTTGCAGCAGCTCTCCAAAGAAAGCCCTATGCTTGCCTATTACGCCGATTTAAGTTTGAGCAAACGTGCCGACCCGACCGATGCCTACATCCGCCCGTGGGCAGAAGAAGCCGCACTCAAAGCCCTAACCTACCGCCCCTACTCCAGCGCCTATCAAGTCGGCCTCTACCTCTACCGACAAGGCAAGAAAGAAGAAGGTGCGCAATGGATGCAGGCAGTGCAATATTATTACCCCTATATGATGTATTTCTACGCCGACAAAATACGCAGCCATCCGGTATTCGCCCCTCTGCTGCCCAAACTTTTGTCCGATTGCAAAGATTTCATCAATGCACCGAAACACCAAACTGCCAAATCATGTGACAAACCCTAAACAAAACACACTCAATTGTCAGTTTGTCCTTACAGGCCGTCTGAAAATGTAAAGAGCGACAAGTTTCTATGCAAAAAAGCGCAAAAGCACAGAAAATTACGCTATCAACAAAAGCAGATTGCATGTTAAGATTGAACACAACTCTATTTTAATCGCCGCACCGCCTATTTAGTGCCACGGCGCATACAATCACGAAAAGGAAATTCCATGAGTCGCGTATTACTCGTAGATGACGATGCCCTCTTGACCGAATTACTGACCGAATACCTGACTGCCGAAGGCCTCAACGTCCACAGCGTTCCTGACGGCGAAGCCGGCGTTCAAGAAATTCTGACCGGACAATACGATGTCGTCGTATTAGACTCCATGATGCCTAAAATGAACGGTTTGGACGTTCTGAAAAACGTACGCACCCAAAGCACTGTGCCCATCATCATGCTGACTGCAAAAGGTGACGACATCGACCGTATTATCGGTTTGGAAATGGGTGCGGACGATTATGTGCCGAAACCATGCACACCGCGCGAACTCTTGGCACGTATCAACGCCATCTTGCGCCGCGCACAACACAGCAACGAACAAAACAACGCGCCGAACAGCATTTCTGTCAGCGACGTTGTCCTCTACCCTGCCAAACGCCAAGCCAGCATCAAAGACATTCCGCTTGAATTGACCAGCACCGAGTTCAATCTGCTCGAAGTTTTGATGCGCCATGCCGGACAAGTTGTCAGCAAAGAGACCCTGTCTATCGAGGCACTCGACCGCAAACTGGCTAAATTTGACCGCAGCATCGACGTACACATCTCCAGCATCCGCCACAAATTGGGCGATGCTTCCCTGATTCAAACTGTACGCGGCTTAGGCTACCTGTTTGTTAAAAATTAAAGATTAAACAGATCAATGAAACTGTTTCAACGCATCTTCGCCACATTTTGCGCAGTCATCGTCTGCGCAATCTTTGTGGCGAGTTTTTCATTTTGGCTGGTACAAAACACCCTTGCCGAAAACCAATTCAACCAACGCCGCACCATCGAAACCACATTGATGAGCAGCATCATTTCCGCATTCAACTCACGTGGAGACAGCGGTGCGCGCGAAATTCTTTCCGAATGGAAAAACAATCCGGTTTCCAATGCCGTTTATGTCATTACCGGCGACGATAAAAAAGATATTTTAGGCCGAAACATCGACAGCCTCTCCATTGAGCGCGCCCGTATCTTTGCCATCAACAACCCCGAATCTGATTTGGCACACATCGAATACGACCGTTTCGGCGAAGAATACCTCTTCTTTATTAAAGGCTGGGACAATCATCAAGCCCAACGCCTCCCTAGCCCGCTCTTCATTCCCGGCTTGCCGCTTTCGCCTATTTGGCACGAATTTATCATTCTGTCTTTTATCATCGTTGTGGGGCTCTTGATGGCATACATCCTTGCCAACAACATTACCAAGCCTATTAAAATTTTGGGAGGCGGCATGGACAGAGTAGCCAACGGAGAACTTGAGACCCGCATTTCCCAACAAGTTGACGACCGTGACGACGAATTGTCCCACCTTGCCGTACAGTTCGACAAAATGGCCGAGAAACTTGAAAAACTTGTTGCCAAAGAGCGCCACCTGCTCCACCACGTTTCTCATGAAATGCGCTCGCCGCTAGCGCGTATGCAGGCGATTGTCGGCCTGATTCAATCCCAGCCGCAAAAACAAGAGCAATACCTCAAGCGACTCGAAGGCGAACTGGTGCGCATGGATACTTTGGTCGGAGAATTGTTGACCCTCTCTCGCTTGGAAACTTCCAATATCCCTTTGGAAAAAGAAAACCTCAAACTCGTTCCTTTCCTGACTAACTTGATTGAGGACAACCAAAGCATTGCCCACCAAAACAACCAAAGCGTTACCCTGAGTATTGACCCAAAAATTCCTGAAAATGCCGTAGTCAGCGCCAACGAAGGCTATCTATACCGCGCCTTTGACAACGTGATCCGCAACGCCATCAATTACAGTCCGGAAGGCAGCACCATTCAAACCCATATCGGACAAGACGGCAAAAACTGGATTATCGATGTTACCGACAACGGGCCTGGCGTAGATGAAATGCAGCTTCCGCATATTTTCACTGCCTTTTATCGCGCCGACTCCAGCGCGCACAAGCCCGGTACAGGTTTAGGGCTTGCCTTGACGCAACACATTATGGAACAGCACTGCGGTAAAATCATTGCTGAAAATGTCAAACCCAACGGCCTGAGGATGCGTTTTATCCTTCCTAAAAAGAAAGCCGGAGACAAAAAAGAAGTCTAAAAATAAGGCCGTCTGAAACTTTTCAGACGGCCAAAAACACAAATAAGGAACCATCATGAGTGCAACCGTCCAAACCGGCTACTTCTTCATGCCTGAACACATCATCCTCGTCGGCGCCAGCGAACGTCCGCAAAGCCTTGGCGAACGCATTTTCAGCCACCTGCTCGGTTCCTCATATCAAGGCAAAATCACCCCCGTCAATCTTCGACACAGCAGTGTCGCAGGCATTCCCTCCTACTCCAGCCTCAGCAAAATCCCGGGCCAAGCCGATTTGGTTGTTGCCGTTATCCCGCCCGACCATTACGACTCGCTGTTCAAAGCCTGCCGTAAAAAAGACCTGCGCCACATTATCCTGATTCAAGATTGGGAAAACCTACCACCCGAATCCTGTAAAAACGCCCGTTCCATCATTCAAAAACATCACGGCGACGAATTAAACATCAGCGCGTGCAATAGCGCAGGCATCCAACTCCCCTCGCTCAACCTCAACATCGGCACCCAAGCCGACTATCCGGCCGGCCATATCGCTTTACTGACCGGCCACAGCACCGTCAGCCGCAACATCAACCACCTGCTGAACACGCTGCACCAAGGCGTATCACGCCACATCAGCCTCAACTATGACCTAAGCCCCACCACATCCGCCGACTGGCTCAACCGCTTCGGCCACAACCGCCATACCAAAGTTGCCGTTACCCACTACAATCCGGCCGAAAACCAACGCGAGCTGTTCAGTGCCATCCGCCACTTTACACGCCACACTCCGCTTATCCTGTTGTCCACACACTACACCGACAACACAGACAAAGCCATCCTGCGCAGCCTCAGCCGCCATTGCAATTTCCAACTGGTATTCAACACCTCCGAACTGGAAGCAGCCCTAAAAGCCCACCTTTCCAGCATTCCCGTCATTACTAATCCCACCATTCTGTCCGACACACCGATAGAATGGCTGCGCACTACCGCCGATACCTGCGAATTGACCCTCGACCTCCCAACCGATGTACCATCCATCCGACAAGGCTGCATCGGCAGCAGCCCTACGCCTGCACGCATCCACCGCTTGGCACTCGAACAATTACAAAATCCACATACTCAAGCCCTGCTCGGCATTATTTCGCCAGATACGCCGGATGCGTACAGCATTCATCAAACTCTGGATAATTTGGCACAAAAAACCAGCAAGCCCATTCTCGTCAGCTATCGTTTTTCAGACGGCCTGACTCGGTTTAACACGCCGGAAGAAGCCTTACTGACACTTTATTTCCGCAATCAAACCGCCTATTTGCAACAGGTGCAAAATACCCCTGCACCAGCCAAAACAGGCCGTCTGAAAACACCTAAAAGCAAAAATATCGATAAAGCCATTGCATCCGGCCAAACCGAACTGATGGCGGAAGCCCTATACCTGCCTCCGTGCCAAACCCAAAAACACAATGCCGTCCAATTCCGGTTCAGCCGTCATGCCATTTACGGCAACATCCTTACCGCCCATTACAACGGTCAAACCGAAGCCGCATTACCTCCCTTTACCACGCTCGATATCCAGCGTTTAAGCCAGTTTGCAGAACTCGACAACACTTCCGTTCTCAATCAATTCCTGCATTCCCTAAACACGCTTATCCACAACGACCAACATATCGGCGACATTATCCTCAACTACAACGGCAACCAATACAGCAGTACCATTATTCCCAAAATCGTGGAAAAACCTGTTGCACCAACAACCAAAATCCCAAAAAAAGCCGTCCAAACATTGGAACAGGCCGCCGCCAAAATGCAAAGCGCCGCCGCCTACCTCCAACAAAAAAATCCTGCCGCAGCTGAATTCCTACGCAACACCGGCGAAGCCGCTTCCGAACTACTGCACCCTAAAATCGAAACGCCCGAGATACAAAACGTACTCGCACCCTATCCGAGCCAAACCGATACCTTTACCCTGCCCGACGGCAACACACTGCACATCCGCGCACTAGAGCCTGAAGATGCCGAAGCCAAACAAAAATTTGTCCGCCAATTACCTGCGGCCGACCGCTATACGCGCTTCATGACCCATACCAACGAGTTGCCACTGCCCACACTCGCACGGCTGACCCGTCCCGATTTCCATACCGAATGCGCGTGGGCAGCCTTCGCTTCAGACGGCCGTATCGTCGCAGTCAGCCGCTACAGCCGCATCAATCGCAATGAGTGCGAGTTCGGCATTACTTTGGCGCCAGAAGCACGCAAAACCGGCTTGGCCGGCAAAATGATGAGCCTGATTATCCAAACTGCCACACAGCAAGGTTACCAAACCATGAATGCGGAAATCCTCAAAGAAAACGCACCGATGCTCAAACTCGCTGAAAAATCAGGATTTACCGTCACCCCATCGGAAACCGACCGCGGCCTGTATCAAGCCAGCCTCGATTTGAACGAATGGCAAAACAGCAACAAAAACAAATAAAAACTTGCATAACCCGTGTGAAATATCCTAAAATTAGCGGTTTCTATATATCCGCATTTTTCAAAAGGACTCAAAATGGTAGTTATCCGTTTGGCTCGCGGCGGCTCAAAACACCGCCCTTTCTTCAACGTAGTCGTAACTGACTCTCGCAACCGTCGTGACGGCCGCTTCATCGAGCGCGTAGGTTTCTACAACCCCGTTGCCAACGAAAAACAAGAACGCGTACGTTTCGACGCAGACCGCATCAACCACTGGGTTGCTCAAGGCGCGAAAGTTAGCGACGCAGTTGCCAAACTGATTAAAGAGCAAAAAATCGCTGCTTAATCAGCCGAAACGACCATGACAGACACTCAAAAACGGGTAGCCATGGGCTACATCAAAGGCGTATTCGGCATTAAAGGCTGGCTTAAAATTGCCGCCAATACCGAATATACCGACAGCCTGCTGGACTACCCCGAGTGGCAGTTGTGCAAGGATGGCAAAACCCTGAATGTTGTGCTTGAGGCAGGTAAAATTGTCAATGGCGAACTTCAGGTCAAATTTGAAGGTATAGACGATCGCGACCAAGCATTTGCCTTGCGCGGCTATACCATCGAAATCCCCAGAGAGTCATTCGCCCCTACTGAGGAAGACGAATACTACTGGGCAGATTTAGTCGGCATGACCGTCATCAACAAAGAAAACATCGTCCTCGGCAAAGTCAGCAACCTGATGGAAACCGGTGCAAATGATGTTTTGATGATTAAAGGCGAACACGGACAAATCCTGATTCCCTTTGTCTCCAACTATATCGAATCTGTCGATACCGACAGCAAAACCATTATCGCCGACTGGGGTTTGGACTACTGATGCTGATTCAAGCCATCACCATTTTCCCGGAGATGTTCGACAGCATTGTCGAATACGGCGTTACAGGCAGAGCAAGAAAACAAAATCTTTGGCAGTTTCAAGCCATCAATCCCCGAAAATTTGCCGACAACAAACTTGGCTATATCGATGATCGCCCCTTCGGAGGTGGTCCGGGAATGATTATGATGGCGCCGCCGCTTCAAGCGGCAATCGAAGAAGCCAAAGCAAACTCGCAAAAACCTGCCAAAGTAATTTATCTCAGTCCGCAAGGTCAGCCGCTGACACATAAAAAAGCTGCAGAACTTGCCGAACTGTCCCATCTTATTCTTCTATGCGGACGCTATGAAGGCATAGATGAAAGACTGCTGCAAAGCAGTGTGGACGAAGAAATCAGCATTGGCGACTTTGTCGTCTCGGGCGGTGAATTACCCGCCATGATGTTGATGGATGCCGTCTTAAGATTGGTTCCGGGTGTATTGGGCGATATACAGTCAGCCGAACAAGACTCGTTTTCAGACGGCCTTTTAGACTGTCCTCATTACACCAAACCCGTAGAATTCCAAGGCATGATGGTTCCCGAGGTCTTACGCTCAGGAAATCATGGCTTGATTGCCGAGTGGCGATTGAAACAATCGCTGCGACGCACTTTAGAGCGCCGACCTGATTTATTGGAAAAGCGCAGTTTAATCCCAAAGGAATCCCGCCTCTTGAAAGAAATCTTGCAAGAGCAACAGGAAATCCAATCATAACTTAGGAAAAACAAATGAACTTGATTCAACAATTAGAGCAAGAAGAAATCGCTCGCCTGAACAAAGAAATCCCTGAATTCGCTCCAGGCGACACCGTTGTCGTATCTGTACGCGTAGTTGAGGGTTCTCGCAGCCGTCTGCAAGCATACGAAGGTGTTGTTATCGCTCGCCGCAACCGTGGCCTGAACAGCAACTTCATCGTTCGCAAAATCTCTAGCGGCGAAGGTGTAGAACGTACTTTCCAACTGTACTCTCCTACCGTAGAAAAAATCGAAGTTAAACGCCGTGGTGACGTACGTCGCGCCAAACTGTACTACTTGCGCGGCCTGACCGGTAAAGCAGCTCGCATTAAAGAAAAATTGCCTGCTCGCAAAGGTTAATAGCTTTCATCAAAAACCCACTTCAATGAAGTGGGTTTTTTGTTTTTATACAAGATCTCCTCGTCTTTCTTACACAATCCTGCAAGCCAATCACAATACACATCTCGCGCATAGACTTAAACAGAATCATAATTCCCCTACCTCTTTTAACCTTTATACAAAAGGCCGTCTGAAACAAAAGATTCAGACGGCCTTTAATCACATCGGGCGGTTATTTAAACCATCTTGCCAATGCCGGGATACGCGACAACAACAGTGTATCCAAAATCCAAATAACAGCGATTGCAGCAATGGCTGTTGGGAAAATCACAGCCAAAATCAAAAGCGGCACAGCCATTGCCCACCATACCGGCAATTTGATTTTCTGCGCCGGAGGAACCAAACCACGTGCTTCCGAAGGACGGCGTTTCCACCACATTACACAGCCGCTGACACAGATAAAGATAATCGCCAGACAGAACAAGACATTTGCCAATACGCTCCACCAGCCCAATGTACCCATATGCAAAGCAATGCTTGCCGCCATGAATTTACCAAACCAGTTGTAATCGTCGAAATGAATATCAGCCAGAATTTTACCGCTGTATTGATCGATGTGTACTGTGCGGTCAGCGGTCGGACTAATCATATCGTAACTCATTGAGTCTTGCGACAACGTCCATACACCGGTCTCACCTTTGGGTAAATTGAGCTGATAACGGCCTTTAAAGCCAATTTCACGTGCAAAGCGGTCAACCGTCTCCAAAGTCATCGGCTCGCTTGGATTAATGCCGTTTTTACCCATTGTCGTACCGGAAACCGGCATAGGCGTTAACTCCAAAATCCATGGCACTTCTTTAGATTTACCGTCGTTCAGCACATCACCATGGGTTGGTACGGAAGATACAGGATTCGGCTCGACGCCCCATTTACCCGCAGGAAATTGGCTCCACGCCTGAACCGCTTTACCCCCCCAAATACCTGCCCAAGCAATACCTGACAGACAGAACAGCAACAAAATCAAAGAAACCCAAGAACCAAATGCTCCGTGCATGCTACGCCACCATGTGCGTCCTTTGCCTGCTTTCGGCACAAGCATGGATTTCAGGCTGCGCTGTTTCGCCCACCACAAATAAATCCCCGTGATTATCATCAGGATGGTCAGCGACGCGGCAGTTTCTAGCAGATAGTCGCCCACCGGGCCGATCATCATATCGCCGTGGATTTCGTCCATCGTGTGATACCAGCCTTGACTGCGCGGCATCGTATTCACAACTTTTGCCGTATAGGGATCAACGGCAACCATAGTAGCTTTATCGTCATTGTTCACGCGGAATACGGCAACCATATCATCTGCGCGTGGCGCAATATACTGCACTACAGAAGCAGTTTCCGGATTCACAAACTGTCTGGCGGCCTCAGCCTGAGCCGACAAAGGCTGCACCACTGCCTGCGGCGTAATATGTATGCGTTCGCCTTCTTTACCGGTAATATTGGCGAATAGCAGCATTCCCAACCCTGTAACAGCCAGCAGGGTTAAAAACGGCGCAACCAAAAGTCCGGCATAAAAATGCCATCGCCAAACAGTCAAATAACGGCGGTTAGCCTGTTGTTCATTTTGGGAAGTTGGTTTTGTTTCCATATTTTCTCTTCATATAGTTAAAGCAGACTAATCACTACGAATTAGCAACAGGTATTTTAATCAAAAACATTCATTTAAGAAACCGTTTTTCCAGTGCAGCTTTGAAATACTTCAATATTTAGTTTTCAGGCCGTCTGAAAAAACAAAATAGACAGAAAACAACACTTTACTGAAAATCCGTTTTAATCATTGCGGTTTCGGCAGAATTTGGTAGAATACAGGCATTACTTATTTATTCATCAAGCCGCCAAGCTTTGGCGGCTTGTATTTTTATTTCCAATCCGGCTACCGCGCGTGGCCGGATAAAATTTTAAAAGCATTATCATGCTTTCATGGAGAACTCAATGCAAAAAATCCCTTTGACCGTCCGTGGTGCAGAATTGTTGAAACAAGAACTTCAACACCTCAAAAGCGTAGCACGCCCAGAAGTCATCGAAGCCATCGCCGAAGCACGTTCACACGGCGACTTGTCTGAAAACGCAGAATACGAAGCCGCCAAAGAGCGTCAAGGCTTTATCGAAGGCCGCATCGCCGAGTTGGAACACAAACTCTCTATGGCGCACATCATCAACCCTGCCGAAATCCATGCAGAAGGCAAAATCGTATTCGGCACAACTGTGACACTGGAAGATTTGGAAACTGAAGAACAAGTTACCTACCAAATCGTCGGTGAAGATGAAGCAGACATCAAAGAACGCAAAATCTACGTTGGCTCCCCCATTGCCCGCGCCCTGATCGGCAAAGAAGAAGGCGACGTTGCAGAAGTTCAAGCACCCGGCGGCGTACGTGAATATGACATCATTGCCGTGCAATATATTTAAATAAACAAAAGGCCGTCTGAAAACATTTTCAGACGGCCTTTTGTTGTATCTAAAAATACCATAATAGAAAAAGTGAAATATTCCCAGGAGAAACATAATGAATCTACTGTACAAAATTACCCAAACCGCTGCCGCTATATGGCTCGGTATGCAGCTGACAGCAGGCTATGTTACCGCCCCTATCCTGTTCCGCCTCCTACCTAAAATGCAGGCAGGAGAAATTGCCGGTATTTTGTTTGCCATTACAGCACTATGTGGCTTAGTAATTTTTGGCGCAGCCTATGCCTTTTTCAGACGGCAACTGGCCTCACTTTCTTGGTGGATTTTGGTACTTTGGCTACTCTTAGCCTGCAACCATCTTTTAGTTACGCCGGTTATCGAGGCACACAAGTACGGTCTGGATAACTGGCTACTGTCCCTAGTAGGCGGAACATTCGGCGTTTGGCACGGCTTATCCAGTATCCTCTTTTTGATTTGTACCATACTGGCAGCCATCTGCGTATGGAAATGGCCCAAACCAAACTAATCTGTCTCAATAAAAGGCCGTCTGAAAAGAAGTCTTTCAGACGGCCTTTTATTTTGAATCATGAACTCCCCCGACTCTTCAAATATAAACCATAAAAAAATGCCCTGCATATTGCAGGGCATTTTTCACAAACCGATTAAGGTTTAGCGTAACCGTGAACGCCATTGTAAGGAGCTGGGATCCAACCTTCATCAGTAGCAGGCAATTCGCCTTGACCTTCGATAGTTTGGCCTGGAGCAACTTGACGAGTAACAACGCTGCGGATTTTAACATCAACGCGACGGTCAGGTTCGATACAAGCGATAAGGGCAGCACGTTTCTTAGCTTTAGAAACTTTTTTACCCAGTTTAGCAACTTCAGCTTCACAAGTAGCAGTCATTTGAGCTTGAGACTCGCCCAGACCTACTGCAGAGATTTTGCTAGAAGCAACGCCATGACCTACCAAATAGTTAGCAACTACGTTAGCACGACGCTCAGACAGAGCTTGGTTGTATTGCTCAGAACCCATGAAGTCAGTGTGACCTTCAACACGTACAGTTTGTACGCTTTCGTTGCTCAGGCGTTGGGCCAAAGCGTCCAGGTTTTCTTGAGCTTCAGGACGCAGGTTATCTTTGTCGAAGCCGAACAGAGTTTTAGTAGACAGAGAAACAGTTTCATCAACATACTCAGGAGCTTGTTGTACAGGAGCAACTGCTTCGCGGTCACCACATTCAACACGGCCTTGGGTAGCTTTGTCGAAGTAGCTGTTTTTCCAGCATTCGCCGTAGTTGTTACGGACGATTTCTTGAGATTGGCTGCTTACGGTGTAACCGTGTTTGGTATGCGCTTCGCTGGCCATTGCGGTGCCAGAGGCAACCAAGGCAACGAACAATGCGCTTAATTTCAGCTGTTTGGTCATTTTATTCCCTCATCAAATTGTTATGCGGCGGACTAGGAAAGCAACCGCTGCAAAGTACCAATATACAGGCCGCAGTATCAAAACAGCGGCAAATCGGATATATCAGGTTGCACTATAAAGAAGCGCAAGGCAAACTGTCAATACTCGATGCCTTCAAACAATTATGAAGTGCCTGCTTCCTAGTAGTTAATCATGCCGAAAAATCAATCTTGTGTCATTAATTTAGGGCAAAATCAGCCAATTCACCCGCCCAAAGTTGTACAAAAACAACAAAACTTCATTCCCCTTTCATTCACAGATTTCCTGTTTTCATATCATTAAAAGATATTTTCATTAAAAACAACCATTTTCAAAACTCAGGGCAAAACCGGGCAAAATATGTTAAATTACAGACCGTTTGTCGCACAAAATCCACAATAACAACGTATCCGATACTGCCACCATGAAACTGCAACAATTACGTTACGCCCTTGAAGTTTACCGGCACAATCTGAATGTTTCCGAGGCTGCCGATGCGCTTTTTACATCCCAGCCCGGCATTTCCAAACAAATCCGCCTGCTTGAAGAAGAATTGGGTATCCAAATTTTTATCCGCAGTGGCAAGCGTGTGGTTTCCGTTTCGCAACCGGGCAAAGCCGTGTTAGAGATTTCGGAACGGATTTTGCGCGATGTGCAGAACATTAAAAATATCGGCAGCGAATTTACCGATCATGACAGCGGCTCTCTGACTATTGCCACGACGCACACCCAGGCGCGTTATGCATTGCCTAAAATCGTTGCAGAATTTGTGAAAAACTACCCTAAGGTCAATTTGACCATCAAACAAGGCAGCCCTTCCGCTATTGCCCAAATGGTCAGCAGCGGAGAAGCAGATTTGGCAATTATTACCGAACGCATTGACGATCATCCCGAGTTAGGCAAACTACCCTGCTATGAATGGAATCATGCCGTCATTGTTCCGCACGACCACCCTCTTTTGGACTGCCGCAATCCTTTAAGCCTTGAAGATTTGGCTTCTTTTCCGCTGGTTACTTACGAATTTGCGTTCAACTCCGGCAGCAGTATTGCGCGTACCTTTAATAAAGCGCATATCGAGCAACCTGATGTTGCTTTATCGGCTGCCGATACGGATGTATTGAAAACGTATGTACGCTTAGGCTTAGGAGTGGGTTTGATGGCCAAAATGGCGTACGATCCCGTTGTCGATCAAGATTTGCAGCTGATAGACGCGGCGCACTTATTTGAGCCGTCGCCCACTTGGATAGCCTTACGCACCGACACCTACCTGCGTGGCTATACCTATGATTTTATACAGATGTTCGCTCCGAAACTGACCCGTGAAGCAGTTGACCGCATTCTGTACACGCCGGTTGTTGAAGATTTTTCAATTTAACATCTAACTATAACTTGCGTAACTTAACAATTATTCTTTAATTCTTGTTAAAAAGGCCGTCTGAAATATTTCAGACGGCCTAAGATTCAGATAGCATGCGAACAACCAGAAACCATTTTCTTCAAGGTTGTCGCATCTAAGATTTTGATGTGCTTGTGTTCAACAGAAATCAAGCCTTCATGATGGAATTTAGACAAGGTGCGGCTGACTGTTTCCAGTTTCAGCCCCAAATAGCTGCCGATTTCCTCACGCGACATCCGCAAGATAAAATCATTGGCGGCAAAACCTCGTGAATAGAGACGCTGGGACAAGTTGAGCAAGAATGCCGCCAATCGCTCTTCAGCGCGCATATTGCCCAAAAGCAACATAACGCCCTGATCTCGGACAATTTCGCGGCTCATCAAGCGGAAAAAGTGGGAGCGGAGGCTGGGAATATCCTGACCGAGTTCCTCAATATGAGTAAACGGAAGCTCGCATACCTCGCTGTCTTCCAAAGCCACAGCATCACAGCTGTGAATATGGGAACAAATCCCATCCATACCGATCAGCTCGCCCGACATAAAAAAGCCGGTTACCTGATCTCGTCCATCTTGGCTGGCGACTGTTGTCTTAAAGAAGCCCGCACGGATGGCAAACAAAGAGGTAAACGGCTCGCCGGCACGGAACAGGTATTCACCTTTTTTCAGACGGCGGCTTTGACGAATAACCGCGTCCAATTGTGAAAATTCGTTAGGCATCAGTCCGACAGGCAAACACAGCTCGCGTAAAGAACATGTGGAACACAAGGTTTTCATTTGATGTGTTGCATTGTGTGTGGCCATAACGCACCCTTAATCTGCATAGTTCTATAAATCCCTGATGAAGCCGAATAACTATTGACCCAAGTCAAAGTTGGCATATCATTATCAGGCATTCTACCAAACTATCGAAATTTTGACTAAAATTTTCCCTAATTTCCCTACTTTATACTACAAGCCCAACCATGAAAATCATCCCCATCTCAAATAATACCAACACAAACAACGAATTACCGGAATTCGATCGTGAATTGATTGCCAGTTTGCCATCAAGCGGTCCCCGTTATACATCCTACCCAACTGCCGATCGCTTCCATGAAGGCTTTAAAGAAGCCGAATATATCCAAGCTTTAAGCCTGCGCAATACGGGAGCGCTCAACAAACCCCTTTCGCTCTACATCCACATCCCCTTCTGCAATACCATCTGCTACTACTGCGGCTGCAACAAAATCATTACCAAAGACAAAAGCCGTGCCGATGCCTATATCCAGTATCTGGAAAAAGAAATGGAATTGCTGGCACCTCATTTAGGCGGAAGACACCAGCTCGCGCAGCTCCACTTCGGCGGCGGCACGCCCACATTCCTGAGCGACGACCAACTCGAACGCGTCTTCGACATGATTCGTAAATACTTTCAGCTGATTCCCAACGGCGAATACTCCATCGAAATCGACCCGCGCAAAGTCAGCCGCGAAACCGTCCTCAAACTGGGCAAACTTGGTTTCAACCGCATGAGTGTCGGTATTCAAGACTTTGACCCTAAAGTACAGGAAGCCGTCAACCGTATTCAAAGCTACGAAGAAACCAAAGAAGTGATTGATGCCGCGCGTGAAGCCGGGTTTAAATCGGTCAGCGTCGATTTAATTTACGGCCTGCCACACCAAAACACTGAAAGCATCAAGACCACCATCGACACGGTCTTGTCCCTCGATCCCGACCGCCTTGCCCTCTACCACTACGCCCACCTGCCGCATATCTTCAAACCACAACGCCGTATCGACACCAATGTCGTACCCGGCAGCGAAGAAAAACTCGATATGCTGCAATATTGCGTTCAAACCCTGACCGAGCGCGGCTACGTTTTCATCGGTATGGACCACTTTGCCAAACCTGACGACGAACTCTCCATCGCCCTCAAAGAAGGCTTCCTGCAACGCAACTTCCAAGGCTATTCAACCTATGCCGACTGCGATTTGGTAGCGATCGGCGTGTCCTCTATCGGCAAAATCGGCAGCACCTACTCCCAAAACGAGCGCGACATCGATGCCTATTACGCCGCACTCGATGCCGGACATCTGCCGATTATGCGCGGCTACCAACTTAATCAAGACGACATTTTGCGCCGCAACATCATTCAGGATTTGATGTGCCGCTTCTCGCTTGATTATCAAATTTACGAAAGCGTGTTCGGCATTCCGTTTAGCCGCTATTTTGCAGCCGAACTGGAAGATATGAAGCAACTAGAAACCCTCGGTCTGGTTCGTCTCAAACCGCACAGCCTGACCGTTACGCCAAAGGGCCGTTTCCTGATCCGCAACATCGCCATGGTGTTCGACTACCATCTGCGCCATAAAGAAACCAAAGCCAAATACTCGCAAACTGTATAAATAGGGATAGAAAAGGTCGTCTGAAAATTTTCAGACGACCTTTGTTTTTATTTTCAATATTTTCGGGTAACATAAAACCATATTTCCCGCTTTATCAGGATTCAAAGTTAATTTGTATAGGCGCGTATCCTATGATTACCGAGCAGCAAAACGATATCCTCAGCATCAATCAAGTGCAGCTTCTCCTTGCTGAAAAACGCACGGCACTTGCTATCATGCGTACGGGCATTGCCGTTTTCGCACTCCCTTTGTCTATTTTCAGTGCGCTGATTGCGACATCGAAATGGTACGAAGCCGTTGATGTTTGGCCTTTGCTCGTACTGGTCAGTCTGATGAACATCAGTTTGATTATTTTCTCGGTCTATCTGATTACCCGCTCACTCCGTAGAATGCATCAATACGACCGAATGATTGCCGATATCAAATACAACAATCAGTCTTTGCGTAAACTGATTAAGTCATAAAATGCAGATCGTTGGGGCTGAAATAGGTCGTCTGAAAATCAAAATATAGGGGAACTCCAGATTTGTATTAAAACATGATTCTGCCAAACATACCGTAATTGATCTTGGAGACCTTACTGTACATTTTGCTCCCCCTATTTGAATCGATACGATACCATTGCAGTACAAGATATAAAATGAACATTAAACATAAAGAATGGATAAAAATCTTACTCCTCCCTCATTTAATAACGGCCATTTTCTTAGGACCAGCAATAATTGTTTTTTGGTCAGGTGGATTTGTCGGTCTCTATTCTGTTATAAACGTGTTCAGTGAATTAGGTTCGCTTAAATATTATATTTATATTGGAATTCCTTTAATTTTTATAATATTCTTACTTGGGTTTTATTGGAAAAATCTGACGATAGGGAAGATACTGACTTCTTCTGCGATATATTTATGGTTTCTCTTAGGATTTTTATGCCTAGGGTGGCAGATATAAACTTATCAAAATGATCAACTCAATTGGATATTGGTAGGAATCCTACCGGATACACTTGTCGTGTTTAGACGAAAGCGAAAGCAGTCTGCAATTTTGCTTTGTCCAGTCCCTTATCTCAAACGCTTTTAAAATATGGAACAACCCGATTTTTTCCCCATCCCCAGTCCCTGTATAGGTGTCTGCGAAGCCAATGCCAAAGGTTATTGCAAAGGCTGCCTGCGCAGCCGGGAAGAGCGCTTGTACTGGCTCCAGATGACCGACAACCAAAAGCATCAAGTCATGCACCTTCTATCCCTCAGGAAGGCCAAAATCCGCAACCGCAAAATGGAAAAACCCGAAACGGGCGAACATCCGGTTCAAAACCTGCTCGATTTCTAAATCGCCCTTGCCTACCGCACACCACAATAAGGAAAAACATGAAAAAACTGCTCGCCTGCCTGCTTGTGCCATTGACCGCCTTTGCCTTGGGTGCCTGCAAACCCGCTGCGACCTCAACCGACAACAAACCTGCCGAACTTAACTGGCAGCAGCCTAAACTAACCAGCAATGTTTGGAAAATCAGCAAAGAAGGCCAACCAGACTCCTATCTGCTCGGCACCATTCACATGGGACGAACCAATCAAACCTTGTCTTCCGATGCAGTCAAACTGTTGCAATCCACCGACCAACTGACCACAGAAGTTGACGCATTGCCGGACAGCAGTCCGGAAACAAAAAAAATGTATCAAAAATACTTCAAAGAAGTCATGAGTACCGAACCGCTCAGTCGCAAGCTTGGAAAAGCAGATTTCCGTCTTTTACAAGAAATCTATTCACAAAATGAAGAAAGCCGACCCATCGCCAAAATTGCCGACAAACTCCACCCGTGGGCAGCATTGGTTTTTGCCGGCAGCGCATTTCCCCAAGGATATAGTGCAGAAACCGGTGCAGATATGTTGCTGACCAACGCAGCAGTCAATATCAACAAACCGCGTGGTTCATTAGAAAGCTTGGACGAAGTTTCCGCAATCTTCAAAGCACAGCCTGAAGAAACCATGATCAACTTTCTGAAAGCCAGCATTAAAACCAATAAAGAAGAAACCGAAGATGTCAAAAAACTCCATCAAGCCTATTCAGACGGCCGCTTTGAAGAACTCATCCCACTTTTAGAAGAAACCGAACAACGCACCCTCAAACGTGTTGATGCCAAGTACGCCAAAGCCATGTCCGATTGGCTGAAAAACGACCTCCTGATCCGCCGCAACCAGGCATGGCTGCCTAAAATCCGCAAGCAATCCGCCAAACAAAGCACCCTCTTTGCCGTCGGCATTGCCCATTTACCCAGCGAAAAAGGCTTAATCGAACTATTGCGTCAAGAAGGCTATCAAGTAACCCCCGAACCCAAAATCCTGATTTGGCAATAAATCCAATCCAACAACAAGGCCGTCTGAAAGTCTTTCTTTCAGACGGCCTTTATTTAATCTCTATTAAATGAAGCGGTAAGCAATGTTGAGCGTAACAATCAATCGCCTAATGCCGCTACCATCACCGCTTTAATCGTGTGCATCCGGTTTTCTGCCTGATCAAACACGATGCTGGCTTCGCTTTCAAAGACTTCTTCCGTTACTTCCACACCATTCAGACCGAACGTCTCATAAATCCATTCGCCCACTTTGGTTTCGCGATTATGGAAAGCAGGCAGGCAATGCATAAACTTGACTTGCGGATTTTCTGCCGCCGCCATCAATGCGGGCGTAACTCGGTAATCTTTCAGCAAATCGATACGTTCCTGCCAAGCCTCTTTAGGCTCGCCCATGCTGACCCACACATCGGTATGGATAAAATCCACGCCTTTCACGGCTTCTTTCACATTCTCCGTCAACAAAATCCGTCCGCCGGTCTCTTTGGCAACAGCCTGCACCGTCTCGATAATGTTTTCAGACGGCCACAAACTTTTCGGCGCACCGATACGCACGTCCATGCCCAGTTTCGCAGCCAACACCAGCAACGAATTGGCCATGTTGTAACGCGCATCACCGACGTAGGCAAACGCAATTTGGTTCAAAGGCTTGTCGCTATGCTCGCGCATCGTCAGCGCATCGGCAAGCATTTGGGTCGGGTGAAACTCGTTGGTCAAACCGTTGAACACAGGCACGCCTGCATACTTGGCCAGCTCTTCCACCACATCCTGTCCAAAGCCGCGATACTCGATGCCGTCAAACATCCGCCCCAAAACACGCGCCGTATCCTTAATGCTTTCCTTATGCCCGATTTGGCTGGCGGACGGCTCCAGATAAGTTACCCCTGCCCCTTGGTCGCGTGCAGCGACTTCAAACGCGCAACGGGTACGGGTCGATGTTTTCTCAAAAATCAGGGCGATGTTTTTTCCCTTCATCCGTTGCACTTCGCACCCTGCTTTTTTGGCAGCTTTAAGTTCGGCAGCAAGACTCAAATAATTCAGGATTTCGTCTTGACTGAAATCAAGCAGCTTCAAAAAATGTCGGTTTTTGAGGTTCATCAATTAATTCACTTTCTAATATTCTTAAATAAATTTTCTAGGCAACTTTTAAATATTTCGTAAGAATTTGTGTAATACTAAGCAAATCCAACAAAAAAATTAATTCCAATATTACCAGCAAGAATTGAGGCACATAAGGTAATGAATTTTTAATAAAAATTTCTAGCCTAAATAATTTTCTGCATATAAAGTGCATTTCCCAATATTCAGTTAAATATAATTGCGCCTTTTTAAAATCTGATCGATTATGATTTTCGCAATTTTTTATAATTTCATGATATTGATCTGAATATTTTTTTAAATCAATATCTTTTTCATCCTTTAATTCAGACCGTATTTCACGAATCATATTCTTTAAATCAACCCCACACCTATCTAAATCACTTGCTCTTACCTCATACTTAGCTGTACCAATTATAGTTGAATATACTAATACAGAAACAGCCAAGAAGATTTGTATAACTGATAACGTTTGTGCCTCATATACCTCTTTCCTCACTATCATCTGTAATAATGGAATTAAGATTAGCCCAAGAGAAAAAATTGTCGTAGTTACAAATGCACCTTTACTTAATGTCCTAATTCTTTCTGCCGCATTAAATCGACAAACAGATGTAGTTTTTAAACTCATTAAAAAGTTCTTTACAGCATCTTTTTCATCTTTAACTATTTCGACAGGAGATAAAAATTTCTTTATTTTTTTTGAAGGATTATCTTCCATACATTTCCCTTTAACGGCATATTTATTACTAATAGTATAGCTCCATTTGATAACTATTTTGTTCCAAATTCAATAGAAGCTTCTTGCGCCTCATGCCACCTGCGTAGCCAGTCAGTTTACCGTCGCTACCGATGACACGGTGGCAGGGAATCAGGATGGACACTTTGTTCTGCCCGTTTGCAGCGGCAACGGCGCGAATGGCTTTAGGATTACCCAACTGCTGCGCCTGCTCCTTGTAGCTGCGCGTTTCGCCGTAAGGAATGGTCAGCAGCGCATCCCACACCTGCTGCTGGAAGGCTGTACCTATCGTTTCCAAAGGCGTAGTAAAAACTTTCAGACGGCCTTGAAAGTATAAATCCAATTCTTGGCGCAAAAGTTGCGTTTGCTCATTTTCTTGGAAAATAAACTGCCCGCGCAAAGCTTTTTGGACAGCCATGATTTCCTGTTCCATATGTTTCTGCCCGACAAATTCCAGCAGACACAAACCCTTACCGCCGAACACCGCCAACATCTCGCCCAACGGCGTGGCAACCGCAGCCGCAGTCAGTTCGTGCGAACTATCCGGATAACGCGTTTCCAACAGTCGGATAGCTCGGCGGATACGGACATATTCCTCAGGCGTACAACCGATACAGTCAATAAAATCCTGCTCAAACTGCTTGGCTCCGTGTTCCGTAAACCGCTCGTGCAGCAAGGCTTCGAGGTCGGCAGAAAAGTCGGTTTCCAACTGCTCGCGGATTTCATTCCACTTTGATGGAAGCGCATTTAAAGAAGGCAGAGTAATCATATTTTGCCTTGTCCAATTATCGATAACTTAAGAGAAAACAAAAAGAGCCAAAGAATCATATTGCTCTATCGTTTTTCAAAGCCTACGGGCCTTTTCACTTCAACAAACGTTTCAACATACCCTCATACACTGCCGACAGCTTCGGAATATCTTCCAAACGTACGTTTTCGTTGATTTGGTGGATGGTCGCGTTGGACGGGCCTAACTCGATGAGTTCTTTGGCAATGGCTTTGATGAAGCGTCCATCCGAAGTACCGCCGGTGGTGGACAATTCGGCCTCAACGCCACAAATCTCGGCAATTGCTTCGCGTGCCACATCGGTCAACTTTCCGGCCTGAGTTAAAAACGGTTGGCCTGAGCAAGACCACTGCAAATCGTATTGCACGCCGTGTTTGTCCAAAATGGCGTGAACGCGTTGTTTCAGCCCTTCTTCGGTAGACTCGGTAGAAAAGCGGAAATTGAATTTGACGTTCAGCTCGCCCGGAATCACGTTGGTCGCGCCTGTGCCGCCGTTGATATTGGAAATTTGGAAACTGGTCGGCGGGAAGTATTCGTTGCCCTCGTCCCAGACTTCTTGTGTCAGCTCTAACAAGGCCGGGGCAAAAGTATGCACGGGATTGATTGCCAAATGCGGATAGGCAATATGGCCTTGCTTGCCTTTGACGGTCAGGTTGCCCGACAACGAGCCGCGGCGGCCGTTTTTCAACATATCACCCAATTTATCTACGGCAGTCGGTTCGCCGACGATACAGTAATCAATCAACTCTCCGCGCGCTTTCAACACATCGACGACTTTGGTCGTACCGTCCAGCGCATCTCCCTCTTCGTCGGAAGTAATCAGAAGCGCAATACTGCCTTGGTGGTCGGGATGTTCGGCAACGAAACGCTCGCAGGCGGTAACGAAACAGGCAATGCTGGTTTTCATATCCGCCGCGCCGCGACCATACAGACGGCCTTCACGCTCGGTCGGTTCAAACGGAGGCGAATCCCATTTTTCAACAGGTCCTGTCGGTACAACGTCGGTATGCCCTGCAAAACAGACGACGGGAGCTTTCGTACCGCGTCGCAACCAGATGTTTTTGGTGTCGCCGAAATGAAGTTCTTCAGCCGCAAAACCGATTTTTTGCAGGCGTTCGGCCAGCAGTTGTTGGCAGTTTTGGTCATCCGGCGTAACAGACGGGCGGGAAATCAGCTCTTTGGCCAACTCTAAGGATTGGGTTTCGGTCATATTTGTTCACTTTGAGAAACAGGCCGTCTGAAACGTTCTGAATATAATTTTCAGACGGCCTTGAGTTTATTATGGGCAATTTGTCTTTCTGCGTCCTGAGTTATTTTCCATGACAAGCTTCGTACAGCGGCAGTAAGTCTTCCACTGTTTCCACTATCCATTTCGCGACATCCTGCTTGCCCAAATCATCGCGTTCGATGTGTTTCCCGATACAGAAGAAATCTTTGTCGTCTCGAAGCTTTCTATCGCCGTCGCTTTGTTGGGCGACGGTACGATAATCGTCATATTCGCTTTCCGCACCATGCCACATATCGAATGAAGCGTATTTTTCAGTATCAAAATTATCCAGCCAGCGGTTGTAATCAGGCAGCGCGATGGGGGAAACATCGGCTTTATAGCAGTGCCAGTCCAAGCTGACGCTCAAACGGCGGCGATTCAGCAAAATCGATAAAATCGCTGCGGAATTTTTATATTGTTCGTATTTAAAATAGGCAAAGAAATGAGCGCGCACCTGCCAGCCGTTACACCAGCGTTCGATATGCGGCGGCGCAAACGGCGCACCCAATTCGGCGGCAACCTGCTGGATCAGCTGCTGCCATACCTGCCAGTTTTCTTTATAGTCTGCCTTGATTTGCGGAATGCTTTCAGGCTGGTATTTTTTTAGCTGGGAAAACTGGAAAAAAGGGATATTGAACAAATCGCAACTTTTTGGGGTCAGCATAGTGTTTTCCTTGAGACGATTATTTCAGACGGCCTTATTTGCGGCGGCGTGCGGCCATGATTTCACCGATTTCGGTCAATTTTTCTTTGGGGATAAAGGTTTTGCCCATATCAAACAGCGGCTCTTCAATCGCCAGATGAACATCATATCCTGCGACAAAACGTTTGAATGCTTCGGCATCAGGGATATAGGCGTTGTCCGCTTCAAGCTTGGCAAATTCAGCCGCTACGCCGTTCCAGTTGCTATGCAGGCTGACATGTTGGCGCAACAGCTCGTCAACGCTTTCTTGAGCTTGTGGCGCATATTGCAATAAAAGCGGAAAGAAGTTTTCTTCTTCATCTTCATGGTGCAACGGCGCGGCAACGTTGAAATACTGGGCAATTTGGCGGATGGTTTGCAAAACAACCTGATTGCAGCCATTTTCGGCAATATAGTCCGACAACATGGCAACCTGATTGCAGAAACGGCGCACTTTGCCGTGGCAGGCGTACAGCATTTCAATGGGTTCGGCAAAAGTAACGCTTTTGGTTTCAAACGGGTTCATAGGATTTATTCTTAAATTAATGTTTCCAGATTATAACAAAACAGCCTGCGCAAGGCAGGCTGTCTGTTTTCGAGCTTTAGGCGGATTAGTCAACCAAAGTAACTTTACCGTTCATCAAAGCGCCGTGACCTGGGAAGGTACAAGCAAATTTATATTCGCCGCCGGCCAATTTAGCAGGATCCAGAGTCAGGGAAGCTTCTTCGCCACCACCGATCAGTTTGGTGTGGGCAACAACGCGTGCATCATCAGGTTTAACGTAGTCAGTGTCAGCAGCACCGGCACCGTCTTTGAAAATACCGTCCATGTCTTCAGCTTTACCGATGACGATGTTGTGGCCCATGCTGGTTTTAGGTTGGGTACCGGTGTGTTTCAAGGTGATGGTGAATTCTTTACAAGCTTTGCTTACTTGGATTTCTTTAGTGTTGAACTGCATAGCGTCGTTGGCTTCAACAGTAGTCGCGCAGTTGCCGGCAGCAGGAGCGGCAGCAGCGTCGGCTGGAGCAGCTTCAGAAGCAGGAGCTGCATCAGCAGGTGCAGTAGTTTCTGCAGGGGCAGCTTCGGAAGCGGCAGAAGCAGCAGGGGCTTCAGCAGGTTTTGCAGCTTCTTGAGAGCATGCAGCCAAGCCGATAACGGCAGCGGAAATCAGAGCCAGATAAGCTTTCATTGATGTATCTCCTAATGATGAGAGTTTTGTTAAGTTCTATTAACAGCACTACACGAATATATTAATAAAAGGCAAACGCTAAACTAAAATTTATCCGCATAGCGTGATGTGAAATTCAGGCGTTATTTTGCTACAAACTTCACACGAAATCAAAGTTTCAAGCCAAGTTTACATCAGTTTACCTAAAAGAAAACAGATACTTTTTAGGTCGTATTTCTTTAGTATTAGATGCTATCAGCCGAACGATATAAGTTTTAACATTTATTAACCGTAATCTCATCTGGCATAATTCTAACGACTGTGCTTGCGTACCAATTCTGCCAATGCCGCCGCCAATTCGGGATGTTTACCTTCCAATTTAGCTGCCGCCTCATCGAAACTGTCTAAAGCTGCCTCGCTCAATCGCAAACTATTGGTTTTCGGCTGAACCGGAGGCTTGGGGACTACCCTGACCACCACTTCCCTGACGCCTGCATGCAATGTTTGCAACTTGGGCAACATGGCAGGCAGGATCATTTTCAAACGCGAAGCAGCCATATTGTTGGCAGCAAGCAAGACCAATCTTCCGTCTTCTACGCAGGCCGTCTGAAAATGCGGATGCAGGTTGGCCGGCAAAACCGTTTTGATTTTTGCATCCAATTTCCGCCATTGTTGCGATTGTTGCAACAAGCCCGCCAATAAATGATCGCGCTTGCCTAATTGTGCTAAATCCATATGTTTCAGACGGCCTCTCAGTGAATTAACCAAACAATTACAATTGAAATACAGCAAAACCGCCTTTATTTCAAACAGCATTACCGCGTTATACAAGCGCTTGTGTTAAAATCCCAGTTTCGCCCACTATTATATCAAGGCGCAGGAATTATTCATGCTGACAAACATTGCTAAGAAAATCTTCGGCAGCCGCAACGACCGCCTGCTGAAACAATATCGTAAATCCGTTGCCAAAATCAACGCGCTTGAGAAACAAATGCAGGCATTGAGCGATGCAGAACTGCAAGCTAAAACAGCCGAATTCAAACAACGTCTCGCCGACGGACAAAGCTTGGACGACATTTTGGTCGAAGCCTTTGCCGTCTGCCGCGAAGCATCGAGCCGTGTATTGGGCATGCGCCACTTCGATGTACAGCTGATCGGCGGTATGGTCCTGCACAACGGCAAAATCGCCGAAATGCGTACCGGTGAAGGTAAAACTCTGGTGGCCACCCTTGCCGTTTACCTGAATGCATTGTCAGGGAAAGGCGTACACGTCGTTACCGTCAACGACTACCTCGCCTCCCGTGACGCGGGCATTATGGAACCGTTGTATAACTTCTTAGGCTTGAACGTCGGCGTGATCGTCGCCGATTTGCAACCTTTTGAACGCCAAACCGCTTACGGTGCCGACATTACTTACGGTACAAACAACGAATTCGGTTTCGACTACCTGCGCGACAATATGGTTACCGACCAATACGACAAAGTTCAACGCGAATTGAACTTTGCCGTTGTCGACGAAGTGGATTCCATTCTGATTGACGAAGCGCGTACGCCGCTGATTATTTCCGGCCAGGCGGATGACAACATCCAGCTCTACCGCGTGATGAACGCTGTTCCTGCCCACCTTATCCGCCAAGAAACCGAAGAAGGCGAAGGCGATTACTGGGTAGATGAAAAAGCACACCAAGTTATCCTGAGCGAAGCCGGTCACGAACACGCCGAACAAATCCTGACCCAAATGGGCTTATTGCAGGAAAACGATTCGCTCTACTCTGCCGCCAATATTTCCCTGATGCACCACCTCATGGCTGCATTGCGCGCGCACACCCTGTTCCACAAAGACCAACATTACGTCATTCAAGACGGCGAAATCGTGATTGTGGACGAATTCACAGGCCGTCTGATGGCCGGCCGCCGCTGGTCAGAAGGCTTGCACCAAGCCGTTGAAGCCAAAGAAGGTGTAGAAATCAAACGCGAAAACCAAACGCTCGCGTCCATTACCTTCCAAAACTACTTCCGCCTGTACAGCAAACTGTCCGGCATGACCGGTACGGCCGACACCGAAGCCTTCGAGTTCCAAAGCATTTACAACCTCGAAACCGTCATCATCCCGACCAACCGTCCTGTACAACGTAAAGACTTCAACGACCAAATCTTCCGTTCAGCCGAAGAAAAATTTGAAGCCGTCGTCAAAGACATCGCCGAATGCCACAAAAACGGTCAACCGGTTTTGGTCGGTACAACCAGCATCGAAAACTCCGAACTGGTTTCCCGCTTATTACACGAAGCAGGTCTGCCGCATAACGTTCTGAACGCCAAAGAACACGAGCGCGAGGCATTAATTGTCGCTCAAGCCGGTAAAGTCGGCGCGATTACCGTTGCCACCAACATGGCAGGCCGCGGTACCGACATTGTCTTGGGCGGCAACCTCAAACATCAAATCGAAGCCATCCACGCCGATGAAACCTTGAGCGAACAGCAAAAACAAGCGCAAATTTCCGCCCTTGAAAGCGGTTGGCAAGCCGAACACGACCAAGTTGTCGCCGCAGGCGGTTTGCACATTATCGGTACAGAACGCCATGAAAGCCGCCGTATCGACAACCAGTTGCGCGGTCGCGCGGGCCGTCAGGGCGACCCCGGCTCCAGCCGTTTCTATCTGTCGTTTGAAGACCCATTGTTGCGCCTGTTTGCACTCGACCGTGCCGCCGCCATCCTCAACCGCCTGGCACCTGAACGCGGCGTCGCCATCGAACACGGCCTTCTGACCCGTCAAATCGAAGGCGCACAACGTAAAGTCGAAGGCCGCAACTTCGATATGCGCAAACAAGTTTTGGAATACGATGACGTAGCCAACGACCAACGTAAAGTGATTTACCATCAACGCAACGAAATCCTGACCAGCAAAGACGTCAGCGATTTGACCCGCGAAATCCGTGCCGACGTTATCAGCGACTTGGTTGATTACCACATCCCGCCTGACAGCATGGAAGAGCAATGGGACATTCCGGCACTGGAGCACCAACTTGCCGCCGATTTCCGCCTGCATGTCGATATTAAAGGCTGGCTGAAAGAAGACAGCACTTTGGACAACCAAGACATTAAAGAACGCCTCATCAAGCGCATCGAAGACGAGTATGCCGAAAAAGTTGAATTGGTCGGCAAACAGGCTATGTCAGACTTCGAACGCAATGTTATGCTGCAAGTTATCGACAACCAATGGCGCGAACACCTCGCCGCCATGGACTACTTGCGCCAAGGTATCCATCTGCGCAGCTATGCTCAGAAAAATCCGAAACAGGAATACAAACGCGAAGCTTTCGCCATGTTTGAAAACCTGTGGCGCGGCATCAAACAAAACATTGCCGCTTTGCTGACCGCCGTTCAAATCGAGCGCAACAGCGAATACGACCACACTGCCGCACAAAGCGTCAGCGATGTTCAGACTGTCCACTCCGATGCGCCTGATATGGAAGAATTGCTCGGTCAATCGCAAACCGATTTGGTTACCGAAGCATTCGATCCAGACGGCACAGACTTCAGCCCCGAAGCGCTTGCACAAAACGGCCTGATTGTTCACCGCAACGATCCTTGCCCTTGCGGCAGCGGCCTGAAATACAAACAGTGCCACGGTAAATTGAACTAAGCAGTCATCTCAAAAGGCCGTCTGAACAAGTGTAAAAACGAAATCAAAGATTCTCGTTTTACCGTTCAGACGGCCTGAGAATTATCCAAACAAGTAAAAAATTTCCAAACCCAATTTCAAAAGAGTATCCCTATGGCAGGCAATACCTTCGGACAAATCTTTACCGTTACCACTTTCGGCGAAAGCCACGGCGCAGGCTTGGGCTGCATCATTGACGGCTGCCCGCCCGGATTAGAATTGAGCGAAGCAGATATCCAGCTTGATCTTGACCGCCGCAAACCCGGCACCAGCCGCCACGTTACCCAACGCCGCGAAGCCGACCAAGTCGAAATCCTCTCCGGCGTATTCGAAGGCAAAACCACCGGTACACCCATCGCCCTCTTGATCCGCAATACCGACCAGCGCAGCAAAGACTATGGCAATATTGCCACCAGTTTCCGCCCCGGACATGCCGATTACACCTACTGGCATAAATACGGTACACGTGACTATCGCGGCGGCGGTAGAAGTTCCGCCCGTGAAACCGCTGCCCGCGTTGCAGCCGGAGCAGTTGCAAAAAAATGGCTGAAAGAAAAATTCGGTACTGAAATTACCGCCTACGTTACCCAAGTCGGTGAAAAAGAAATCCAGTTTGAAGGTTACGAATATATTTCCCAAAATCCTTTTTTTGCTGCAAACCAAAGCCAAATTGAGGACTTGGAAAACTATATGGACAGCGTGCGCAAATCATTGGATTCTGTCGGCGCAAAACTTCATATCGAAGCAGCCAACGTCCCTGTCGGCTTGGGAGAACCGGTTTTTGACCGCCTCGATGCAGAAATTGCCTACGCCATGATGGGCATCAATGCTGTCAAAGGCGTGGAAATCGGTGCAGGTTTTGATAGCGTAACGCAACGCGGCAGCGAGCATGGCGACGAGCTCACGCCACAAGGCTTTCTATCCAACCACTCAGGCGGCATCTTGGGCGGCATCAGCACCGGACAAGACATTCATATGAATATTGCCATCAAACCGACCAGTTCCATCGCTACACCGCGTCGCAGCATTGATATAGAGGGCAACCCTGTCGAGCTTGCCACACACGGCCGCCACGACCCCTGCGTCGGCCTACGCGCCGCTCCGATTGCTGAAGCCATGCTGGCCTTGGTATTGATTGACCACGCCTTACGCCATCGTGCGCAAAATGCCGATGTTCATGTTAATACACCGGACATTGCCAAACTGGAAAAATAACCGTTTACGTCTGAATATTCTCAGAAAAATTTAGCCAAATCACAGTCTTTATACTACAATAGCACCTTATTGCCGTATGACGAAAATACGGATTTATATTAGAGGAATACAACCGCAATGGCACAAGAAACCGCTTTGGGCGCTGCGCTGAAATCTGCCGTCCAAACCATGAGCAAGAAAAAACAGACAGACATGATTGCCGACCACATTTACGGCAAATATGATGTATTTAAACGATTCAAACCGTTGGCCGTCGGCATCGACCAAGACTTGGTTGCCGCCCTGCCCCAATACGACCCTGCACTGATTGCACGCGTACTGGCCAACCACTGCCGCCGTCCGCGCTATCTGAAAGCACTGGCTCGCGGCGGCAAACGTTTTGACTTGAACAACCGCTTCAAAGGCGAAGTCAGTGCAGAAGAACAAACCATCGCCCAACAACACCCAGCCGTTCAACAGGCATTGGCTGCACAAGCCGAACGTCAAGCCGCTAAGGCTACCGCTGAAGCAGAAGCTGCTCCTGCTCAAGCTGAGACCAATGAAGTTGCTGAATAATGTTCAGACGGCCTGATAAGGCTTGCACTAAATAAATAGAGCCCCAAATTCAATACGACATCTTTAACGTCTATGAATTGGGGCTTTTTTATTACCTTAACCTTATAGTGGGCTGATTAAAAATAGCTTTGTTTGTTCATAACAAACTAAAATCTCCTCTTAATGAACATAAATAAAGGCCGTCTGAAACATCTTTCAGACGGCCTTTCTAAATCAAATAATCAATTAAAACACTGCTTGTAAAACCAAATAGCTGACAACAGACAAAACGGCAGCGGCAGGCAAGGTAATCACCCAAGCAAGGCCGATCGGTTTCATCAATTTCCAGTTGGCATTGCGGTTAACCAAGCCGATACCCAAAACTGCACCCACCAAGATATGGGTACTGGAAACGGGCAAGCCCATAAATGATGCAGCCATCACAACGGCTGCGGCAGAAAGTTCTGCAGAAAAACCTGATGCAGGGTGCATTTCTGCCAAGCTGGTGCCTACAGTTTTAATCACCTCTTTACCGACAAACCATAAGCCGACGATCAAAGCGATACCGAAAGTCAACATGGCAATCGGCGGTACGGCGTTTTGAGCAGTAATGCTGTTAGTACGTAACACATCCATAATCGCGGCAAACGGACCAATCGCATTGGCAATATCGTTTGCACCATGGCTGAATGCGAAACCGCAAGCGGTAAATACCTGCATCCATGAAAACATTTGGAAGGTCGATTTATCCAAATCTTTACGTTTTAAACTTTTGGCAAATACAAACGTACCCATCCAAATAGCCGCACCGATCATGAAAATGGTCAGGAAGCTGTTCACATTGCTCATGCCCAAATGCAGATTTTTCAGACCTTTGAAAATCAACATGGCCGCAATCATCATACCGCCGACAGAAGCAATAAACGGCACCCAAGAATGCAGGGCTCTGTAAGAATCTACTTCACCCTTACGGCTGTCAAAGCGGTGCAGACCACGATAATACTCAGACTGCAATTCTGCAGGATCAAAGTCCGGCTCATCATAGATTTGGGCATCATGCGCCATTTTGGTGGCGTATTCGACTTTTTCAGATTCACTTAAGGCTTCAAAAAACAGGCGATGCTCTTCTTTATAGGCTTTCTTCTCCAGCTTGATGCCTTTGAGCGTATTATCAGCCCAAGAGTTGTAGTCTAAAACGTTTTTCTTAATTCGTGAAAACAACAGATAGGAAACGATGCCACCCAAAACCGGAGACAATATCCAAGACAAGGCAATTTCGCCCAACTTGTCCCATTGAATCAGCGCAACGGAATCCACACCGTTCAATGCCGCCATACACAAGGCGCTACCGACGATACCGCCGATAATGGCATGTGTCGTGGAAACCGGCAGGCCTTTGTGCGATGCAAAAAGCAGCCACAATGCCGCAGCCAAAAGCGCAGACATCATAATAAAGACAAACTGCATCGGATCAAGATGCATGCCATTCAAATCGACAATACCCTTACGGATGGTATCTGTTACCTCGCCGCCGGCGATCACTGCGCCGCTGACTTCAAATACTGCCGCAATTAGCAAGGCTTGCGGAATGGTCAATGTGCCGGAGCCGACACTTGTACCGAAAGAGTTGGCAATATCGTTACCACCCACATTAAACGCCATAAAGACGCCGAAAAAGGTAGCAAGGATAAACAGGCCGGAGTGGTTGTAGTGGGTATAACCCAAGCCCCAATAAATAAAATAGCCGACCATGCTCACAAGCATAGCGGCAAAAACCGTATTAATCAGCTTCAAGTTCGCACTCGACTGAGTTTGAGCCATGGAAAGTTTCCTTTTGGAAAACATGTTGAGTCGCGTTATTTTAACCTCTTTGTAATCTTTCTTGCACCAACTATTTACATTAAATGCCGAAATTCCCGTAAAAACGTCAAAAGGCGTTAAAATGTCATTTTACCTTCTCTTTCTGTAACCGAAATGCAACCCCAATACTATATCGGCATCATGTCCGGAACCAGCATGGACGGTGCCGATGCCGTACTGATTCAAATGCAGGGCAAGCAATGGCAACGCGCCGTTGCTCATAGCTTTCTACCCTATTCAGACGGCCTGCGCCAAGAATTATTGGCACTGCAAGACATAGGCGAAAATGAATTGCACAGAAGCAATATCCTGGCGCAAACACTCAGCCACCTATACGCCCAAACCGTCCAACAACTATTGACAGAACAAAACCTGTCGGCCAAAAACATTGCCGCGATCGGCTGCCACGGACAAACCATCCGCCATGCGCCAGAATACGGTTACAGCATTCAATTGGTCAACCTCTCGCTTTTAGCCGAGCTGACCGGCATTTTCACGGTCGGCGACTTCCGCAGCCGCGACCTTGCCTGCAATGGTCAAGGTGCGCCCCTCGTCCCCGCTTTTCACGAAGCGCTGTTTCAAGATGCGAATGAAACCCGAGCCGTACTCAACATTGGCGGCATTTCCAATATCAGCATTCTTCCACCCGACAGCCCTTCTTTCGGCTTCGATACCGGCCCCGGCAATATGTTGATGGACGCATGGATGCAACATATTTGGCGACAGCCTTACGACAAAAACGGGGAAAAAGCCGCACAAGGCAAAGTCCTCCCAGACCTGCTCGCTTCCCTACTCGACCATCCTTACTTCAGCCGCCCTTATCCGAAAAGTACAGGCCGAGAATTGTTTTCTCTAAGCTGGCTTCAAGGCCGTCTGAAAGGTAATGAAAAGCCGGAAGATGTGATACGCACATTGGTCTTTTATACTGCACAAACCATTTTTGATGCGACTAAACAAGCTGCTCCGGCAATTCATAATCTTTATATCTGCGGCGGCGGCATCCGCAATCCGGTTTTGATGCAAGACTTGGAAACCCTGTTTTCCCCCGACACCAAATTGCACAGCACAGCCAAGCTCCATCTTGACCCGCAATGGGTCGAAGCCGCCGCTTTCGCCTGGCTTGCCGCCTGTTGGTGCAATCAAGTTCCAAGCAATCCCCACCATGCAACCGGCGCACATTCACACCGAATCTTAGGCTCGGGACATTACGGCAACTAAAATTGAATCAATAAAAAGGCCGTCTGAACATTTTCAGACGGCCTTTACTATATTAGCTTTTACTTATTCTTCTTCCGGCAAACGATTGATTTTTACACGGGTAATCCGTTGTCCGTCCTTCTCAACCACTTCAAAACGCCAGCCATGGTAATCGATGAAATCGCCCACATCAGGAATACTTTGCAATTCTTCCATGATCAAGCCGGCAACGGTATGGAAGTCCGCGTCTTCCTCTTGAGCAGGCAGATTTAATTGTGAAGCCAATTCCACATACTCCAATGCACCATCCACAGACAGTGTTTCATCCTGACTGGCTGGAGCAGCTTCTTCTTCCTCACGCTCAAACTCTTCGGGAAACTCACCGGCAATGGTTTCCAACAAATCTTTCATGGTTACCATACCCAGCACCGCGCCAAACTCGTCCACCACCAACGCATAATCCGCGCTGCTTTGACGGAACAATTCTATAGCATTCAATGCCGTCGTACTGTCCGGCAAAATCAATGGTTGGCGCAAGGCCGTCTGAATATTGATTTCTCCCGATTCAAGCAGCTGGTTCAGCAAATCTTTTTTACTGATATATCCCAAAGGCTCATCTACACCTGCCTTACCGACAACCAACAAACGGCTATACGGCGTATTTTTCAGCTGCGCATTTTGCTCTTCCCGACTTTGGGAAATATCCAATTTCTCAATTTCCCGACGCGGAATCATCACGCCCATAATCGGACGCTCCGCCAAAGTCAGCACGCTGCGAATCATGGATTTTTCGTTTTCTTCAAAATGCTCGTCATCGCCGCCATTATCGCCTGCTTTTGCCAAAATGCTTTCACGGATACCCATCATGCCCAACACATTTTCAGCGGTGCGCTTACGCCAAGAAGTGCTGATGTAGTCATTTTTGCGGGCATTCTTTTGCGAAACCTGATTAAACAGTTCGATCAAAATCGAGAAGCCGATCGCCGCATACAAATAGCCTTTCGGAATATGGAAATGGAAGGCTTCCGCAATCAGGCTAAAACCGATCATCAACAAGAAACCCAGACACAACATCACAACGGTCGGATGCTTGTCCACAAAGGCAGTCAACAGTTTGCTGGCGGAAATCATCACCGTCATCGCCACAACAACCGCACCCATTGCCACCACAATATGATCCACCATCGCCACTGCCGTAATGACAGAATCGATAGAGAAAACCGCATCTAAAATCAAGATTTGCGCCACAACGCCCCAAAAAGCAGAATGCTTCTTCTGCCCTTCAGCAACAGCAAATTGATTATGACCTTCAAGGCGTTCATGCAGCTCGGTAGTTGCTTTATAAAGCAGGAAAATACCGCCGGCAAACATAATCATATCTTTACCGGAAATCTCCAAGCCGCCCAGCTCAAACAAAGGACGTGTCAGCGTCATGATGTGCGCCATAAAGCCCAGCATGAAAATCCGAATAACAACGGCCAAACCCAAGCCCGTTATCCGCGCCCTATCACGTTGCGATGGTTTAACCTTGTTTGCCAAAATCGCTACGAAAACAAGGTTATCAATACCTAAAACAACTTCCAAAACCAGAAGCGTGGCAAAGCCTATCCAAGTATGCGGCTCTGCCAACCAACTGAAATCCATAATGATTGTGTTCCTTTAAAATACAAAAAGGCAGCCGTTCCGCTTAAAACGGACAGACTGCCAAAGTTCGGACATAAATAAAGGGAAAGAAGCGGTATAACAACTACTCTGCTCTGCGTCTTTCATGAAAAATTTATGCCTCGGTCAAAAATAATGGCAAACAGTTTATCAGTTTGACGAAAGAAAGGCAAAGTCTGACAGCATATTTTCTTTTAAAAACAGCCTACACCATTACTTACCCGCTTTCAGACGGCCTTTTCTTACTTGATAAAACCATCAATCGGCGCATAACCCAAGAAATCTGCCTGATCATTCAATATCACAACCCATTCTTTACTTCGCGCACTGGTAAATGGCAAGAAATACAACTTTTTCCCATAGTTTTCCAGCGAAGCCAGTTTTAAAATTGACTCCTCACTCATGCCACGGGCTTTTGCCAAGACAGACAACGGTTTCATTGCCCTACGAATTTTCTCACGTTCCTGCAGCGAATCTGGCAACCACCAAGAAGGCCTCATACTCGGTTCAATACCTTTCAAAGACAAATCAAGACTTTGATTAGCCTCATCCGGACTCGTTGCCTCACGCAACCCAACACGACGCACGCCAAACCAAGATAAATCCTGCAAATCCTTTGGACCATGGCTCAAATCATTTACATCAATTTCTGCAGCAGTTACCACATTTATCCTATCGGTTTCAAATGCGGTAACCACTGGATGTACCAAAGATACACTGAGACCTTTGCAAAATTCCTTTTCCCCAACAGCCGAAACCTAAATAAAGATTTTCGGTTATTTTTGTTTCAAATATCCACTGATTCTACTCAAATACCTCCTTAATCCCCCTTGGATACCTGATTAATCAGGCATCCGGGCCGCCTTTTAGGCAGCTACAGACACACTTAGCCTGTTAGCCGCTTTCAACAGGTTCAAACACATCGCCTTCAGATGGCTTTGCGCACTCACTTTAATCAGCCCGAAATAGGCTGCCCGGGCATAGCGGAATTTACGGTGCAGCGTACCGAAGCTTTGTTCGACCACATAACGGGTCTTTGACAAATATCGGTTGCGTTTGGTTTGCGCTTCCGACAGCGGATGTTTGCAGTGGGCTTTGCGCATAATGCCGTCTAACAACTGATGCTCTTTCAGATGTTGCCGGTTTTCCTCACTGTCATAGCCTTTGTCGGCATAGACGGTCGTACCTTTGGGCAGACCTTCCAACAAAGGTGACAGGTGTTTGCACTCATGGGCATCGGCGGGGGTAATGTGCAGTTTCTCGATATAGCCTTCCTCATCGGTACGGGTATGTTGTTTGTAACCGAGTTTGTAGAGGCCGTTTTTCTTTGTCCAACGGGCATCGCTGTCTTTACTCGGTGTGGTTTGGCCGCTGACTTATCCTTCTTCGTCAACTTCTATGGCCTGACGCTGTTTGCTGCCGGCAGTCTGAATAATGGTGGCGTCAACAACGGCGGCGGATGCTTTCTCTACTTTTAGGCCTTTTTCGGTCGGTTGGCGGTTAATCAGTTCCAGCAATTCGGATAGGGTGTTGTCTTGCGCCAGCCAGTTGCGGTAGCGGCATAAGGTACTGTAATCGGGGATGCTCAGTTCGTCAAAACGGCAAAACAGGTTGAAATCGATGCGGGTGATGAGGCTGTGTTCGAGTTCGGGATCGGAAAGGCTGTGCCATTGTCCGAGCAGGACGGCTTTGAACATGGACAACAGGGGATAGGCGGGACAGCCGCGGTGGTCTCGAAGGTAACGGGTTTTTTGACGATTCAGGTATTGTTCGATCGGCTACTAATCAATCACCTGATCCAACTTCAATAGTGGGGAAGCGGTCGATGTGTTTGGCAATCATGGCTTGGGCAGTTTGCTGGAAGAAGGTAGTCATGGAAAATCCCCTAAATGTCTTAGTGGGAATTTAGGGGATTTTGGGGAATTTTGTAAAGGTCTTCAGCTATATCGAAATAATCATCAGCCTATATAGTGGCATGTGGTATTACTCGGAAAAATAAAAAATGCCGTCTGAAATTAAGATTTTCAGACGGCACGGTTTATATAGACAATAATTTTCTTAGAAAATATAACGATTATATTCTTTCAGAAATTACGGATATATTTAATCTCCATACAGTTAAAGTAATTAATCTGCCATCTAAATAAGAATATTTTAATTGAAGAGCATCATCTACAAAGCAAATATTTCCAGCTGTAAATGTATTGCCATCTAGCCTACCTGTTATCTTATATTGTGTACTATCACCTATTCTTTCAAAAGGAATAATAACAGATTCATCTGTATTAACCTCTTCCAATATAAACTTATCAACAATGAAATAGTCAAGTTCCACATTGTAAACTTTATTTACTTCAATAGCCATTGGACAATAATCGAGGAAACAATATAGATCGTTATTTTCTATAGAAAAATATGCAAATTCCTCAATTGTTTCATCCATTTTTTTTAGCTTTGCTGAGTAAATCATTTTTAACCTTTCATAAATTATTTTACTTCATAAATTGTTTTATCTTTTGGATTGCTACGATTTATAGTTCTCCAAAACTCTTTTCCACTTTTCACATGGATGGTTGTGATGGCACTTTAATAATTTGTTCCTATAAAGGCTGATGAATTAAGTATAATCATTTAATCAATCATCATCAAAATATCTTAAAATATTAACCAATAGATAAAATAAAAACCACCATGTAACATGGTGGTTTTAAAATTTGGCTCCCCGACCTGGGCTCGAACCAGGGACCTGCGGATTAACAGTCCGTCGCTCTACCGACTGAGCTATCGGGGAATTAAAAATGGAATTATATAGAAAATATCAGAAACTTGTCAAGCAACAATCTATATAAAAACAAAAATATTTTTATATCTTTTTAATTTATAAAACTTTTATAAGATTTCAGCAATTTGTTTGGCCGCACGTTTCGCATCCAACAAAATCAAGCCTAATTTACCGCTTTCTTTTGCCATCAATGCCAACACTGCATTTTCACCTGCTTGACTCAACAGAATATAGCCATTTTTACCTTTAACCATTACCTGATCCAACTCACCGCAAGCCAACTCATGTACGGAACGATTGCCCAATGCCAAAAGCGTTGCCGACATCGCACCTACACGGTCTGCATTCAGGTGTGAAGGCAGCATGGTTGCGATCGGCAGGCCGTCTGTAGAAATAACTGCAGAAGCAGTGATATCAGCCGAGGTATTGTTCAAATCGCTTAATACAGAGATTAATAGTTGTTGCATAGTCGCTCCATTCTAAAATAAATATCGGTCAGGCAAAAATCAACGGCTGCCGTATCGGTGGTACAGCACTTTAACCAAAGTAACAAAAGCCTCTTTATTTAAGTCAGGCATTCCGCCAATTACCAAAATCAGCTTGGTCATGCCAATATACAGAGGGAAAAAGGTCAATTCACTTTGGCCTGAAGGATCACAAATACCCCATGCGCTATTATTGATATGCAGGTTATTGCGAATCAAAAGACGGTGATTGTCTTCCATTTTGGCCACTTCGCTCGCCAAAAGGCCCAACTCTTCCGCAGCCTCGTGATGGAAATTGGCATTGGCAAAATACAAACCGTTTTCATCAGCCAATAAAGCTTTGCCAGAATTAGACAACTGTTCCAACAATGTAGGCAATTGCTCGTCAGTCAAATGGATATCGTCTGTGCTGATTTCCTCATCACCATACAAAAATTCCAAGCGTTGGAGGCGATACAGCAGGTTCAAAGCGGTATTAATGTCGCTGGTATCCGCCCATGCCAAGATTTTTTCGCTGCTGATGGTTTCAGACGGCTCTGCACGCAACAGACCATACAATAAAGTTCTGCTGGCACTGGGCGTATCACTTGAAACAGCATAATACGCACCCGCAGGTGTAATCTTAGGATATAAATTTGCTTGTAAAGAGAGTGTCGCTTCCATCTTATACCTCTAATCCGGGGTCAATTGAGAACAACATGGCAGTAACCAATTGTTTTACATCGTCTTCTCGACGCGCATCAATCTCAAAAACCGGTACATTAAAATTATTCTGTGCTAAATATTTTTGATAAACATCCACGCTTGGTAAGGATCGGATATCCATCTTTGTTACCCCTACAACCAGAGGCGCTTTTTTCAGCAACTCCCGGAATGCATCCAAGAAGAATTGCAAGTCTTTCAATGGGTTGCTTCTTGTATTATCCAAAAGAAGCACCAAGCCCATACTGCCTTGGCTCAGAATTTCCCACATGAAATTAAAACGCTCCTGACCAGGCGTACCATAAAGGTGAACCTTGGTTTCCTCATCCAAATGAATGACACCGTAATCCATTGCCACAGTCGTGTACCCCTTGCGGACAAGTGTCATATCAGATGCGGATGCATCTGTTTGAACCGGTGGTTCATCAGATAAAGCTGAAATTGCAGTGGTTTTACCTACGCCAACAGGACCGGTAAAGATAATTTTATTTTCTTTCATGACGTGTCCTTTACGATTTACCCAGCAACTTACGCATCAGGCGTTGCAACAGGCCGCGAGGTTGTTCTTTCGACGGACCGGCAACTTTTTGAGCCTCTTTACTCATTGCTGTTTCAGGTACGTCTTTGCTATTCACATCAATCTGTTCGTTCAACGAAGGCGTATTGTTTGCATCAGTTGCAAATTCTGTATCTGTTGCCAAAAAGCCTGTCATATATGTTGCCGATAAATAATTCAAAATATCAGGCATTTCTAAAGGCATGACTTTATAGAGGATATTCAGATTAACAGACGTTTTTGTCAGAAATGCCGACAAACGCATAGATTCCGGAACATGTGCCAAACGAGTTAAGTTTGGCCACCGCTTGAGTGTAAAGACAGTTTGCGGTGTCATCGGATAAATCAGACGGCCTGATGCAGTCCAAATAGCCATTTGCCACAAGCATGACATAATCGTGACTTTGGCTTTTTCTTTCCATTGAGGATTATCAGGAACAGCCTTACACACGACAGCCAAGTTATCGTTCTTACACAATTTCTCCAACTCATTGGCACTGACTGTCAACAGTACTCGCTGGATACTAGGAAACACGATTAATATCGGCTTGCCTTCATGCAAGACGGCAATATCTTGGTGTCCTTGACTGGCAAATTTCAGCGCACCCAACAAGCCTTTATTTGGATTAAATCGGCGGATGGTTGCTTTTCTTGTGCCATCTGAATTTGATTGTCTTTTATTCTCTTCAGCCGCTTGTTGCTCAGACGGCTCAAAAACATTGCCGCCTTGGGCCAGGCTGCGCAAAATAGGAAACAAGGTATCGAATTTGACCGGCTTAGCCAAATAAGGAGTCGTTACTGTCGGCAACTCGGAAGAAAACATAGCCACAGGTACTTCCGGATAAGTTTTCTTCGACTCTTTCCAAGCTTCTACACCTGCCGGAGTATCGGTATCAACCAATATCAAGTCCGGTTTTTCATCAGAATCAGGGGAAACGATGACGTAATTCGTCGTATTGTGCATTTTAAATGCCATACGGAATACCGCCTGCTGTTGCTCACCCATCTCCTGTAGCATAACCCGTATGGTTTTAATTTTTGGTAAATGATTATTCATCACTCGTACTTTCTACGATTATCTTATTTTTTTGAATATTGGTTCATTCGTTGCAAGAGACGGCTCATTGCCAAGACAACCTCTTCAGGCAGGCTGACAACACGCTCCCGCAACAAGCGCAGAAATTGTTCCAAACGTCCCCAATCTTCAACGCGTTCGTACAAATCAAACAAGATAATGTACAACTGCGACTCTTGAGGATACTGCAGAACAGCCTGTTCCAAAGTACCGATGGCCAAATCCAACTGACCGTAGGCCAACAAAGATTCCACTTCTTTCAGAGCTTCATCAGCTGGTGAAGAGCTGGCGCTGATGACTGAAGAGTCTTTTTGAACCAACTCACGATATTTGGCTTTCATCTGCAAAGAACTTGGCTGAATATAACCGCGCTTCAAGCCAATCTCTTTAATTTGCTGTTCAGACGGCCCTTTTTCCAAATCATCAAAAATTTCGTGATAACCAAGGCTATAACCCCAACCAAGCATACGTTCTTTTACTTGACGGCCATATTGACCCAAAGAGTGGTAAAGCTTCCACAGATGCTTGGCAAACTGCCCTACTTCTTCGTTCTGATAATCCAGACGCAAGGCATCGATAATGAGACCAGCAGGCTTCGCAGAAGTTTGGATTGCTTTGTTGTATTGATGCAAAGCAGTCTCGTAGCTGATCTTGTCTTTCAGGATTTTTGCACTACGCTCCGGTTTGGCAAAACCAATAACCGCACCCATCTCTTCAGGGCTGATTTCACCAAAATCTTTCTTGCCTAATACGATAGGCGCACGTTTGCCCATACCTGGGACGACCATGCGTTCAACCGAATCGCTCTCAAAGGCAATATGCTCGTCGGAAGCAACTTCCAAACCATTTTGGTCGCCAATTTGACGGTCCACTTCCTGCATATTCCAACCGAGATAACGCTCGGCAAAAACACGCAGGCGCAGGTTAGTAGAATCCAAAGCCAGACCGGCTTTCAGGTATTCGGCTACGCTGTCTTCAGAAAGGGAAGCACTATGACGCTCAAGCGTATCCGCCAGCATGTCGATATTACCGACTCGCAGATTCAAACCGATTAATTCATGAACCAGTTTTTCCGGCGCACCGTCTTCCAAAGTATTGAGATAACCGGCCAAAGACTCCGCTGCTTTGCTCTCATAGCCGAACTGTTTATAAACCTGATATTCGGTCAACGGATCGACTTCTTGTGCGGAAACAGAAGCTGTTGCATCGTTTGAGCCGCTTCCACCCCATTCCCAGTCTTGATTATCCGCATTGGAAACTGTCTGGTTGACTTTCTCAATCCAGTCGTTTCCATCCTCAGAGGAGGCTGTATGAGCAGCAGATGTACGGCCGCTTTTTGATGCATGCGCGCTTTGTTTGTCTGAATTGTTACTTTGTTTATGACGAACAAAAACCAACACCAGCAAAAAAAACACCAGCAAAAAAATAGTTAAAAATTGATAGTTCAAGAACACCTCCCGGTCTTGTGCTGCAAACTGCATTTATTAACATCTGTTGCTTTACGCGCAACTTCAACGTTATTCATTCCCCAAACGAATGATGATAACATGAATGCACTCATTTTTACATTAAAAACCCTACTCACATAAAGGACTTGATACCAATTTACAACTCAAACACACCGATGGATTCAACATGCGAGGTTTGTGCAAACATATTCATGATTCCTGCCGCCTTAAACTTATAGCCCTTATCAACCAAGACACCGGCATCTCGTGCAAATGTTGATGGATTACACGAAACATACACTATCTTCTGAGGCAAAAACGGTTTGTGTAGTGATTTGACAACAGCATAAGCTCCGTTTCTCGGCGGATCGAGCAACAACTTGTCAAATTGTCCCCACGACTCAACAGTCTTTTCATCGGTATCAAATAAGTCTGCAACAGAAAACGTCATATTCTCGGCACAACGATTCAGGCGTGCATTTTCCTTTGCCCTATCTACCAAATAATCGGCGCCTTCGATACCGACAACTGATGCGCCACTTTTTGCCAGCGGCAAACTGAAATTACCCAAACCGCAAAACAGATCGGCAATCCGCTCCCCTTTTTGAGGGTTTAAAAGTCTGACGGCCCTTGCCACCATCACTTCGTTCAGCTGCGCATTAATCTGCGTAAAATCACCAGGCTTGTAAGGCATTTCCACATCAAATTGAGCAAAAGTATAGTTCAGAGCAGGTGCGTTCTCAGGGTAAAACGGCAAGGGCTCGGCATGATCCTGCAACCATATTTGCCATGCCTTTTCAGCACCCGACAATATCTTATCAAACCAATTACGCAATTCGCTTAATATTTGTCCAAACGGTTGATTTACGAAACGAATGTTGAGCACCGTCACATTTTTCCCGCAATAAAACTCAACAAGTTTCACTTTTACACCGTCATCATGCAGCTTTTGCAGCAAATTGCGGACATCAGGCAATCTATCGGACACATGCTTAGGCAAAATATGGCAATGGCGGATATTGACGACATCATGGCTTTTTTTGGCCTGAAAACCGAGTTTCAGACGGCCTTGCTTATCCACCGAAACACTTAAACTCGCTCTATCGCGATAATACCAGGAGTGACCATATAAAGGGGGTAAAATTATTTCCGGCTTGACCTTACCTATCCGTTCCAACTGTTCTTCCAAAATCCGTTGCTTTAACGCAACTTGTGCTCCGAAAGAAACATGCTGAAGCGAACAGCCGCCACATGTATCAAAATAGCAACACGCCGGCTCGACACGTTCGGAAGAAGTCTTCAAAACCTTTTCAACTTGAGCCTCTGCAAACTGTTTTTTCTCTTTATGTATGACAAACGTTACACGCTCTCCAGGCAGCGCACCGCCGATAAATACAGTCTTCCCATTAACTCTGGCAACACCCCTGCCCTCATAATCCAAAGAAAAAACTTCCGTCTCTTGATACTGTTCTTTCACACCCATACCGTTTCCGCCACGCAGCCGCTACCCGACCGTTTGACTGTCTTCCAATACCGAAAGCGCATATTTTCTCACAAAAACACAGAGTTTCAGGTATCATGCGCCAAAAACTTTCATTTCAAACCCTACAAAAAAAGACGACATGAAAAAAATACTGTTCGGCCTGACCGCCGCCCTTTTAACTTCAGCCGCTGCTGCAAACACACTTATTCCAGACGTCTCCCCTGCCTCTTCCGGACAACACGTCGTTATTAATATTACGCAACAGCGTTTGTTCCTCTACGACAACGGCAAACTAAGCAAAATTTATCCTGTTGCCGTCGGCAAAGCCATGACCCAAACTAATCTGGGCGAACATAAGATCGGCGCAAAAGCCTACAACCCGGTTTGGCATATCCCTAAATCCATCCAAAAAGAACGCAATGACGGCGTAAAAAGCGTGCCGGCCGGCCCAAACAATCCGCTGGGTCCCGTATTTGTCCGTCTTGGCGACCCTAAATTAAGCCTTGGCATCCACGGCACCAATGCCCCTGCCAGCGTACCCGGCGTCCGCAGCCATGGTTGCGTACGCATGAAATCCCCTGATGCATTGGAATTCGCCAAAACCATCGCAACAGGTTCCCCTGCTTCCGTTATCTACCAAATGGCAAGCCTGAACGAAGATGCGAACCAAAACTTGTGGCTGGCTGCCTATCGTGACCCGTACGACAAGAAAAACCTTGATACGGCTGCCCTGAAAAAAAGCATTGCCGCTTGGGCAAAAGCGCACGGTAAAACCATTCCTGCAGCGCGTGTGGATGCAATCCTGAAAGGACGCACCGGTGCAGCAAACTGTCTGACCTGCGCCAAAGGCGTGAAACTCAAATCGCCTTTGAAATCTTTGGCATGGACCAGCGGCACGGATGCTTACAGCAAACCTAAAGTCATGCCGAAACCGGCTCCTGCTAAAGATGTGGTATTGCCTCAAGGCACTGAAATCGAAGTTGATGCTACCGACGATACAAACAAGGCAGCATCCGAACCGAAACAAAGCGTTCGCCCGACTCCGGTGAAACCGGCAAAACCTGCTGCCAAACCGGTAACCACTCCGGCCGATGCTCCCGCCTCTGCACCTAAAGCCGCCTCCGAACCGGCTACTGCCCCTGCTTCTGCACCTAAAGCCGCCTCCGAACCGGCTACTGCCCCTGCTTCTGCACCTAAAGCCGCCTCCGAACCGGCTACTGCCCCAGCCTCTTCTCCTGTAAAAGATGCTCCGGCAAGCAGTGAACCGGCAGATTTGCTGTTCTAAGCAGAACAAAATACATAGCCAAAGGCCGTCTGAAATGAATTTTAGACGGCCTTTTCGTACAACTGGATATTGGAAATAGATGCCCCCTCTTAATTCAGACGGCCTTTTTACTTTCCAAATATTCCGACAAACCGCGCTCGCGCAAAATACAGCTCGGGCATTCATGGCAACCACCGACTACACCGTTATAACAGGTATGCGTATGCTCGCAAATATAATCCAATGCACCCATTTCATCTGCCAGCGCCCATGTTTGCGCTTTGGTTAAATACATCAAAGGCGTGTGAATTTGAAAAGCGTAATCCATAGCCAGATTCAGCGTGACATTCATCGACTTAACAAACACATCGCGGCAGTCGGGATAACCGGAAAAATCGGTTTCGCACACGCCGGCAATGATATGGCGTATTCCCTGCCCTTTGGCGTAAATAGCGGCGTAAAGCAAAAACAAAGCATTGCGTCCATCTACAAATGTATTGGGCAGGCCGTCTGAAGCTGTTTCAATGGATGCCGTATCATCCATCAAGGCATTGTGTGTAATCTGTTGCATCAAGCTCAAATCGAGTACTGTCTGCTTTACGCCCAAATCTTGGGCAATCCAACGCGCGCGATCCAATTCGATGGCGTGGCGTTGCCCATATTGAAAAGTGATGGCCTGCACATTTTCACGGCCATATGTTTGAATTGCCTGAATCAGACAGGTTGTTGAATCCTGCCCGCCCGAAAAAATAACGAGTGCCTGCTGTTTTTCCATAGTAGATTCCTAGTTTTGTTAACGCGGGAGGTTTGCGAACCGCGTGATTCGAAGATTGACGGATTATAACGGATTTCGTCTATAATCACGGCACTTCATTTTCTTTTATATAGCATAATTATGAGCATCTACGCCCTGAAACCAAAATTTCAAAACCTGTTACGCCCCATTGTTAAGCGACTGTATCAAAAAGGCATTACTGCCAATCAGGTTACCCTGTTTGCCTGCGCCGTTTCTATTTTGATCGGTTTGCTTTTAGCATTGTTTGCAGGTGTATCCACATTATTCTGGCTTTTGCCGATCTGGTTGTTTGTCCGTATGGCACTGAATGCAATGGACGGTATGCTGGCACGGGAGTTCGGCCAACAATCGGCATTGGGCGGTTATTTGAATGAAATCACCGATATTGTCGCCGATGCTGCTTTGTATCTGCCTTTTGCCTTCATTGCACCTTTCGGCGGCGTACAAATTGCCCTGTTTATTTGGCTGGCGGCAATGACTGAATTTTGCGGTGTTTTGGGACAAGTCCACGGCAACGGCCGTCGTTATGACGGACCATTCGGCAAAAGCGATCGCGCATTCTTTATCGGCGTATTGGCCGTATGGTATGCAATCGCCGGCAGCTTCCATTCGCTTTTCTATATCCTTATGTGGCTGGCCTGCGCGGCATTGGTTTATACCTGCTACAACCGTGTCATCAATGGCTTGAAGGCCGTCTGAAACTTGTCCACGTTCTTGGGTTAATCATCATTGATTAAAATATTTAAACCCATCACCCCGTTTTACTGAAAACAAAAAAGGCCGTCTGAAACCATAAACTATCGGTTTCAGACGGCCTTTTATTCAGCAGCCAAGATAACTTACTGTTTACCCAGCTGACTGTAATCTACCAACATATACTTGGCAGTAATTTTCTGCGAAGCATTACCTTCATCGCCCATCAGAATCATCTGCGGCTTGCCGTTAATGGTAATCGAATCAACAGCTTCAACGTTGGTGATGTGTTGCAGATTAGGCAGAGAGATTTTTTGCGGTTCATCGGTCGGATTACCGCTCCAAGTCCACAGTTGTGAGAATTTCTGTCCATTCTCATCCTTCACTTCATTGGCGATAACGTAGGTTTTCAACACAGGATCATAGTTGAGGGAACGGATACCGCCGCCATCAATATCAATCACCGCCACTTCATCAAACTCAGGTTTGGCATTGCGCTCGAACACATCTTTCGGATTGCTGATAAACGCAACTAAAGCCATGTTGTTGAACTCAGGATCACGGAAGCCCAAAACAAGACGTTTTTTCACAGGATCAAACGCCATGCCCTCAATATTGATTTCTTCAAAAGAAACTTCTGCCTTGGTTCGCTCGCGAATCAAATCATGCAGCTTGTGATCGGTTTCCAAAACCTGCGTCAGATTGTCGTAGCTGGTCAGCCCCAACACATTACCGTCTTGGATTTTAAAGCGCATCAGGTGTTCGCGGTCAGGCGAGCGGTTGCCTTTACGGGTGCGCGAGTGTGAAGTCAGCGCGTAGATAAAGCCTTCATCGTCGCGTGCCAAAGCCTCCAAGTCGCTGAGACGGCGTTTGAAACCGGTAATCACGCGTGTATCCAATGCCTCGTCTTCCACAAACCTACCGGTTTTATCAATGCTGATGATACTGAACGCATGGTTTGGTTCGTCTTCCGCGATCAGCAGCTTACCATCTGGAAGCTGTTGTACAGCAGAAGGCTCAAATACGCCGTTAAACATATTGATACCCAGCGAACGCAGCTCTGCCGCATTGTTGGCCGTAGGCGTCAGTAATGACGGCAATGTTTTCACGCCGATAAATGCCGCCAACGAAGCCAGCAAACCCCAGCGGAATACCGCATAAGATAAGTTAATGTATTTAAACTGCTTATCTGCCAACAAACCGAGCCAGTAAAGATGGTCGCTCATCTTTTCATAGATTTGTTTACGGTCGCCCATAATCTCCTGCATCATTTCCCAATATTGATCTTTTTGCAGTTTCACACGGTCTTCATAAATCAAAATATTGGGTTGGCTGCCGCCAAAAAAGCGCGTTTCGGTACTGCTGAGGCGGGTTTTCAAATCTCGCAGCTTAGAACGGCCGCGGACAAAATCCTTAAACCATGTACGCGCCGCCTGCATTTTACCGATACGTTCCGGCGAGGCAGAAAGCAATGCAAACACGATAGAGGCGGCAGCAGTAATCATAAACGTACTAGCCGGAATCAAAAATTCGGGCGACGATGAAAAAATAAATGCGCCCGAAATCATCAGTGCAGAAACAATAAAACCATTCAACGAAATCATAATGTTCGCTTTGGTTGCCGCCAGCGCCAACAATTCCATCTCCGAGCGTACGGCATTGCGGAACATGGTTTCCACGCCCTTATTCGTACCCAACAAATCAGGCTCATTCAAATCCTCGGCTTTATTCTTTTTCTTCTTCGCCTTGTCTTTTTTGCGTTTGGCTTTCTTCTCATTTTTTTCAGACGGCATTTCAGGATGTTCAACCACTACCTGACCTTCTACCGCTTCCTGAATTTCTACCGCTTCAGCCACAACCTCAACTTCGTTTTCAACAACACCGTTTTGCTTGTGATCCCAAAACTCAACATCCTGTTGGGATTCGGCAGCTGCGCCGTCGTTTAAAGGCTTTTCTTGGTCGCCCACCAGCTTCGGCTGACCATCTTCCTTCCAATCATTCAAACTCATATCATGACTCCCAACATCAAACACTTTGAATTAAATGGAAAATAAAAAGCATATTTAGTTCATTTATTTTAGGTAATTTACATGCTGTTTTACATTCTTTAAATTCCTAAATAGCAAACTGCCGCAGGACCAAAAGCCCTGCGACAATCCACTTTATATCGAAATATTAATAATCGATGCGCTCTTTGATAATTTTCAAATCAGGGTAAGACAAAACAATGTCGTACTCACGGCCATCTTTAAACGCCTCAACCTCCAACACAGGCTGACCTCGACGGCTATCGGCATCAACATCTTGAACTTGATAGCCGCGTTGTTCCAACATTTTTACGGCTTTAGCACGGTTTTGCTCGAAGTTTTTGTCGCTGTAAATTTTGTGTTCGATGTAATCGCTGGCACCGGCAGTAGCGGCAGACAAAGCAACGATGGCGGTCAATAAGAATTTTTTCATGTTTGATTTCCTTTTAAAATTTGTATTCGGGTTTCGATGGATGTATTAAAACATGACAAAATTAGCAGTTAATTAGTGCTTGGTTAAACACCGTAAAGGCCGTCTGAAAACTGTTCAGACGGCCTTGATCCTTAATCATCAAATTTTAAACGTATTGCCCAAGTGTAAATCCGGAGGGTTAGAAACGATGAAAAGCCTACAGCGAATATCCACCCAACAAATGGACAAATCATGAACAAATTTTGCGAAATCACCTTTTGCCAACAAATCGGCAGCAACAAACAGCACAACCAAGATGCCCTTTTTAATGGCGAACAAGTGTTTCAATATAAACTCAAAACCGCTGAAACACGTCTTGAAACCCGTCCACGCTTTATCATCGGGATAGCCGACGGCATTTCCAATAGCAACCGTCCCGAAAAAGCCAGCAAATCAGCCATGCACCTATTAAGCCGTACAGCCAAACTCAACCGTCAAACCATCAATCATGTACAAACCGCTTTATCTCAAGAGTTGGCGGAAGATTATTTTGGTTCATCAACCACTTTTGTTGCCGCAGAAATCAACCAAACCACCGGCAAAACCAAAATCATCAGCGTAGGCGACAGCCGCGCCTATTCGATTGATACACAAGGAAAATGGAAGCAGCTGACGCAAGATCACTCGATACTCTCCGAATTGCTGGATGGTTTGTCGGATAAAAAAGAAGAAGGGTTCGCAACCATATATGGTGGCGTTTCTTCTTATCTAGTAGCAGATTATTCCGAATTCCAAGACAAAATATGCCATATCGAACTTACACTTAAAGCAGGAGAAAGCCTGCTGCTTTGTTCAGACGGCCTAAGTGATGCCCTTTCAGAAGAAATAAGAGAAAAAATTTGGCAACAATATGATAATGATAAGTCCCGTCTGACTGTGTTTCGTAAATTAATTGCGAAACAAAGAGTTTATGATGATATGTCGGTAGTAGTTTGTAAGGTTATCCAAACGCCCTCTATCTAACTCTTTTAACAATCACTGTCATCAGTTTTAAGTGAAATTTGAAACCATCTTTTACCATATCTCTCCATCATTGCATTCGTCCATCTATCGGATAATCATTGCATTTATCCGATATGTCATGATACTGTTCAAAAAATATGACTATTAGGAGTTTCTCATGTTCGAACAGCAAAAATTCTTTTCTACCCAAGACGGGACTTCGCTTTTCTACCGCTATCGCCCTGCTGCCGATGGTTCTTCCGATAAAGCCATTGTGCTGTTTCATCGCGGGCATGAGCATTCCGGCCGGATGATGTTTGTGGCGGATGAGCTGGGTTTTGATGATTTTGCCTATTTCGCTTGGGACGCGCGCGGTCATGGTTACAGCCCCGGTGAACGTGGCGATAGTCCGAGTATTGGCACTTCGGTTGCTGATGTAGATGATTTTATCCGACACATTCAAAGCGAATACGGCATCAAACCTGAAAACATCTGCGTGATTGCGCAAAGTGTCGGCGCGGTATTGGTTTCTACTTGGTTGCACGATTACGCACCGAAAATCCGTTGTGCCGTATTGGCTTCGCCTGCGTTCAAAGTCAAACTCTATGTTCCGTTTGCCCGTACCGGTTTGAAACTCATGCAAAAGTGGCGCGGCAATTTCTTTGTCAACAGCTACGTCAAAGCCCACTATCTGACCCACAATAAAGAACGCCAAGACAGCTACGACAACGATCCGCTGATTGCCCGCGCCATTTCTGTGCGCATTTTGCTGGGTTTATATGAGGCGGCCGAACGTGTAGTTGCCGATGCACAAGCGATTACTACGCCTGTACAACTGTTGATTTCAGGCAGCGATTGGGTCGTTCATCACAAACCGCAACATGATTTCTACAATCGTTTGGGCAGCCATATTAAAGAGCGCCATATCCTGCCCGGTTTCTACCATGACACTTTAGGTGAGCAAGACCGTGAAATCGCATTTGTGGAAATGCGCCGTTTTATCCGCGAGTGTTTCAACCAACCTTTGCAACCAGTTGATTTAACCCAAGCCCATTTGCACAGCGACAGCCGCCGCGAAGCTGACGAACTGGCTACGCCTTTGCCTATTTGTTCGCCACGCGGTGCATTTTGGGCAATATATCGTGCCTCGCTCAAACTGGGTGCGCGCTGGAGTGAAGGCTTGAGAATCGGTCAAGAAACAGGTTTTGATTCGGGCAGCACGCTGGATTACGTCTACCGTAATCAACCGCAAGGCAGCAACGCTTTCGGTGTATGGGTGGACAAATACTATCTCAATGCCATCGGCTGGCGCGGTATCCGCCAACGCAAAGTCAATATCGGCAAAGCCATTCAGACGGCCTCAGCCAAATTGCGTGAAGCAGGCAAACCTGTACACGTTTTGGATATTGCGTCCGGTCATGGCCGCTATGTATTGGATGCCCTGACTACCGATACGTTGCCTGATTCCGTACGCTTGCGCGATTACAGCCCGATTAATGTCGAAGCCGGACGCAAACTGATTGCCGAGCGCGGCTTGCAAAACACGGTAACCTTCAATGAAGTCAATGCTTACGACCGCGCCAATTATCACGATTTTCAGCCGCGTCCAACGTTGGGCATCGTCTCCGGCCTGCACGAATTGTTTGCCGACAACGATTTGATTTTGAACTCGCTCTACGGCTTCGGCGAGGCCATTGAACCCGGCGGCTACCTGATCTACACCGGCCAGCCGTGGCATCCGCAACTGGAAATGATTTCCCGCGCCCTGACCAGCCACAAATCAGGCAGCCCAAACTGGGTAATGCGCCGCCGCAGTCAGCAGGAAATGGATCAGCTGGTTGAAAAAGCCGGTTTTGAAAAAATCCATCAATGGATAGACGAAGACGGTATTTTCACCGTGAGCTTGGCAGTGAAGAAATAAAAATAAAGGCCGTCTGAACAATTCTTTAACTTTCAGACGGCCTTATTTAAACCATGTACCTATCCATGAAACCCTCCCTAAAAACCTCCCTGCTCAAGCTGATTTTGGTCGGTATCCTGTTTTACACCAGCTACGGCCTCTCCAACTATTACGCAGCGTCGCTAGACTATGTGCCTGAAATCGCTTTTGCATGGGAGAGCAACATTCCGTTTTGGGCATGGACGATTGTGCCTTATTGGTCGCTGAACCTGATGTATGCCGCGGCATTTTTTCTTTGCCGTGATACACATGAACAAAACCGATATGTAGTGCACCTTGTAGCCGCCCAACTGATTGCAACTGCTTGCTTTGTGCTGTTTCCGCTACGCTTCGGGTGGCCCAAACCGCACGCCGATGGGCTGTCAGGCTGGCTGTTTGATTCATTGGCTGCATTTGATTTACCGTACAACCAAGCACCATCTTTGCATATCGCGTTGGCGATTATCGTGGGTGCATTTTATTGGACGCGCTTTCCCAAAATCCGCCTGCCGCTTTTCTTATGGCAAAGCCTGATTGCCTTGTCGGTACTGACGACTTATCAACATCATTTTATTGACGTGCCGACCGGAGCATTGCTTGGCTGGCTGGTGTTGTGGGCTTTCCCGCGTCAGATGACTTCGCCGTTAAAACTGGGCTCGATTAATGTACGCTCAAGAAAGATTGCGTTGCTGTATTTACTTGGCGCGTATTTGATGGCTTTGCCTGCGCTGCTGGGTGGTGTGTGGCTGTGGTTTATATGGATTAGCGTGTCTTTGCTGATGGTGGCCTTTGCCTATTTGACTGGGAATGCAAACATATTCCAAAAACAGGCTAACGGTAAATTATCGGCGGCAGCGACGGTTTTACTATTGCCTTATCTGGTGGGCGTACGGCTAAACATGGCGTATTGGTTACGCGGTAAAGCGAAAACGGCACAAGTCCGCCATGATGTATGGATTGGCAGCGTTTTGGGAATTTCAAACCATCTGCCTGCCGTATTGGATGTATGTGCCGAATATCCCTGCTGTAGCTATCAGGGAGAATATCGCGCTCTGCCTTTACTGGATATGGTAACGCCGTCTGAAAACGATTTGGTTCAGACGGCCTTGATATTGGAAACCTTGCGCCAAAAACACGGCAAAGTGCTGGTATGTTGCGCTTTGGGTTATGGAAGAAGTGCCGCAGTGGTGCTGACGTGGCTGCTGGCCTATGGTGGCTGCAAAAACTTGGCGCAAGCGAAGGCCGAACTCAAACAGGCTCGACCGCAAATGGTATTATCGCCGGCCACTGCCCAAGCAGTCGAAGCTGCGGCCAACCGTTTAAAACAAGGATAATGATGGACAACGCAACCGATAGCCGTATTACTGCCCACCTGCTCTCTACCGCACATTATGTTGTCGCCTGCAATGCCCTGCTGCTTACCTTATCGGCAAAATATGGCAGCGCATGGTTTACGGTGCAACTCGTCTTAGTAGCGGTTTTGCTGTACTGCCATATCCGCATTCACTTCGACCACCGCGTGTTCCAAGACTTTGCCGACAACCGCTACTCTCCTGAAGACTTTGACCAATCCTTACAACAAAACGGTTTGCGTCAAATTTCAGGCAGCCGTACGTTAACCCAACGGATAAACGGCGCACTTTCCTTATGGCGCAAAAGCTTATACCTGACCGCCGCACAATTTTTAATTTTGCTTATCCAAAGCATTTGATTATTTTAGCTGATTTACCCAAACCGAATCCTTAGCGGTATCTCACTCCCAAAGGCAGAAACAATGAAAAACTTCCTCAAAAAACAACTTGCCTGGCTGACCGACCAAGCCTTGTGTCTGTCGGTCTCTTTTCTTACGGGCGTGCGCCCCAAAAGCCCGCACGAGCTGACATTCAATCAGCACCAAAAGGTCTATTATGCCAATCACGGCAGCCATGGCGATTTTGTGCTGGTGTGGATTTCCCTGCCCTGCCGCTGGCGCTTGTCCACGCGTCCAGTCGCCGGTTCGGATTACTGGCTGACAAGCAAACTCAAACGCTTCATCATTCAAAACGTTTTCAACGCCTTGCTGATTCCGCGCCATAGCGATAATCCGCAAGCAATTACCGAACAGATGAAAGACGCGCTAAACGCAGGCGACTCCTTGATTATTTTCCCTGAAGGCACGCGTAACACTGATGACAACACCATCCTACTGCCGTTCAAGTCCGGCATTTATCATTTGGCAAAAAGCAAACCCGATACCGAATTTGTGCCGATTTGGATAGACAACATCAGCCGCGTACTGCCCAAAGGCAAAATCCTGCCTATCCCGCTTTTGTGTGAAGTCCATATCGGACAGCCGCTTACCTTGCAGGAAAACGAAGACAAAGACAGCTTTTTGACACGCAGCCGTGAAGCGCTGCTGGCACTCAGGCCGTCTGAAAACGACCGCAGCGAACTTCGCCAAAATGAACCTGAAGTTCAGCAAAACAAAGGAGGACAAGCATGAGCCTTTCTACGACTTCCCAACAAATCATTGTCGAACAAGCCGCCGCTCATCTGACTCCGCAAGCCAGCTATATTTTTGTCGGCGTATTTGCCGTATTGTGTTTTGCCAGCATCATCGGACAATGGCTCAAGCGCAAAAACGGCGCAGATAATGCCACCATAGCCAACCTCAACGCCCGTATTTACGCATGGTGGCTGATGACGCTGGTGTTGCTGGGTGCGTTTTGGTTCGGCAAAATCGGGGCGGTTGTACTGTTTTTCCTGATTTCATTTGCCGCACTGCGCGAATTTATGACCCTCGTCTATCGCCGCCGCAGCGACTATTACAGCATGGTGGTCTGCTTTTACCTGCTGCTGCCGGTGCAATACTATTTCGTCTATGACGGCTGGTACGGCATGTTCAGCATTTTTATTCCGGTTTACGGCTTTTTGATACTGCCGATTATTGCCAGCCTCAGCGGCCAAACCGCGCATTTTTTGGAACGCGCCGCCAAAACGCAATGGATGGCGATGATTTGCATCTTCTGTCTGTCCCATGTTCCTGCGCTGATGTTTCTAGACTTGGACGGCTTCGATAACGGCAACAATATCCTGTTGCTGATCTTCCTGATTGGCGTGGTGCAAGTATCGGATGTGTTGCAATACGTTTGGGGCAAACTGATTGGCGGTGCAAAAATCATGCCCTCACTTTCCCCGTCCAAAACCATTTCCGGCACTGTCGGCGGTATTTTATCGGCCACTGCCATTGCCGCGTTGATGGCGCCGATTACGCCGTTCTCCCACGGCCAAGCCGCCGTTATCGGCTTTATCGTCTGCCTAATGGGCTTCTTTGGCGGCCTGGTTATGTCTGCCATTAAACGCGATTACGGTGTCAAAGACTGGGGCAATATGATACGCGGACATGGCGGTATGCTTGACCGCGTTGATTCGATTTGCTTTGCCGCGCCCGTATTTTTCCACATCACCCGTTATTTCTGGAACGGCTAAACTTCAGGCCGTCTGAAAACTATTTTTCAGACGGCCTTTAATATCCGAAACCGTCAATCCGCCGATTCGTTATACAATACGCAACCCTTGTTATTACATACACACAATATGAATAAACCCTCTCCAATTTTTCCCATTTTTCTTGCTACGATTATCTTTGCCCTCATTGTTTGGTCAGGTATCAATCCCCATGACCGCGCAGTCTGGTACGCCGAAATCATCCCCGTAGCCTCCGTATTTCTCCTTCTGGTTGCCACTTACCGTATTTTCCGCTTCAGCAATTTGGCCTACTTATTCATGAGCTTCTGGCTGATTATGCATTCAATCGGCGCATACTATACTTTTGCCGATGTGCCGTTTGAATCCATCAACCGCTTTGTCGAGCCGATTTTGGGCGAAAACCGCAATCATTACGACCGCATTGCCCACTACATCATCGGCTTTTATGCCTACCCGATGGCCGAATGGCTGCTGCGCCGCAAGTTGTGTAATCTGCCGCTGGCCTTGTTTTTCTCCCTGTTCTTTATCATGAGCGTGGCTGCCGCCTATGAAATCATCGAATGGCAATATGCCGTCACCGATGGCGGAGAAGCCGGACTGGAATTTTTGGGTTCTCAAGGCGATATTTGGGACGCGCAAAAAGACATGCTTGCCGATACTTTGGGCGCGTTAACTGCTCTGTTTATTTTTGTATTTACCCGACCCGATAAACGCTTGGGTTTCTCTTAAATCTACCCCTTTACAGCAAAAGGCCGTCTGAAACCAGATTTTCAGACGGCCTTTTTTCATTTTTCTATCGATATTATTGTAAAAATTAATAAATGCGATAGTTAAAAACATAAGCCGATTTTGAAACAAAATCCGTCATCAAAATTTTTAAGCACATGAAATATATAAAAAACAACGTCTGTTAAGATTTTGTAAACAATATGCCTACGTCAACCTGAATTTTTCAATTTGATTTAAATCAGCATATCTTGTGTCATTAATCCATAAAATATCCGGAATTCTACAAAATATTGATTAACCCGATAGAAGTTATCATTAAGATGAGAAACACAAAATGCAGAAAATTCCAGAATTAGTCTGCCCCGCCGGCAACCTGCCTGCACTGAAAACAGCTGTGGACAACGGTGCGGACACGGTTTACATGGGTTTAAAAGATGCGACCAATGCACGAAACTTTCCAGGACTGAATTTCGATATGAAATCTGCGCGGGAAGGCGTAGCTTACGCCCATGCGCGCGGGCGCAATGTGCTGATGGCCATCAATACATTCGCACAAGCCGGCCAAGTGGAGCGTTGGCACGCCGCTGTGGATACGGCGGCGGATTTGGGTGCCGATGCAATTATTGTTGCCGACCCTGCCATCATGGCGTATGCGGCAGACAAACATCCGAATTTACGCCTGCATATGTCGGTACAAGGTTCGGCCACCAATTACGAAGCCATCAATATGATGAAGGAGCTTTTCGGCATCCGTCGTGCCGTTTTGCCGCGTGTACTGACCATCGATCAGGTCAAACATGTGATTGATAATACTGATGTGGAGATTGAAGTTTTTGGCTTCGGCAGTTTGTGTGTGATGGTGGAAGGCCGTTGCATCTTGTCGAGCTATGCAACAGGCGAATCGCCCAATATGCAAGGTGTCTGCTCTCCGGCAAAATCCGTCCGCTGGGAACAACTGCCCGACCGCATGAACGTACGTCTAAACCGGGTATTGATAGACCAATACAAACCCAATGAACCCGCAGGTTATCCAACCTTGTGCAAAGGCCGCTTTGAAGTCAATGATGAAACCTACTACGCTTTGGAAGAACCGACCAGCCTAAATGTTTTGGAAATGTTGCCCGAACTCATCAAAATCGGTGTGTCCGCCATCAAAATCGAGGGACGCCAACGTAGTCCGATGTATACGGCACAAGTAACCAAATCCCTGCGCCAAGCATTGGATGCAGCCGCAGCCGACCCGTCGCATTTCAAAGTCAATCCAGCCTGGAACAATGCCTTGAGCAAAGTTTCGGAAGGTCATCAGACAACTTTGGGCGCATACAACCGCCCATGGAAATAAGGGGGAAAAAATGAATTCATTGAAATTGTCGCTGGGCCCTATTTTATTTTTCTGGCAAAAAGAAGCCCTGCTGGAATTTTACGTTTCCATGCTGGATACGCCGTTGGACACGGTCTATTTGGGCGAGGTAGTCTGCTCACGCCGTCAGAAAATGCGCTTTGCTGACTGGTTCGGACTGGCTGAAGACCTGGCAGAAAGCGGTAAGGAAATTATTCTTTCCTCACAAGTCCTGCTCGAAAGTGAATCTGATCTAAAACGCCTACGCAAAATCACGGAGCAGGGAAAATTCAAAGTTGAAGCCAACGACATGGGGGCGGTTAAATTGGCACGCGAACACGGCATCCCGTTTGTTGCCGGTGCAAGCCTGAATATCTACAACGAAACCACTTTGGACGTATTCCGAAAATTAGGGGCATTCCGTTGGATTGCACCGTCTGAGCTGAGCCGCGATAAGGTTGCCGAAATCATCAAGGCTTCAGACGGCATTGAAACTGAACTCTTCGCTTGGGGTAAAATGCCGCTCGCCTATTCATCACGTTGCTTTACCGCCCGCCATTACAATCTGAATAAAGACAGTTGCGAATTCCGCTGTCTTGACCATGAGCACGGTATGGCCATGAATACGCGCGAAGGCCAGCCGTTTCTTACCATCAACGGCATCCAAACCATGTCTTACGGCTGCCAAAACCTACTGCCCCACCATAAAGACTTAAATAAAATCGGCGTGAATATGCTCAGACTGTCGCCACAAATGCACGGCATGGCTGAAATTATCCAAATTCACCGTGATGTATTGGACGGAAAAGCCACATGGGAAGATGTTCGCCCCGAGTTGGAACGACTGACTACCGGAACACTGGTTGACGGCTATTGGCGCGGTCAGCCCGGTATTGAAACCGTGAAGGAGGCATATTATGGAGCTGCCTGAAATCATATTACCCAAATGGATGGCGAAAATCGGTACCAAACTTCCCGGCAAACCTCCGCGCTTTGTTTTAGTCTCCGTATTGAATACCATGCTGAAAAAAGGTTTACTGCCTGCCGATATGGAACTTTTTGCCGGAAGAAAATTCGAAATCGAAGTTTTGGATGCCGGCATTAAAGTGCGGTTTAGTGCCAATACGGAAAAATTCCTGGATGACAACTTCAGCGGGGCTCCCGATCTGAGGCTGGCCGCCAACGGTATAGACTTCATGCGCATGATGATGCGCGAGGAAGATCCCGATACCTTATTTTTCAACCGTAAATTGCAAATTGAAGGCGATACGGAATTGGGATTAATTACCAAAAACTTACTCGACAGTGTCGAGTGGCCTTTCAGCGAATGGTTTCTGAAACGCAGTACGTCCACTTTGGATTGATTAATTTTGGTTGAAACAAGAACAAAGGCCGTCTGAATGTTTCAGACGACCTTATATATTTCGTCTCTTTGATATGTCTTTTCTTATCGGCTTTATCAAATATAAAAAAGCGTACCTTGTTAGGTACGCTTTTTTCAATCCGACTCAAAATTAGAATTTTGCACCGGACTCATTTGCCATAAAGTCTACAGCTGCTTTAACTTCATCGTCACTCAAACTGCTGTTGCCGCCTTTGGCAGGCATTGAATTAAAACCTTCAAGCGCGTGTTTGTGCAAAGTGTCTTTACCTTGTTTGATGCGAGGAGCCCAGTCTTCTTTTTTACCTACGACAGGAGCGCCTGGAATCATACCGCCATGACATGTTTTACAGTTGGCTTCAAAAACAGCTTTGCCATCTACCTTAACCGGAGCCGCTTCTGCTTTTTCAGCAGGTTTGGCTTCAGCAGCCGGAGCAGCTTTAGCATCTGAAGCAGCTTTATCGGCAGCAGGAGCTGAAGCAGCCGCCGGAGCAGAAGCATCGGCAGGTTGAGCTGCCGGAGCAGGCTCGGCTTTTTTAGCAGGAGCTTTTTTACCGTCTTTGTTAGACAAACCCCAAACATAAGCAGTCATGATGTGCAGCTTGTCTTTGTCGAGGAAGTGACCCCAAGCAGGCATTTGGCTGCTACGGCCGTTGGTAATGGTTTCGGTAATCGCTTTTTGAGTACCGCCCCACAACCATACATCGTCGGTCAGATTCGGGCCGAGGCCTTGGATACCTTGACCTTTGTCGCCGTGACAAGTGAAACAGTTGGCAGGTGGGCCGCTAAACAGGGCTTTACCGCGTTCTGCACGTTCTTCGTCGTATTGACCTTTAGGTTTAGAAAGAGACATAACATATTGTGTTACGTTTTTCACACCTTCCTCACCCAAAGCAGGACCCCATGCAGGCATGGCGGCAGTACGGCCTTTTTCAATGGTTTCCTGAATTTTTTCAGGTTCGCCACCCCACAACCAGTCATCGTCAGTCAGATTTGGGAAGCCTTTAGAGCCCTTGGCATCTGAACCGTGACATTGGATACAGTAGGTATTGAAAAGGTTTTGTGCAATAGCACGGGCTTCAGGGTCTTTAGCCACTTTCTCAATCGGCATATTGGAAAATTTAGCATACACTTTACCGTATTGCTGATTGGCTTTGGCAACTTCTTCTTCATATTGACCATGGCTGCTCCAGCCCCACAGGCCTTTGTAATCGCCGATACCTGGATACATAATCAGGTAGCCGACGCCAAACAGCCATGTGCAGACATAAAGCCAAAACCACCAACGTGGCAGAGGATTGTTGTACTCCGAAATGCCGTCCCACTCATGACCTGTGGTTTTTACTTCTTCGCCTTTTTTAGGGCGTTTCACAACGTTTTGCGAAAGCAGAAGCCAAGCCAGGCCGATGAAGCTGAGCACGACGATAACGGCAATATATATACTCCAGAAACTACTGGTAAATTGGGATGTTGTGTTCATTATTTTGCTCCGTGATCACGGACTGACTGAGCTTGATCGTCCTTTTCAGACGGCCTTTGTTCGTCATTATCGAAAATACTGCTGGCAGCATCGTCATAGTTTTTCTTATTGCGTCTATTGAACACAATATAGAGAACTAAAATAAAGCTGATAAATACCCAAACAGTAAAGAGCGAGCGAGCCCAGTTAGCGTCCATGATGTTACCTTACGTTTTTCAATGCCAAGCCCAAGCCTTGCAGATAGGCGATAACAGCGTCCAGCTCTGATTTGTTGGCCAGCATTTCAGGTGCTTTGGCAATTTCTTCATCGCTGTAAGGTGTACCCACTTTACGCAGGGCTTTCATATGCGCCACAGTTGCCTCAGCATCGACTTTATTGCGTGCGAGCCATGGGAATGCAGGCATATTGGACTCCGGCACAACGTCGCGCGGGTTCAGCAGGTGGATACGGTGCCATTCATCGGAATAACGGCCGCCGACACGAGCCAAATCCGGACCGGTACGTTTAGAACCCCATTGGAACGGATGGTCATAAACAGACTCACCGGCAACAGAGTAATGGCCGTAACGTTCAGTTTCTGCACGGAATGGACGAATCATTTGAGAGTGGCAGTTGTAGCAGCCTTCGCGCACATAAATATCGCGACCGGCCACTTGCAGGGCATTATATGGTTTCACGCCGGGTGCAGGTTCAGTAACTGCCTTGGTGAAGAACAGCGGAACAGCCTCGATCAGAAGGCCGACGCTGACTACAAGCAGGGTGAATACAATCAGTACACCGACTTTTTCTTCAGCTAATTGTTGTAATTTCATTTTGGTAGCCTATCTTTCTTGTCATTAGTGGTGTTGAGTTTGAGAAACCGCAGGAATCTCAGCATCAACGGCTTTACCACTGATAGCAGTACGGTAAACGTTATATGCCATGATGCACATACCGCTCAGGTACAGAAGACCGCCGGTGAAACGAATCATGTAGTAAGGCATGGTACGTTTTACGGATTCAACGAAGGAATAAGTCAGCGTGCCGTCGTCATTCAAAGAACCCCACATCAGACCTTGCATTACGCCGGCAATCCACATTGCAGCGATATACAGAACCACGCCGATGGTCGCGATCCAGAAATGCGCCTCAACCAATTTAGTGCTGTACATTTCATTTTTGCCGAACAAGCGGGGAATCATATAGTAAACGGAACCGATGGTTACAAAGCCCACCCAGCCCAATGCGCCGGCGTGAACGTGTGCAACAGTCCAGTCGGTATAGTGGCTCAGAGCGTTAACGGTTTTGATAGACATCATCGGACCTTCGAAGGTAGACATACCGTAGAAAGACAGAGAAACGATCAAGAATTTCAAAATCGGGTCGGTACGCAGTTTGTCCCATGCGCCGGACAGAGTCATGATACCGTTGATCATACCGCCCCAAGAAGGCGCAAACAGGATCAAAGACAATACCATACCCAAAGATTGAGTCCAGTCAGGCAATGCGGTGTAGTGCAAGTGGTGAGAACCTGCCCACATATAAGTGAAAATCAAAGCCCAGAAGTGAACGACGGACAAGCGGTAAGAGTAAATAGGACGGCCTGCTTGTTTTGGTACGAAGTAGTACATCATACCCAAGAAGCCGGCTGTCAGGAAAAAGCCCACCGCATTGTGGCCGTACCACCATTGAACCATCGCATCAATCGCACCAGCGTAAACCGGGTAAGATTTCATCAAACCGGCAGGGATGCTGATATTATTGACGATGTGCAACAGCGCAACAGCCAAGATGAAGCCGCCGTAGAACCAGTTGGCAACGTAAATATGTTTGATTTTACGTTTGGCAATCGTACCGAAGAATACGATAGCGTAGGCAACCCACACCAGCGTAATCAAAATGTCGATAGGCCATTCCAACTCGGCGTATTCTTTACCTTGGGTGTAACCCATAGGCAAGCTGATAGCCGCAGCCACGATGACAGCCTGCCAACCCCAGAAGGTAAATGCAGGCAACCAACCGCCAAACAGACGGGTATTACATGTACGTTGAACAACGTAGTATGATGTACCGATCAAACCGCAACCACCGAATGCAAAAATAACCGCATTGGTATGCAGCGGACGCAGGCGACCAAAGTGGAACCAAGGTCCAATTTCAGATAAATCAAGGGATGGAGCAAATAATTGGGCGGCTACAATTACACCAACCAACATGCCCACAATACCCCAAACTACAGTCATGATGGCGAACTGGCGCACCACTTTGTAGTTATAAGTTTGTGTGTCCATGGAAGTCTCCATAAATTATGGGTATAAAAAATTTTTATCTCACCCCAACCCTTACGTTTATAAAAAGCGCAATACGGCTAAGGCTCAAATTTTTCTAAATTTAACATAGACACCACAACATGCCAAGCAAAATTACATTCCATATTGCATAAAAACTTTAGTGAGACATAATCTCATTTCTTTTATATTCAATGAATTATTTAAACATATCCTATAAATCGGACACAGCATTTTTTCAAGCCCCCTTTTTCGTACAGATTTATTGATATAGATTAAACCTAACCTTTTAAAACACTTATCCTTAATAAACTTTAGCAAACTATACGATAGTTATGATTAATTACAAAATTACCCCCAACTTTCTGTCGCATGAATGGCACATCACCTTATCATTCACCCAACCCAATGATTCTGAAACAGAAATCAGCCTGCCAAACTGGGTTCCCGGCAGCTACCTCATCCGTGACTTTGCCCGCCACATCACACACATCAGCGCGCGTTGCAACGGCAAAGCCCAGCCGCTGACGCAAACCAGCAAAAACCATTGGCAAACCCCAGCCCTCAGTGGAGCGTGGGAAATTTACTACACCGTCTACGCATTCGACTTGTCTGTGCGCGGCTCGTTCCTCAGTACCGAGCGCGGCTTTTTCGACGGCGCATGTCTATTCTTAAAAGTACACGGACAAGAGGAACAACCGCACCAAGTCGAATTTCCCACCCTGCCACACACATGGCAGATAGCCACAACCCTGCCCAAAATTTCGACAACCACTTTTCAGACGGCCTCATATGCCGAGCTGATTGATCACCCCGTTGAAACAGGCATCATCGAATTCCTCGACTTTGCAGCACAAGGCATTCCCCACCGTATTGCATTAAGCGGTATCTACCCCGATTTCGACCGTTCCCGCTTCCTCGCCGATATTCAAAAAATCTGCGAAACCGAGTTGGCGATGTTTCCCTCCCCTGCCCCGTTTACTGAATACCTTTTCCTACTACATCTAGGCGACAACCTCTACGGCGGACTGGAACACATCAGCAGCACCGCCCTTCTTGCCGACCGCCACAGTCTGCCATCTTACGATATGGGCGAAGCCGACAAAGCCTATACCGAATTACTCGGACTTTTCTCACACGAATACTTCCATGCATGGAACGTCAAATCCATCAAACCGGCCGTCTTCGCACCTTACAATCTCGACCAAGAAAATTACACCGAGCAACTTTGGGCATTTGAAGGCATTACGTCCTACTACGACGACCTCTTTCTAGCCCGAAGCAAAACCATCAGCCCCGAAGCCTACCTTACCCTGCTTGCACAAGGCATTACACGCGTACAGCAGACACAAGGCCGTCTGAAACAAACACTTGCCCAATCCAGTTTCAGCGCGTGGGACAAGTTCTACAAACAAGATGAAAACAGCCCCAACGCCATCGTCAGCTACTATCAAAAAGGCGCACTGGCCGCACTTTGCCTCGACCTCATCATCCGTGAAAAAAGCCAAGGCAAATACAACCTCGACAGTGTAATGCAGCAACACTATCGCAACTGGTGCGACACCCATCAAGGTATACCCGAAAAACACTGGCAAACCCGTTGCCAAGAAATAACTGGTTTAAATTTAGAAACCTTCTTTCAGACGGCCTTATACAGCACCGAAGACCTTCCGCTCGCAGAATGCCTGCAAAGCGTAGGTGTCAAACTCGACTTTATCCCCCTGCCACGCCAGCACGGTGGAGCATTTGCAAACGAACCCCAATCAGTTGCCCCCGCCAATGATTTGGGCGCACGTTTCAAACAAAACGGCGACCATGCCGTCCTGACTCATGTATTTAATGGTGGCAGCGCAGAAAATGCCGGACTCTGCCCGCAAGACAAAATCATCGCCTTAGGCGGCTATGCCTGCAACGACCTTGCAGCGCAGTGGAGCAAACTGCCTATCGGTACGCGCACCACCATCCATTTCTTCCGCCAAGGCCTATTGCGCGAAACCAGTATCACAGTTCAAGCAGCAGAAGCCAATACCGCCCTGCTGCACATTACCGATCGCCAAAAACTTGAAAACTGGCTTTATAATGACTAAACCTTATTTTTATTTTTAAACAACTACCTCTATACAAGACAATTTGAAAATATCTCACTTGAAAGAACAGCCATGAAAAAACTTCTTATCGGAACACTTGCCCTATTTCTCAGTTTGCACTCCGCCGCTGAACCTAACACTGACTCGACAGAAAAGCTTCCAACCGAAAAGCTGAGCAAAGAAGTTGCCGTCTTCTACAAAAACCCTTCTGATACACGCGCGGTTAACTTACTGGACGGCATAGTCAAAGCCAATCTCACGCGCCATACCACTATTGCTTGGGCCAGCCAAGTCTTACAAAAGTATCCTCAAGTCAGCACCGCTTGGTGTAACAAAATTCGTACTTACCACGATAATGCACAAACTTTTGCTGCCTATACTCTCGCCATGACAGGTACACCTCAAGCCCAAACATGTCTTAATAGCCTGACATTAGATGCCGCACTTAAAAATGAAATTGAACAAATCAAAACCTTCCATCCACTTCAAGAACCGATGGTTTCTCCTGCATCACTAGATTTCCTATGGGTAACCTACTATGCAACCGGCAATCCTAAAGCTGTTGAACGTATTCTCGACTACATTATTAAAGCCCAAACGGCAGCCGAACAGCATCCAAATCATGTAGACCTCATGCTTGCTTCTGCCATTTGGTCAACCCGCTCCAATATGGAGCAAGACTCGACGATCGACAATATCGTCCGTAAATATATACAAAACCAATCCAAAGCAAATAAAAAACTATTGGAACAAGCCTTATTGAAACCTCAAAAGCAATAACATCCATCATCAAACTTAGAAAAGGAAAAACTATGCCCATCCGTAAACTGACCGACTCCCTCTATATCGCCCCCCAACTGACCGAATCCGATGTCCAAGAAGCCGTACGTCTCGGCATCCAAACCGTCATCTGCAACCGCCCGGACGGCGAAGAAGAAAACCAACCGGCTTTTGCCGAAGTGCAAAACTGGTTTAAAGAGGCCGGCATCAACCAATTCTCACACCAGCCCGTCGTTGCGCCTCAAATCAACGCAGCCGATGTTGCAGCCTTCCAAAATCTGTTGCAACAATCTCCGACTCCTATCCTTGCCTTCTGCCGCACCGGCACTCGCTGCTCCTTGCTTTGGGGTTATCATCAAGTGCAACACGGCGCATCTGTAGCCGAAGTAGTTGCCGCAGCCGAACAGGCAGGCGTCAATCTCAGCAACTTTGAAGCCCGCCTGCAAGAAGCCAAAGATAAAGGTCTGGCTTAATACTTAATTTATGTATAAGTAGTAGCCTTTAAACCAATCAGGCCGTCTGAAACCCATTTTTCAGACGGCCTGATGACTTTTATTCACAATCAAACCTTATTTTTAATTTATTTCCACTATCCTAAAAATATATTTTCTAAATCAAGCCCGAATTGACCTGTATCAATACCCCAACCCTATTTTCATTTATAATGCCTTTCAATGCTTCAGGGTCAAGCCCTAATCCTCCAGTTTTCCTCTATAAGAGCCAGCTCTCTTATTAAATGATTTTTCTTTCCTCTTGATGTGTGTGTGTTTGGGTGTGGCCGAAAGCCACCCCCTTTTTTTTATACCTACCCCTTTTAAGGCCGTCTGAAAACTTTCAGACGGCCTTTCCTTTCCCCTCACAAAAATAGTATAAAATCCCCTTATCGTTCAAACCACAAACTCCAAATACCATGGTCAACAAACTCACTCCCCCTCCAAGCCTGCCCGATCCGCAAGACCTCCGCGCCGTTATCGCTTACAACATGCGCCTCTATCGCGTTAATCACGGCTGGTCGCAAGAAGAACTGGCGCGCCAATGCGGACTTGACCGTACCTACGTTTCCGCCGTCGAGCGCAAACGCTGGAATATCGCCCTTTCCAACATCGAAAAAATCGCATCCGCGCTTAAAATTGCTCCTTACAAACTCCTCCTTCCGCCGCAAGAAATGCTCCGCCAAATGACCGAGCCTGCCGATACCCAAGCCTAATTCACAGCCAGATACCATCATGACCGCCGCCCAACAAGCCATCCAAACCTACCAGCAGCAAAAAGCCGCAGCAGAAACTGCCTACCGCCAAAACAACCGCCCTACCGTTTACTTCCGTGACCATATCGCCGCTGCCGAAACCCTGCTGCAAACCCTCTGGCAAATCCACTTCCCCGACAGCAACGATATCAGTCTGATTGCCATCGGCGGCTTTGGGCGTTGCGAACTCTATCCCCATTCCGACTGGGACTTAGCGATTATTTCCTTGGCTCCATTTTCAGACGGCCTGCAACAGCAAACCGCCCAATTTATCCAAACCCTTTGGGACGCACGCCTCAATCCTGCCATTAAAAGCGGCAGCATAGAAGAAATCCTCCAAAGTACCCAAAACGACATTACCGGCGAAACCGCCTTTCTTGAGGCGCGCCACCTACAAGGCAATGCCGACCTTACCGCCCAACTTCTAAACAAACTCAACACACGCCGCGACACAGCCGCCTTTATCGAAGCCAAACTCCTCGAAATGGAGCAACGCCATACCAAATCCCAAGGCACAGGCGCACAACTCGAACCCAACATCAAAACCTGCCCCGGCGGCCTGCGCGACATCCACACCCTTATCTGGACAGCCAAAGCACAAGGCATAGACAGCAACCCCACCGCCCTCGTTACCGCCGGCGTCCTCACACGCACCGAAGCCGGCATGCTGGCCCATGGCTACCGCCGTCTTGCCAATATCCGCATTCACCTCCACCTTACCGCCGACCGCCCCGAAGACAGGCTGCTTTTCGACTACCAGTCCCAAGTTGCCGAAAGCTTAGGCTATACCCAACCCGACATCCGCGGCCGAAGCGAAGCCCTGATGCACACCTTCTACCGCGCCACCAAAGCCATCAAACAACTCAACGGCATCCTCATTCCGGTTCTCAAAAACCATCAGACCTCCAGCCGTCCCCGACATATCCATCCCATCGACAGCCGCTACAAACGCATCGGCCACCAAATCGCCGCCAACGACCTTGCCCTGTTCGAGCAAAATCCCGAACACATCTTCACCATCATCCAAACCATGCAGGAGCAAAACATCACCACCATCGAGCCGCAAACCCTGCGTGCATGGTGGGCGGCCACACGAAAAATCAACACCCGTTTCACCCAAAATCCAGAAAATCGCCGCCGCTTTATCCAATTCTTCAAACACGGCACCGGCCTCACCCAAACCCTCCGTTTTCTCAACCTCTACGGCGTACTGGGCCGCTATCTCCCCGCATGGGAAAAAATCACCGGCCTGCTCCAACACGACCTCTTCCATATTTACCCCGTAGACGACCACATCCTGACCGTCGTCCGCAATATGCGCCGTCTCGCCATCGAAACCCACAGCCACGAAATGCCCGAGGCCAGCGCCATCATGCAGGCCTATCCAAGACCACATGTCCTCTACACCGCCGCCCTGCTGCACGACATCGCCAAAGGCCGTGGCGGCGATCACGCCAAAGAAGGCATCAAAGACGCACAACAATTCGCCGCCAACCACTACTACACCGAAGAAGAAAGCCACCTCCTCGCATGGCTGGTTGAAAACCACCTGCTCATGTCCACCGTTGCCCAAAAAGAAGACATCCAAGATCCCCATGTCCTCCAAGCCTTCTGCCGCCGTATTCCCACACGCGAATACCTAGACGCACTCTACCTGCTTACCATTGCCGACATCCGCGGCACCAACCCCAAACTTTGGAACACATGGCGCGCCAGTCTGCTCCAAACCCTCTACCACAGCACCGCCGCCGTTTTAAACAGCAAACACCACGATCCCGAACGCCTCCCCAACCGACGCGAACAAGCCTCAACCGACCAGCTCACGCGCGCGGCCGTTCCCCTCAAAAACCAACAAAAGCTCCGCCGCATACTCGGCAGCGCATACTACGTCCGCCATCAGACTCGGGAAATCCTCTGGCACACCGCAAACCTCGCCTACGACACCCAAAGCCCGGCCGTCCGCAGCCGCATCCTTCCCCAAAGCAACAGCCTTCAAGTCATGGTGTTCATGCCCAATGGCGACCGCCTATTCGCACGCCTCTGCCGCATCTTCAGCAGCCACCGCTTCGACATCCAAGCCGCCCGCGCCTTCATTACCGAGCACGACTACATCCTCGACACCTTTATCCTTCAACTTCCCGACAATCTCCCGCCCGAAGAATATCCCGACCGCCAAAGCGCGCTCGAAGCCGAACTCAACAGCTTCATCCACGGCAATACCACCGTCCAAAAACAAAGCGGCCGCCCACACATCAGCCGCCGCATCCGCCATATCCCCATTCCGCCCACCGTAATCATCACCCCCGAAGAAGATTATCCCGGCTGGCACACCATAGACATCACCGCCGTCAACCGCCCCCACCTCCTCGCCGACATCGCCGAGACCTTCTTCGCCCACAACATCAGCCTGCGCTACGCCAAAATCACCACCTTGGATCAGCGCATTGAGGACAGCTTCATCACCTACAGCCCATCCCTGCAAGACCCGCAAACCCAAAACACCCTAAAGCAGGCATTGATCGAAGTCTTGACCCCATAAAGGCCGTCTGAACATCTTAAAAACATAGGGTGAGCATTTTTTGCTCACCCTAATCGCACCCAAAAATATAAACATCCTGAATATATCCTTCTAAAACACTCAAGAAATCCAAAGCCTTAAAATTCAAAATCAGACCTTTACTCTGACATAAAACTACATTCTAAAATCATAACCCAAATGAATATAATTCCAATAACAAAATTTCATTCACCTATTACACCAAATCCTCTTCAGAAATCCTTCCTTCCAAATTTTTTCCTTATCTGTATTCAAACAAAATACGCATACAAAATAAAACCCATAAAAAACAAAAAAATAAAATCACAAAATATTAAACCTACCGATTAATCCATAAAGATACCGCCTATCTAAATCAATTAACATATTATTGAACAAGCTTAATTTCTGACAAAAAACGTCACATAACCAAACTCGCACACATCCCCTGTCACAAAAAACACAAAACTGACAAAAAACGTCAACCCCCTAATTTCCCTAAAATCCTGAAACTTTCAAACAAAACCTCACAAAATTTAAAAATTAAAAAATAATCTCAATAAAAACAACAAACAAAAAATAAAAAATAAATTTTTTAATCAGTTTTGCGCACTTGGCACACCGACTGCTTGAAACAACACGTCCGATAAGGCCCAAGCCTCAAAGCAGCAAGCCCGACGGAAGCTGTATATTCCTTCTTACTTTATGGTTTACTCATAATACAAAGTGCCAAGCACATTACGGACTTTTTACTTAAACACAATTATTCACACTTTCAAACTGGAGTTTTAATCAATGAAAGCAATCCAAAAAGGTTTCACCCTGATCGAATTGATGATCGTCATCGCCATCTTGGGCATCTTGGCCGTAATCGCTCTGCCTGCATACCAAGACTACACCATCCGCGCTAAAATTTCAGAAGGTTTGAGCTTAGCCGAACCTGCTAAATTGGCAGTAGCAGAAACTTCTGCAGCTTTAGGTGGCTTGAACGAGATTACTGCTACTAATACTGGTTACACCTTCCCTGCAGGTGGTACTGATTACGTTTCAAGCATCGCTATTGAAGCAAATACTGGTAAAATTACAGTAACAACTAAAAATACTGGTGCTTCTACCAATCCAGTGTTTACATTAACTCCTAATCAAGCTAACTCTGAATCTCCTATTACTTGGAAATGTAAATATAAAGGTGGTGAAGCTAAACACGTTCCAGCTAACTGTCGTGATAAAGAAGCTTCTTAATATAACAACATAACAAAGTAAATCCCATAACCGAACAATACGTTATGGGATTTACTTTACAAAAATAAAAAAACCTGAAAACGATACACTCAAATGAATACCCCATTTCAAGCCCAAAAAGGTTTTACCCTGATTGAGCTGATGATAGTGATCGCCATCCTCGGTATTCTGGTTGTGGTTGCCATACCCACTTATCAAAACTATATCGGTAGGGCGCAAGCCTCCGAAGCACTATACCTTGCCGATGACCTGAAAACCGAAATCAGCATTGCTTCAGCGGTAAATAACCGCCTGCCCAATGCAGAGGATGTCAGCAAACAAGGCGCAATCGGTGTTACCGCTCAACGCATCGGCGGCACATACATCCAAAACGGTGGCGTAACCGTAGAAGCAGATACAGGCAAAATCAGTATTCCTTTCGATAAAGGGCAAAACAAAGGCAAAGTCCTGACCCTGACCCCTTATCGAAATAATAACGATTCGACTTGGTTGCTCAACTGGCAATGCGGCGGAACACTGGATCCGATGATGGTTCCCGCCATGTGCCGAGACAACTCAAACGGATAACGACCGAGCATATACCTTAAGAAAAACACAAAAATACATTGCGAAGAAAACACCCCAAACAAAGCCAAATACAAACGCGGAAAACGAATCAAAGCAAAAGAACAAAACTCTCCAAAACAAGGTCATTAAGAGCCTGAATCATCACATTACGAAAATAAATGCCGTCTGAAATTCATTTTCAGACGGCCTCTTTATATCTAATCCTAATATGACATAAAGCTTTGACCTTGATTAGTTTCAGACGGCCTTTATCTTTTCACAACTACATAAAACAAATTCGCAACACTTTTTATAAGACAATTTGTCGCCTATCTGAACTCAATATATAATTTAACCATACAAGTCTTTATTTTTAAGCATTTTTCATTTTCAAAACATACATTGTCTACATTGGGAGAACCATCATGCTTCATCTAAACTTGGATAAAACGGATTTAAAGATTCTGCAGGTTTTGCAGGAAAATGGGCGGTTGAGCAATGTTGAGCTTTCTGAAAAGGTGGCGCTCTCTCCTTCTCCCTGCCTGCGCCGTCTCAAACAGCTTGAAGATGCAGGCATTATTCAAAAATACGCCGCCCAGCTTTCTCCCGTATCTTTGGGCTTGGGTTTGCAGGCTTTTATCCGTGTATCGATTAGCAAGGCAAAAGATGCGCGCGAGGATTTTTCCGAATCTGTCCGCGCTTGGCCGGAAGTATTGAGCTGCTTTGCTTTAACGGGTGAAACCGACTATCTGCTCCATGCCTTTTTTACCGATATGAACGCGTTTTCCCATTTTGTTTTGGATACGCTGCTTTCGCACCACGGCGTGCAAGATGCGCAATCGAGTTTTGTGTTAAAAGAAATTAAAAACACGACCGCTCTGCCTTTGGTTCATTTGGTTCAGGATTGATGATTTGAAACTGATAAAGGCCGTCTGTTGTTCAGACGGCCTTTTAAATTCCAATGGTTTGCTTTCACGCCCATACACTTGTATACTTTTTAAGAATAATTCACATAAGCTTTTACTCATGACTGACACCGCCCATCTCGATATCGATACTGTTTCAGAACATACCAAACAATGGCTGGAAAAAGCCGTTATCGGCCTGAATCTCTGCCCGTTTGCCAAAGCACCGCACGTTAAAAACCTGGTTCGCATAGTTGTCAGCAAAGCCCGTCATTTGGACGGTTTCCTTGAAGACTTGGATCGTGAATTGCAGCTTCTGGGCAATACGCCTGCTTCGGAATTGGAAACCACTTTACTGGTTCATCCGACACTGTTCCCTGATTTTGAGACCTTCAACCAAATGCTGGAAATTGCCGACGATGCGGTTGTAGAAAACGAATTGGAAGGCATTGTCCAAATTGCACCGTTCCATCCCGATTTCCAATTTGAAGGCACAGAAGCCGACGACATCAGCAACTACACCAACCGCTCGCCCTACCCGACCTTGCATCTGATTCGTGAAGACAGTATTGCTAAAGCGGCTGAAGCATTTCCTGATGCATCGGCAATTTTCGACCGCAATATCGCGCTGCTGGAAAAAATGGGACACGAAGGTTGGGATAAATTAGACATTCCGCGTTGTCCATTTCCACATCACAAGCCGTCTGAAAACAAATAATTGGTGATGGGAAGATGGTTCGCTATTTGTTGATTTTTTGCGGCGCATTGTCGCTCGTCTTGGGTATTATCGGCATTTTCATGCCATTTCTGCCGACTACGCCTTTCATTTTATTGACTGCTACTTGCTGGGCACAGGCTTCGCCGCGCTTTCACAATTGGCTCTATCATCACCGCTATTTCGGCCCGATCATACAAAACTGGGAAAACAACGGCGCCGTGCCGCGCAAGGCAAAGTTTTTCGCTATCGGCATGATGACCTTTTCTTGCCTGTTGATGTTTTGGCGGTTTCCGGAACGCTGGTGGATCGGTGTCATATCGTCAGTCTGTTGCAGCTGCGTGGCTGTGTGGATGTGGTTACGGCCGGAAGCATAAAATAAAACAGGTGGGCATTTTCGCTTACCTGTTTTTTATTTTCATACCCAATTTATCCATTAAAACAATCAGTAAGAACCAAAACACCCTATTCATCCTCATTTTTCGGACGGCCTCCATTTATTCAATCAAATGTAAATTTTAGCTAAAATTAATTCAAAATATTTTTTCGATAGTATTATTTCCGAGATTTCAAACTCCTGTTTCAAAACTACTTTTTACTACTTCCAACTACTCTATCCATTTTGATTCCTTTATTTGTATCAACATTTCTTTTGATTCCAATATTCTAAACCATCCCTTAACACTTGCTTTGCGTTATACTTTCCCCTGACACAACCGCGCAGTTCGTCTGGATATTTTTTCAGACGGCCTGAATATTTTACCGCCGTGCTCTCTCAACGAAGTTCCTCACGGCGCAACAGAATAAAAAGGAAATACTATGCGCTATCTCTCATTTTCACTGCTTCTTGCCGCCCTTCCTGCTGCGGCATCCGATTTTGACGGCTCATCCGCAAGCCTGCTTTGGGGTCTGCCGTTTGCACTGATTCTCTTGTCTATTGCACTCGGGCCTCTGTTTTTTTCCCGTATTTGGCACCATCACTTTGGCAAAATTACAGCGTTTTGGACACTGCTGTTTTTAACGCCGTTTATCGTAACCTTTGGTTTCGGAGCTGGCGTACATACCGTTGCCCATGCTTTGGTTGAAGAATATATCCCCTTTATCCTGTTGCTTTTGGCGCTCTATACCATTTCAGGCGGTATTTTTGTCAGCGGCAATTTGCACGGCTCGCCCAAATTGAACACAACCCTGTTGGCAGTCGGCACGGCTTTGTCGTCCATCATGGGGACGACAGGCGCAGCGATGTTAATGATTCGTCCGCTTTTGAAGGCCAACCATAAACGCCACTACCGCGTTCACATCGTGATTTTCTTCATTTTCTTGGTGGCGAATATCGGCGGCGGTCTGACTCCTTTAGGCGATCCTCCTCTGTTCTTAGGATTCCTGAAAGGCGTAGATTTCATGTGGACGGTCAAACACATGCTGATGCCTGTATTGATTAGTTCTGTAATTTTACTGGCCGTTTTCTACATCATCGACAGCCGACACTTCAACCGTGAACAAAGCGAGCACCTTGCTCCCGCTCCTTCCGATAAAGAAGAAAAAGTCAAAATTTACGGCAAATGGAATTTCCTGTTACTGGCCGGTGTTGTCGGCGCGGTTTTGCTGTCCGGTTTGTGGAAACCAAATCATCCGGGCTTTGAAATCTTAGGCAGCCATTACGCCTTGCAAAACCTGATGCGCGATGGCATTTTGCTGGCTTTAACCGCCGTATCTTGGATTATTACGCCCAAACAGGTACGCGCAGGTAATGAGTTCAACTTCGAGCCGATTGCCGAAGTGGGCAAACTGTTTTTGGGTATTTTCATTACCATTTCGCCTGTTTTGGCAATTTTGAAAGCCGGCGAAACAGGCGCATTGGCTTCCGTTGTTTCTTTGGTTCACGACGCGGCAGGCAATCCGATTAATGTGATGTATTTCTGGATGAGTGGCATTTTGTCGGCATTCTTGGATAACGCGCCGACTTATTTGGTGTTCTTCAATATGGCCGGTGGCGATGCCCAAGCCTTGATGACAGGCCATCTGTTCCATTCGCTGCTGGCAGTATCCATGGGCTCTGTATTTATGGGTGCGCTCACTTATATCGGTAATGCGCCGAACTTCATGGTCAAAGCTATTGCCGAACAACGCGGCGTGCCGATGCCTTCCTTCTTCGGCTACATGGCATGGTCGGTGATTGTATTGGTACCGCTGTTTGCCCTGCATACGATGATTTTCTTCGTTTGGCAGCTCTTTTAAACTTAGAGGCCGTCTGAAATTCAGACGGTCTTTTATTTTCAGCTATATCATCAAATATAGCGTTTAAATATCAATCAGTTAAAAATTATTTCTCTTAACACTCGATTACACATTCCTACTTTTTTCCCACTTTTCCCGTAAAAATAAGCGTAAAACTGACATAAAGCAGCCTATACCTGATAAAATCTAAAGCCTTGTTGTTTGCGTTTATTCGTTGTTTTTATAGCAAACCTCTGCTTTTTTCAGACGGCCCATCCTTTGTTTCAAAGCATTACATGCCGTCTGAAAAAACAATCCGACATCCGAATCTCAACCCACCAAAAAGTAACGCATCCTTATGATTAAGATAAAAAAAGGCTTAGACCTGCCTATCGCGGGCAGACCGGAGCAAGTCATTTATGACGGCCCGGCCATTACCGAAGTCGCGTTGCTTGGCGAAGAATATGTCGGCATGCGCCCCTCGATGAAAATCAAGGAAGGCGAAGCCGTCAAAAAAGGCCAAGTGCTGTTTGAAGACAAAAAGAATCCGGGCGTAGTATTTACTGCTCCGGCTTCAGGCAAAATCGCCGCGATTCACCGTGGTGAAAAGCGCGTACTTCAGTCAGTCGTGATTGCCGTTGAAGGCAACGACGAAATCGAGTTCGAACGCTACGCACCTGAAGCGCTGGCAAAATTGAGCAGCGAAGAAGTGCGCCGCAACCTGATCCAATCCGGTTTGTGGACTGCGCTGCGCACCCGTCCGTTCAGCAAAATCCCTGCCGTCGATGCCGAACCATTCGCCATCTTCGTCAATGCAATGGACACCAATCCGCTGGCTGCTGATCCTACGGTCATCATCAAAGAAGCCGCCGAAGACTTCAAACGCGGCCTGCTGGTATTGAGCCGCCTGACCGAACGCAAAATCCATGTGTGTAAAGCAGCCGGCGCAGACGTGCCGTCTGAAAACGCTGCCAACATCGAAACACATGAATTTGGCGGCCCGCATCCTGCCGGTTTGAGTGGCACGCACATTCATTTCATCGAGCCAGTCGGTGCGAACAAAACTGTTTGGACCATCAATTATCAAGATGTAATTGCCATTGGCCGTTTGTTTGCAACAGGCCGTCTGAACACCGAGCGCGTAATTGCCTTGGGTGGCTCTCAAGTCAACAAACCACGCCTCTTGCGTACCGTTTTGGGTGCGAAAGTATCGCAAATTACTGCGGGCGAATTGGTTGACGCAGACAACCGCGTGATTTCCGGCTCAGTATTGAACGGTGCGATTGCACAAGGCGCGCACGATTACCTCGGCCGCTACCACAATCAGATTTCCGTTATCGAAGAAGGCCGCAGCAAAGAGTTGTTCGGCTGGGTTGCGCCACAACCGGATAAATACTCCATCACGCGCACAACCCTCGGCCATTTCCTGAAAAACAAACTCTTCAAGTTCAACACAGCCGTCAACGGCGGCGACCGCGCCATGGTACCGATCGGCACTTACGAGCGCGTAATGCCCTTGGATATCCTGCCTACCCTGCTCTTGCGCGATTTAATCGTCGGCGATACCGACAGCGCTCAGGCACTGGGTTGCTTGGAATTAGATGAAGAAGACCTCGCTTTGTGCAGCTTCGTCTGCCCGGGCAAATACGAATACGGCCCACTGTTGCGCAAGGTGCTGGAAACCATTGAGAAGGAAGGCTGATTATGGGCTTGAAACATTTTCTTGAAAAAATCGAACCGCACTTCTTGCCGGGCGGCAAACATGAAAAATGGTATGCCCTCTACGAAGCTGCGGCGACGATTTTCTATACATCCGGCGCGGTAACGCGCAAAGCGGCCCACGTCCGCGACGCGCTCGACTCCAAACGCATGATGATTTTGGTGTGGCTGGCTTTGTTCCCTGCCATGTTCTACGGTATGTACAACGTCGGCGTGCAGGCATTCGGTGCGTTAACGCCTGATTTGCTGCAACAAAATATCGCCAACGACTGGCATTACGCCCTTGCTAACGCTTTGGGCATCAATATGTCGTCTGAAGCGGGCGTATTGAGCAAAATGCTGTTCGGCGCGATTTTCTTCCTGCCGATTTACGCGACTGTATTTGTTGTGGGCGGCTTCTGGGAAGTCTTGTTCGCCACTGTACGCAAACATGAAATCAACGAAGGTTTCTTCGTGACTTCTATTCTGTTTGCTTTGATCGTTCCTCCTACCCTGCCTTTATGGCAAGCGGCTTTGGGTATTTCTTTCGGCGTTGTGGTTGCGAAAGAAGTATTCGGCGGTACAGGTAAAAACTTCATGAATCCTGCTCTTGCAGGCCGTGCGTTCCTGTTCTTCGCCTACCCTGCCAACATTACCGGCGATACCATTTGGACTGCGGTTGACGGCTATTCCGGTGCCACTGCTTTGGCACAATGGGCGGCACACGGTGCAGACGGCCTGAAAAACGCTGTAACTGGTCAAAACATTTCTTGGATGGATGCGTTTATCGGTAACGTGCCCGGCTCAATCGGCGAAGTATCCACTTTAGCGCTCTTAATCGGCGGCGCGTTTATCGTGTTCACCCGCATCGCTTCTTGGCGCATTATCGCCGGTGTAATGATCGGTATGATTGCGATGTCTTCACTGTTTAACTTCATCGGTTCGGACACCAACGCCATGTTCTCCATGCCTTGGTACTGGCACTTGGTGGTCGGCGGCTTCGCCATCGGTATGCTGTTTATGGCGACCGACCCGGTTTCCGCTTCCTTTACCAATGTCGGCAAATGGTGGTACGGCGCGCTTATCGGTGTAATGTGTGTGTTGATCCGCGTGGTCAACCCTGCTTACCCCGAAGGCATGATGTTGGCGATTCTGTTTGCCAACCTGTTTGCCCCGATTTTCGACTATTTCGTCGCACAAGCGAACATCAAACGCAGAAAGGCGCGCAGCAATGGCTAAGAAATTCGATAAAGACAGCTTCAGCGGCACGCTGATTGTGGTATTGGTTGTCAGCCTGATTTGTTCCATCATCGTTGCTGGTGCGGTCGTCGGCTTGAAACCCATCCAAGAGAAACAAAAACTCCAAGACAAACAAGGCTATATTTTGAGCGTAGCCGGTTTGATGGATAAAAACACCGACATCAGCAAAACCTTTGCCGAGCGTATCGAGCAACGTGTCGTGGATTTGGCAACCGGCGAATACGTCGCCGATGCGCCTAAAGACTTCAGCGCACGCGTTGCCGGCAAAGACCCTGCCCAAAGCATCCAAATCAAACCTGAAGACGATTTGGCAGGCATCAAAAGCCGTGCCAAATACACTGAGGTTTACTTGGTAAAAGGCGAAGACGGTAAAGTCAGCCAAATCATCCTGCCTATGCACGGCAACGGTTTGTGGTCTGTCATGTACGGTTTTGTCGCCATTCAACCTGACGGCAACACCATCAACGGCATTACCTACTATGACCAAGGTGAAACTCCGGGTTTGGGCGGCGAAATCGGCAACCCTCTGTGGCAAAAAAAATTCGTCGGCAAAAAACTGTTTGACGAACAAGGTAAATTTGCCCTGCACGTCGGCAAAGGCGCAAGCTCAGACAAAGAACACGGCGTAGATGCCCTCTCCGGCGCATCGCTGACGTCTAAAGGTGTGCAAGGTTCGTTCGACTACTGGTTCGGCGAAAACGGCTATATCCCCTACCTGAACAAATTGAAATCAGCAGGAGCACAATAATGGCTGACATGAAACGCTTGAAACATTTGATGTTTTCACCCTTTATCGACAACAACCCGATTGCCTTGCAGGTTTTGGGTATTTGTTCGGCTTTGGCGGTTACCACCAAACTTCAGACGGCCATCGTAATGGGTATTTCCGTAGCTTTGGTAACCGGTTTTTCCAGCTTCTTCATTTCTTTGGTACGCAACTACATCCCCAACAGCATCCGTATTATTGTGCAAATGGCGATTGTTGCTTCCTTGGTAACACTGGTTGACCAACTGCTCCAAGCTTTTGCCTATGAGCTGTCCAAACAGCTGTCCGTATTCGTCGGCCTGATTATTACCAACTGTATCGTGATGGGCCGTGCCGAAGCGTTCGCCATGAAAGAGCCTCCTTTGGAGAGCTTGGTTGACGGTATCGGCAACGGCGCAGGTTACGGCATGATGCTGATCATCATCGCAACCATCCGCGAACTGATCGGCTCAGGCAAGCTCTTTGGCTACACCATTTTCCAAACCGTACAAGATGGTGGCTGGTATCAAACCAACGGCTTGTTCCTGCTCGCCCCTAGCGCGTTCTTCATCATCGGCTTCTTGGTATGGGGGCTGCGCACTTGGAAACCTGAACAGGCGGAGAAATAACACATGGAACATTACTTAAGCCTCTTTGTAAAATCCGTCTTTCTGGAAAACATGGCACTTTCCTTCTTCTTGGGGATGTGTACATTTTTGGCGGTATCTAAAAAAGTATCCACTGCATTCGGTTTGGGCGTGGCTGTAACTTTCGTACTCGGCCTGTCCGTCCCTGCCAACCAACTGGTTTACTCGCTGTTGAAAGACGGCGCGCTGGTTGAAGGCGTGGACCTAACCTTCCTGAAATTCATCACCTTCATCGGCGTGATTGCCGCTTTGGTGCAGATTTTGGAAATGTTCTTGGATAAATTCGTCCCTGCCCTCTATAACGCATTGGGTATCTACCTGCCTCTGATTACCGTAAACTGCGCGATTTTCGGTGCCGTATCGTTTATGGCACAACGCGAATACAACTTCGGCGAGTCCGTTGTATACGGTTTCGGTGCAGGTCTGGGCTGGCTTTTGGCTATTGTCGCTTTGGCGGGCATTACCGAAAAAATGAAATATTCGGATGTCCCTAAAGGCCTCAAAGGCTTGGGCATTACCTTTATTGCCGCTGGCCTGATGGCAATGGCGTTTATGTCGTTCTCCGGCATCCAGTTATAAGAAAGGAATCGGCATGGAGATTATTTTAGGTATTGTGATGTTTACCCTCATCGTCTTGGTTTTGGCACTGATGATTCTGTTTGCCAAATCCAAATTGGTGAGCGAAGGCGACATCACCATCAAAGTCAATAACGAAAAAGAGCTGACGATGCCTGCCGGCGGCAAACTGCTGGGTGCGCTTGCCAGCCAAGGCATCTTCGTTCCTTCCGCCTGCGGTGGCGGCGGCTCATGCGGTCAGTGTCGCGTTGTTGTGAAAAGTGGCGGCGGCGACATTCTGCCAACCGAGTTGTCCCACATCAGCAAACGCGAAGCGCGTGAAGGCTGCCGTCTGTCTTGTCAGGTCAACGTTAAAACCGACATGGACATCGAAGTACCGGAAGAAGTATTCGGCGTGAAAAAATGGGAATGTACTGTCATCTCCAATGACAACAAAGCAACGTTCATTAAAGAACTCAAGCTTGCCATTCCCGAAGGCGAAGAAGTTCCTTTCCGCGCCGGCGGCTACATTCAAATTGAAGCCCCTCCTCACACTGTTGCCTACAAAGACTTCGACATTCCTAAGGAATACCACGAAGACTGGGACAAATACAATCTGTGGCAATACGTTTCCAAAGTGGACGAGCCGATTTTGCGTGCCTACTCTATGGCTTCATACCCTGAAGAAAAAGGCATCATTATGCTGAACGTGCGTATCGCTACGCCTCCTCCGCGCGTACCCGATGCGCCTCCGGGACAAATGTCGTCTTACATCTGGTCGCTCAAACCCGGTGATAAAGTAACGATTTCCGGTCCGTTCGGTGAGTTCTTTGCCAAAGATACCGATGCTGAAATGGTATTTATCGGCGGTGGTGCCGGTATGGCTCCGATGCGTTCCCACATTTTCGACCAGCTGAAACGTTTGAACTCCAAACGTAAGATTACCTTCTGGTATGGTGCACGTTCTAAACGCGAGATGTTCTATGTCGAAGACTTCGACCAACTCGCAGCAGAATTCCCGAACTTCACATGGCACGTCGCCCTGTCCGACCCATTGCCTGAAGACAACTGGGACGGCTACACAGGCTTCATTCACAACGTGGTTTACGAAAACCACCTGAAAAACCATGAAGCACCGGAAGACTGCGAATTCTACATGTGCGGCCCTCCGATCATGAATCAGTCCGTAATCAAAATGCTCAAAGACTTGGGCGTGGAAGACGAAAACATCCTCTTGGACGATTTCGGCGGCTAACAAACAAAAAGGAAGAAACTTCGGTTTCTTCCTTTTTTATTGCCAGGCCGTCTGAAAACCATACTTTCAGACGGCCTGAACCTTTCTTTTACGATACAATAAAGGCTTCAAAAAATAATCCGCAAATCCCTTATGCCGTTTCTTTCCAATTCGTTTTACCGTCCGATAATCGTTTGTACCGTTGCCATCGTTTCCGCACTCACACTCTCTGCCTGCCAACCTGAAAAACAACAAACCATTACCCTACAAGGCGAGACCATGGGCACAACCTATACCGTCAAATATCTTTCAGACGGCCAAGACAAACTCCCCGCCCCTGCCGAAATACAAAAACGCATTGATGACGCACTTAAAGAAGTCAATCGGCAAATGTCTACCTACCAGACCGATTCCGAAATCAGCCAATTCAACCAGCTGCGCACCGTCAATCAGGCCATGCCCATTTCCCAAGACTTTGCCTATGTAACCGGCGAAGCCTTGCGTTTAAACAAACTGACGCACGGCGCACTGGACGTAACCGTCGGTCCTTTGGTCAACCTTTGGGGATTCGGTCCGCAAAAAGAAATCACGCACGAACCGACTGCACAAGAAATCCAACATGCTTCAGAAATGGTCGGTACGGACAAACTCAAACTTTCCCAAGACGGACAGCAGCCTACACTCGCCAAAACCCATCCCGAAGTCTATTTAGACCTATCCTCCATTGCCAAAGGCTTTGGCGTGGATAAAACCGCTGCCGAACTTGAAAAACTCAATATCGGCAATTATTTGGTAGAAATCGGAGGCGAGTTGCATGGCAAAGGCCACAATGCGCAAGGCAACCCTTGGCGTATCGGTATCGAGCAGCCCAATATCGTTCAAGGCGGCGCCACTCAAATTACCATTCCATTGGACAATAAATCACTGGCCACATCCGGCGACTACCGCATTTTCCATGTCGATAAGTCAGGCCGCCGCCTTTCCCATATCATCAACCCTAAAACCAAACAACCCATCAGCCACAACCTTGCTTCCATCAGCGTAGTAGCTGAAAACGCCACACTTGCAGACGGCCTTTCAACCGGATTGTTCGTCCTCGGAGAAACCGAAGCGCTTAAACTTGCCGAGCAAGAAAATCTCGCCGTTTTCCTTATCATCCGGACCCCGCAAGGCGGCTACCATACTAAAATGTCCAGCGCATTCAAGAAATTATTAAACTAATCTTCAGGAATACACATATGAAAACCCTTCTTCTGACTTTCGGCATCTTTATCATTGTCATCCTCGGCATGGCAGTCGGCTATATTTTCTCCAAACGCACCATCAAAGGCAGCTGCGGCGGCATTTCCTCGCTCGGCATGAAGAAAATGTGCGATTGCGACACGCCATGCGATACCTTGCAAAAAGAGCTAGATAAAAAACAACATTCTGACAACCAAGGCATCAAAGTCGATCATTAAGTCATTGTTGAATGTTTATTAGTGATTTAAGGCTGCTTATCCCCTATCAGGCCGTCTGAAAAATAAAAGAGCGTAATCCCAATGGATACACGCTCTTTTATTTTGCCTCTTCCAAAGCAATCCAACCATATCTTGCACACCCGTTTAAAACAAAACACTCCAAACCAATCGAGAAAAAAGAAAAGCTCCTGCAAAACAGGAGCTTTTTCTTGGAAGAAACCGGATTATTTCAATTTAGTTTCTTTGTAAATAACGTGTTTACGGGCTACTGGGTCAAATTTTTTGATTTCCAGTTTGCCAGGCATAGTACGTTTGTTTTTAGTAGTTGTGTAGAAGTGACCAGTACCAGCACTGGACTCCAGTTTGATTTTATCGCGCATTGCAGTAATCCTTAATTAATGGTGTTTAAATTAAGCTTCGCCGCGAGCACGCAAATCAGCCAATACGACATCAATGCCTACTTTATCGATGGTGCGCAATGCAGCGTTAGAAACGCGCAGGCGAACCCAGCGGTTTTCACTTTCTACCCAGAAACGACGTGATTGCAAGTTAGGCAAAAAACGACGTTTGGTTTTGTTGTTGGCGTGTGATACGTTATTGCCAGACATCGGGCGCTTACCGGTCACTTTGCAAACTCGTGCCATGGTTAGTCTCCAAACTTCTAAAATAGTAAAACGCGATTTATACCACGAAATCCGCCTTCAGTTCAAGTCGTTTACTGAAAAAACGGGATTTGTGGAAATAAACCTTCTCAATATGTTGCATCTGCGAAACGGTATTTCGCAAAGCCTTAACTTTTCAATTATAACGGATTTCTTTAAAAAAATCATCTGTCGTTTGCGTGGCCGGCGAAATAAACAGGCCGTCTGAACATTTCAGACGGCCTGTTTATCGTCATGCTTTTTTCTTCAACGCCGCATTCAAAATGCAGCCGAGTATAAAGCAGGCTAAAGAGGGAACAACCCACCCTAAACCGATATTGTAAAACGGCAATGCGCGCTCGATGGCAGCCGCGGTTTCGGCATCAAATCCAAACGCGGCCTTATAGGCATCGAGCAAGCCGACCATAAGGGCCGCCATCATGGTGCAGAAATAGACAATACGGCCGCCGCCAAACAGTTTATCTGTCAAGGCCAACAAAATGATGACGATGGTCAGCGGATACAACAGCATCAACATAGGGATGGAAAATTGCAAAATCGCTGACAGGCCTTTGTTGGCCAACAGGATAGACACTACTGTATTCAGTATCACAAAGATTTTATAAGAAATACCCGGGCAAAGACGGTTGAAATATTCGGCGCATGAAGTAATCAAGCCAACCGCCGTACTCAGACAGGCAAGCAGCACCATAACGCCAAGCAACACAATACCGGCCGTACCGAAATAATGCTGTGCGGTTTTAGACAAAACCGACGCGCCGTTTTCCTGCAAGCCGATACCGGCCACACCTGTCGCACCCATATAGCCGATAAACAGGTAAACCACTGCCAAACAAGAAGCCGCCAACACGCCCGAAATCGTCGTTGTCTTCAGCAAGTCCGCGCGGTTGTCCACACCCATGGCGCGAACGGCATCGATGACGATAATGGCAAACACCAGCGAAGCCAGCGCGTCCATGGTGCCGTAGCCTTCCAAAATGCCTTTAACCAACGGATGAGTGACAAAATCGCCTTGCGCCGCCTGCGGCACGCCCATCGGGTTAATAGCGGCATAGCCGACCAATATTGCAATTGCCAGCAACAAAACGGGCGTGAGGACTTTACCAATGCGGTCAACCAGCTTACCCGGGGAAATCGACAACCAATAAGTAATACCGAAAAACACCAGGCTGAATATGGCCAATGCGATGTTTTTCCAAGATTCATCAATGAAAGGCGAAATCGCGGTTTCAAAAGATACTGTCGCCGTACGCGGCATGGCAAACAAGGGGCCGATTGCTAGGTAAAGCGCAGCGGCAAAAGTCACGCCGTACCAAGGCGCAACACGGGAAGCCAGCGCTTCCACATCGCGCGAGCCGGAATAGCCGACGGCAATCACGCCCAGCAATGGCAACCCCGCCCCGGTCAACAAAAAGCCGAACATTGCCGAAAGCCAGTTTTCGCTGGCCTGCTGCCCCAAATAAGCAGGGTAAATTAAGTTACCCGCGCCAAAAAACAGCGCAAACAGCATCAAGCCCACCGCCCATAAAGAGGCCTTACTGCGACTTGTCGTCGAATTCATCTTAAATTCTCTTTTTCCAAATACCCGTTATCGGTTTCATCGATTTCAAGGCCGTCTGAAAGCATTTCGGCTTCGTTTGTTTCCAAACCATCTTTCAGGCTGATTTCGATTTCACCATAATTTTCCGGCTGTACGATACGCACCAAGCCTTCTTTAGCCAATTCCAGCAATGCAATAAAATTGACCACCACATATGTCGCGCCCTGCTCCGGCTTAAACAAATCGCTAAACTTGCTGATACTGCTTTCGTTCAAACGACGCAAAATCGCCGTCATCTGCGCGCGCACTGAAATGGTTTCTCGCACTACTTCATGACTGCGCGTATGCTTGGCGCGCGACAAAATACCCAACCAAGCCTGCGTCAAATCGGCAACGTACACTTCCGGCAACTTCGCTTCGACCGCAATTTCCAGCGGCAAATACGCCCAAGCAAAATCACGTCCGGCGCGCGGCAACGCATCCAAGCCCTGAGCCGCCAGTTTCATCTGCTCGTAAGCCAAAAGACGGCGCACCAACTCGGCACGCGGATCCGCCTCTTCATCCTCAACTTCTTCAGGACGCGGCAACAGCAGGCGCGATTTAATTTCAATCAGCATCGCCGCCATCAGCAGATATTCCGCCGCCAAATCAAACTGATACGCTTCCATTTGGGCAATATAGTGCAGATACTGCTCAGTAATCTTCACCATAGGAATATCGAGGACATCGATATTTTGCTTGCGGATAAGGTACAGCAGCAAATCCAACGGCCCTTGGAAGCTGCTCAATACCACCTTCAACGCATCAGGCGGAATAAACAAATCCTGCGGCACATCGGTAACAGGCTGACCGAACACCCACGCAACGGTATGTTCAGACAGCGTTGCGGCAGTGGAAGAAATAAGGTGTTCTGAAGGCATGGTTAAGGGGTCTTTTTCTTTTTAAGTTTAGTAAGAAGTTTCATCAACAAAAGGCCGTCTGAAACGAGGACGATCCGTTTTTAATATAAAAATCAGCGGTTTTTACGATTGATTTGCAAAGAAACAATGGCGACGGCAAAGGCCTGAGCCAAGGCCATACCCAACAGCGGCAGGCTGGCGAAAACCGTACCCGTCAGTACCGAGCCAATATCGCGGGAAAACACAAAACCATCCCTCGCAAGCATCGCCACCATCAAAGCCAACAACAGCAAACTTTCGCAGCCGATCAAAAGCCAAATCATTTTAACCGAACGGCGTTTGCGCCATTTCATGATGCCAGCATGCAAAAAGCTGAATATCACGACGGACAGAAACGGATAAAGAAAAGTAGTGAATGGACGGGTATAACCGCTTTGCACACACAAATAATCGCCGGGCAACGTATTGCATTCCATCACATCGAGAAACATCGGATCGACGGCATACATCAATACGCCGAACCATACCGCATAAATCAGACTGGCAATAAAGTAGGCTTTAAAAAATCGGTTCATAAGCAAAAAGGTCGTCTGAAAAAATAAATTTCAAAAGGCTTAAACCCACATCAAATTTTCTGATTGGCATTTGCAGAAGAGTCCAACACATTCAGGGCTTGAACTGCTGCCATGCCATAAACAGGCAATCCAAAAAAAATAACTCCCGTTATTGCCGTCCAACTACTATCCAGACTACTCCACTCCCACAGTAATAAAACAAACCAAACAATCCACCATTCGATGATAGGCAAGGCAAGAGTCGTCAAAGTTGTACAGCGTTTGGTCCACTTCATAATGCCGGCATTGAGTAGGGACAATGACATTACAGATAAAAACGGAAAGAAGAAAAACTTCAAAGACGTTTTCTCAAAAGCCGACATTTCATGAGCTCGTGAACAATACTGTAGACGCTGTTCATTTTCAGCGTCAATATCAAAACATTCGAATCCTGTAAGCAGCAAACCGACACCGTACATCAACAAACCGAAGACAATCGCATAAATCAGGCTACTGATAAAGTAGGCTTTAAAAAATCGGCTCTTAACCATCTTCCCCTACCCCTCACTTCCGCCCCGCGATATGCTCCACCGCAGCCTGCGCACAATACAGCCCAAACGAAGCCGTCACCAGCATACTCGCGCCGTAGCCCGCGCAGGACAAACCTTGCGGCGCGACATCGGTCGAACACGCTTCGCCGGATTGCGGCGGCGTAATATTCTCGGTGGAATAAACGCAAGACACGCGCATTTTTTCTTTGGTATCGCGGCTGAAACCGTAGCGTTTGCGCAAGGTGTAGCGCAAATTGGAAAGCAGAGGGTCATGGGTAACGCGGCTCAAATCGGCGGTTTGAATCAAAGCCGGATTTTTCTGTCCGCCCGCGCCGCCACTGATAATAAACGGTTGTTTATGTTGCACGAAATACGCCGCCATCGCCGCTTTGACACGGATTTGGTCGATGGCGTCGATAACGAAATCAAACGGCCGTCTGAAAAGCTCGTCCAGATTGTCTTCGGTAACAAAATCTTCGATTTCCGTCACTTCGCATTGCGGATTGATTTGGGCGATGCGTTCGCGCAAAGCGGTAACTTTTGCCTTACCGAAATCATCGGTCAAAGCGTGCAACTGGCGGTTGACATTGGACTCGGCAACGTTGTCCAAATCAATCAGCGTTAAACGACCGATACCGCTCCTCGCTAAAGCCTCCACCGCCCACGAGCCAACGCCGCCGACGCCGACCACGCACACATGCGCACGCGAAAAGCGCGCCAGTGCTTCGTCTCCGTAAAGTCTGGCAATGCCGCCAAAGCGGCGCGAAGAAAGAAAAGCGGCGTCCTGCATAAGTAACCTTGTGATATATCAATAAATTAATGAAAAACGCCACAGGCGAATCAGACCGATATTATACTTGAAAGCAGATGGGCTGTTGTACCCGCCCGAAAGAGTTTATAATCGTTTCACATTCAGACAAGTTCTGATTTCATATTAAACGAAAGTGCCGCTACTCGGCGCAAAAGGAGAATAAATATGTACAAACATCTGGTTGTAGCCGTTGACGGTAGCGAGACTTCCCTCAATGCATTGAAACACGCCGCCGAACTGGCAAGCCTCAACAAAGCCCAACTGACTTTGGTTCACGTTGCCAACCCTGCCGAATACATGGCTTTGGCTCCTGAATTCCTGCAACACGAAAGCTACGAAGCCGCCGCAGTGGCTCAAGGTAACGAAGTTTTGGATTTCGCAGAAAAAACAGCGCGTGAAAACGGCGTTGAAAACATCGTGAAACACCTGTTGGTTGCCAACAAAGGCGCACGTGAAATGGCGCAAGACTTGGTTGACTACGCCGACAACAACGGCGCAGACCTGCTGGTACTCGGCACACACGGCCGCACCGGCCTGATGCACCTGCTGATGGGCAGCTTCGCCGAGACCGTAATGCGTCAAAGCCACCTGCCTCTGCTGATTATCCGCAGCAAAGCCGAAGAAGCATAATCAAGCATTGATTTAAAATAGCGAAAGGCCGTCTGAATATTTTTCAGACGGCCTTTTTTCACATGACAGCTTCAGCTTTTATTTTGCCATTTCTTTGAACACTTCGTGTGCCACAGCAATGGTTTCGTCAATCAGCTCAGGCGTATGCGCGGCGGAAACAAAACCGGCTTCGTAAGCTGACGGGCCGAATGCGACATTGCGGTCGAGCATACCGTGGAAGAAATGTTTGAAACCGTCGATATTGGAACGCGCCATGTCGGCATAGTTTTGCGGCGTATGGCTGGCAAAATACAAACCAAACATACCGCCCACGCTGTCCGCCGTAAATTCAATGCCATGCGCTTTAGCCGCGTCGGCAATACCGTTGGCGAGGCGTTGGGTCAAGGCAGTCAGGTTTTCATAGAAGCCTTCACGCTGAATGATTTCCAGCGTTTTCAAACCGGCCGCAACCGCAATCGGATTGCCGGACAATGTACCTGCCTGATACACGCCGCCCAACGGGGAAATATATTCCATAATGTCTTTACGGCCGCCAAACGCCGCCAAAGGCATACCGCCGCCGATCACTTTGCCCATGGTGGTCAAATCAGGTTTGATGCCGTGCAAAGATTGCGCACCGCCCAGCGCCACGCGGAAGCCGGTCATCACTTCGTCGTAAATCAACACGGTACCGTGTTTTTCAGTCAATTCGCGCAAGGCTTTGACAAAGGCTTCAGACGGCCTAACCAGATTCATATTGCCGACAAAAGGCTCCAAAATCACACAGGCAATGTCATTGCCGCTTTGGGCAAAGGCTTCTTCCAGTTGGGCGATATTGTTGTACTCGAGTACCAAAGTATGTTTGGTAAAGTCGGCAGGCACACCGGCGGAAGAAGGATTACCAAACGTCAGCAGACCGCTGCCTGCTTTCACCAACAGGCTGTCGGAATGTCCGTGGTAGCAGCCTTCAAATTTGATGATTTTGTCGCGGCCGGTAAAACCGCGTGCCAAACGAATGGCGGTCATCGTTGCTTCCGTACCGGAGCTGACAAGGCGCAGCTGCTCGACGGACGGCATGATTTTGGCGATTTCTTCGGCAATGACAATTTCGCCTTCAGTTGGCGCACCAAACGACAAACCGCCCAATGCCGCTTCGCGCACGGCTTCAATGACTTCAGGATGGGCATGGCCGACAATCGCAGGGCCCCAAGAGCCGACATAGTCGGTATAACGCGTGCCGTTTTCATCCCAAACATACGCGCCTTCTGCCTTTTTGATAAAGCGCGGTACGCCGCCGACGCTGCCGAATGCGCGCACGGGAGAATTCACGCCGCCGGGAATAATGGCTTTGGCGCGGTTGAACAAGCTTTCATTACGGTTCATGGTCAATTCTTTCGTAAGAGGTCGTCTGAAAATCAAATTGATGCCATTTTAACACCAAATCCTTTTCAGACGGCCCAAGCTTCAAAATAAGAATCGGACGCAAAATCAAAATTATTCTTTAAAAACAAACACTCTATCCACATTTTTCCTGCTTGTGCTATAATCCGCGACCTATTGAAACAATAAAAGAAAAGCATCATGTTACGCGGATTCATACTCAGCCTCGCCCTTTTAGCGTCCTCCCTCGTCCATGCACAACGCAGCCTGCCTGACGATATGGATGTGGCCGTTTTAAAGACTGTCGATTTACCTTATCTGAAAGTCAGCAAAGGCGGTTTTTCTTGGACGCGCCTGCTGACCCTGGGTATTGTGGACGGCAATGCGGCCAAACTGCAAATCACCCGCTTCACCAAAATCCACGATGAAAACGACCGTTTCATTCCGATGGGCCGCCTGCTGAATCAAACCGGCAAAGCCGTTGCGTTCAAATACAACGAAGAAAGCCGCCTCGTCCGCGAAATCTGGATTTTGACCGACGCCGAAGCCGACAGGTTCATCGAACACGCTAAAAAGCAGAAAAAGGCGGAAGAATAATTTTTCAGACGACCCGAATATTTCACAGGCCGTCTGAACCCTTTTACAACAAGCAAGTCAATCAAAACAAACCATGAAAAAAGTATTTATCCGCACCTTCGGGTGCCAAATGAACGAGTACGACAGCGAAAAAATGCTGTCCGTCCTCGCCGAAGAACACGGCGGCATCGAACAGGTTACCCAACCTGACGACGCCGACATCATCTTGTTCAACACCTGCTCCGTGCGTGAAAAAGCGCAAGAGAAAGTCTTCTCCGACTTGGGCCGCGTACGCCCGCTCAAAGAAAAAAATCCCGACCTCATCATCGGCGTTGCCGGCTGCGTTGCCTCTCAAGAAGGCGAAAACATCGTCAAACGCGCTCCGTATGTGGACGTGGTTTTCGGCCCGCAAACGCTGCACCGCCTGCCCAAACTCATCGTCGATAAAGAAACCACCGGCCTGTCTCAAATCGACATCAGCTTCCCTGAAATCGAAAAATTCGACCACCTGCCGCCTGCGCGCGTAGAAGGCGGTTCGGCATTCATTTCCATTATGGAAGGCTGTTCTAAATACTGCTCTTACTGCGTCGTTCCTTACACCCGCGGTGAAGAATTCTCCCGCCCGCTCAACGACGTATTGACCGAGATTGCCGGTTTGGCGCAACAAGGCGTTAAAGAAATCAACCTCTTAGGCCAAAACGTCAATGCCTATCGCGGCGAAATGGAAAACGGCGAAATCTGCGACTTTGCCACTTTGTTGCGCATTGTCCACGAAATCCCCGGCATCGAACGCCTGCGCTTTACCACCAGCCATCCGCGCGAATTTACCGACGCGATTATCGAGTGCTACCGCGACCTGCCGAAGCTGGTTTCCCACCTGCACCTGCCGATTCAAAGCGGTTCCGACCGCGTATTGAGCGCGATGAAACGCGGCTACACCGCCTTGGAATACAAATCCATCATCCGCAAACTGCGTGCCATCCGTCCTGATTTGTGCCTCAGCTCCGACTTTATCGTCGGCTTCCCGGGCGAGACCGAGCGCGAGTTCGAGCAAACCTTGAAACTGGTCAAAGACATTGCCTTCGACTTGAGCTTCGTCTTTATTTACAGTCCGCGCCCTGGCACGCCTGCCGCCAACCTGCACGACGACACGCCGCATGAAGAAAAAGTGCGCCGCCTCGAAGCTTTGAACGAAGTCATCGAAGCCGAAACCGCGCGCATCAACCAAACCATGATCGGCACGGTTCAACGCTGCTTGGTTGAAGGTATCTCCAAAAAAGACCCTGACCAACTGCAAGCCCGTACCGCCAACAACCGCGTGGTCAACTTTACCGGCACACCCGACATGATCAACCAAATGATCGATTTGGAAATCACCGAAGCCTACACTTTCTCCCTGAAAGGCAAACCGGTATAAGCATACACAAACAAAGGCCGTCTGAAACTGTTCAGACGGCCTTTATCTTGGCTCGGCTCAGTATCATCTGATTCATGTATTTTTATTACCCGAACAAAAGGCTTTTCAGTATAATACCGCCCGAAAATTCCCTTATCTGTTGAGAAGTTAAGGCCAAAATCCGAGCTTCCGGCAGTTAAACCCGCTGATGCCGTCCTCGAACGGCTTTCCCAAAGGAATATCTCGAATGAGTTCTTCAAATCAAAGCGTTTTGGAAAGATTGTTCAACCTCAACGCCAATCAGACCAATGTCCGCACGGAAATTATGGCCGGTGTGACAACCTTCCTCGCCATGTGCTACATCATCATCGTCAATCCCCTGATTCTGGGCGAAACCGGCATGGATATGGGCGCAGTATTTGTGGCCACCTGTATCGCCTCTGCCATCGGCTGTTTCGTGATGGGCTTTGTCGGCAACTACCCGATCGCCCTCGCTCCGGGCATGGGTTTGAACGCCTACTTTACCTTTGCCGTCGTCAAAGGCATGGGCGTGGACTGGCGTGTGGCTTTGGGTGCCGTCTTTATCTCCGGCATTATTTTCATCCTGTTCAGCTTCTTTAAAGTGCGCGAAATGCTGGTCAACGCCCTGCCTATGGGCTTGAAAATGTCGATTGCCGCAGGTATCGGCCTCTTCTTGGCATTGATTGCGCTCAAAGGCGCAGGCGTAATTGTGGCCAATCCTGCCACATTGGTCGGTTTGGGCGACATCCACCAACCTACCGCCCTGCTGGCCATGGCAGGCTTTGTCATGGTGGTTGCACTTGGCCACTTTCGCGTTAAAGGCTCCATCATCATTACCATTCTGACGCTGACCGCCATCTCCACCATCTTGGGCTTGAGCGAGTTCAAAGGCGTGGTCGGCGAAGTTCCGAGCATTGCGCCAACCTTCATGCAGATGGACTTTAAAGGCTTGTTCACCGTCAGCATGGTCAGCGTAATTTTTGTATTCTTCCTGGTTGACCTGTTTGACTCTACCGGCACATTGGTCGGCGTTTCCCACCGTGCAGGCCTGTTGCAAGACGGCAAACTGCCGCGTTTGAAACGCGCCCTGCTTGCCGACTCAACCGCCATTATCGCCGGCGCCGCCTTGGGTACTTCTTCCACTACCCCTTACGTTGAAAGCGCGGCAGGTGTTTCTGCCGGTGGCCGTACCGGCCTGACTGCCGTTACCGTCGGCGTACTGATGCTGGCCTGTCTGATTTTCTCCCCGCTGGTTCAAAGCATTCCTGCATTCGCTACCGCACCCGCCCTGCTCTATGTAGGAGCGCAAATGTTGCGCAGCGCGCGCGAAATCGATTGGGACGACATGACCGAAGCCGCACCGGCATTCCTGACCATCGTCTTCATGCCGTTTACCTACTCGATTGCCGACGGTATTGCGTTCGGCTTTATCAGCTACGCACTCATCAAACTCTTATGCAACCGCACTCAAGACGTACCGCCTATGGTATGGATTGTCGCCGTGTTGTGGGCACTGAAATTCTGGTTCTTAGGTTAAACCGTTCAAAAGAACAGGCCGTCTGAATACTTTTCAGACGGCCTGTTTTATTTTACCCAGCGTTTAAAGCTGTCGGTAAAAAATTATTTTTTCACTTTTTTAGCAGCAGGTTTAGCGGCAGCTTTCGCGCCTTTGTCCAATGCGCAGAAGCGGGTAACGATTTGATCAACCACTTCTTGTTTGCCGTTTACTTCGGTAGTACCGCGGATAGTCAGCATGTTGCCGTCAACTTTGTCTACGTTGGCTGCAGTGGCTGCCTCAGCAACCCAAGCGACATTGCCGCCCCAAAATGCGTTTACATCTTTGCTGCTGTCAGTGATACGGAACAGGTTTTCAGTTAATTGACCTTTGTATTTTACTTGTGCAGCAACAACTTCGTTGCCTTTGAAGCCGTACATTACGCTCAGAGGCTCTTTGCCGTCTTTACCGCATTTGTAGTGAACTTCTTTAGTACCGTCGATAGAGTCTACTTTCAAAGTATTAGGTACTGGAGCTTGAGCTTGTTGAGCCTGAGCTTGAGTTTGTTGTTGCGCAGTAGGCGCAGCTTTGGCTTCAGGTTTGGCTTTAGAACCGCTGCTACATGCAGTCAGGGCAACAGCCGCCAAAACAGCAGGAACGATTAATTTAACATTCATATTCATAATTGACTCCCAAATGGTTTCAATAAAAAACCGGCAAACGCCGGCTGACATTTACACATTAACAGAGATATTCTGTCTTGTCTTTATCTCAGACGGCATTTTTTAAGAAAAGTTCAAATAAATATTTTTATATTATAAAATCAAATAATTATAAATATGAAATCATGTAAATTCAGGTTTGGGAATTTTTAAGATGAATACTGTTGTCAATAAATTGGGGTTTGACAATGGTAAAATGAGATTGAAAAGCGTATATAAACGACAAAAAGTCTGGGCAATTTATTTTACAAACTTCTGTCTCTTGAGTTGCTGAGCGTTTCAGACGGCCTTAAACACAAACAGCAAATACAATAAAAAAACGCAATCTGAAACAGATTGCGTTTTTTTTGAAAACTGGCACGCCCACGGGGAATCGAACCCCGGTTACCGCCGTGAAAGGGCGATGTCCTAACCGCTAGACGATGGGCGCGGATAAATCTTGTGGCGCACCCGGAGCGATTCGAACGCCCGACCCTCTGGTTCGTAGCCAGATACTCTATCCAACTGAGCTACGGGTGCATCCTCATCACTTCGCTAGTGCGTTGTGAATCAAGAAGACCGAATAATATAGGCTTTGCTGAAACCTGTCTACTCTTTTCGCAGATATTTTTTTATATTTTTATTTAACCAATTGAAATTAAAAAATATAAAATTAACGTAAAATCCCTACTCCTGACAAATCCTGTGCCATTTTGGCGGCGGAGTTATCAGTCATGCCGCCGACAAAATCCAAAATCTTCATATAGGCCTGATACAGACTGTCTTCAGGAAGAATCGGATTATGCTTTTTCAACAACTCCAATGCCAGAGACTGACGCGTTGCCAACTGTTTTTCAGCAATCAGGGCATAAGCGGCAGGGACGAGTAAATCCAAGATGGAGCCTAAACATGGGAACGTGGCGATCTCGGTCAAGAGCTTGGTGTGATGGCGGAAAATCCGTGTTTGCGCCAATTCTTTTGCTTTTGCCAAAGTGTTTTGCACTTGCGGGCTACACAGAGCAAGCAAGTCTTTGCCTTTGAATGTTCCGTCCAGTAAATCAGACTGATGCAGCATAAAGGTTTGTGCGACATCATCAATCGCCTTACCAATCGCAATACCGCGCAACATGGCGCAACGCTGACGGCTGGAGCTGGCGTGCCATGCGCTTTCGGCAAAGGTCAGTTCGGACAAAATACTTTCCACTTCCGTATCCGTGAGCAAATCCAATTCGACGGCATCTTCCAAGTCCAGCAAGGCATAGCAAATATCGTCGGCGGCCTCCATCAAATAAGACAAAGGATGGCGCGCCCAGCTGTCTGCTCCTGCGGAAACCAGCCCCAATTCATCGGCAACTTGACGGATAAACGGCAACTCGGTTTGATAAATATTGAATTTCTTTCTGCCGTTTGGATGTTGCGTTGTCCACGGATACTTCAGTAATGCGCCGATGGCTGCAGCAGTCAGGCGCATTCCGCCAGCCTCGGGATACATTTCAAGGCTGGCGACGATACGCAGGCTATGCGCATTGCCTTCATAGGTTTGAATGTCGTTGCGTTCCGCTTCGTTTAATGTGTTCAGATAAATTTGATGTTCAGGCCGTCTGAACCAATCGCGCAAAGCATCTTCGCCGGTATGACCAAACGGCGGATTACCCAAATCATGCGCCAAACAGGCAACCTGCACCACGGCACCAATATCGCTGGGCGTATTGCCCTGCGGCAGAAAACCGCCGTTGTGCAACATCACGCCCACGCGGTTGCCCAAGCTCCTGCCCACGCTGGCAACTTCAACGCTGTGCGTCAGGCGGTTGTGCGTCAAATCGTGTTGCGCCAACGGATGCACCTGCGTTTTACGGCCAAGTCGGCGGAAGGCTCCGGAAAAAACAACCCGGTCGTAATCGATGTGAAAATCCGTACGCAAGGCATCGGCACCTTCCTGAGTCGAAGGGGTAACGGTCGGCACGATTTCGCCGTTTTTGGGACGGAAGCGTTGGGTGGACAATAAGTTTTGCCAATTCATTCGGGTATTCATAAGCGTTTCCTAAAATGAAGCAAAGGCCGTCTGAAACATATTCAGACGGCCTTATGTTTATTTACCGCGCATCAATTCAAAGAAATCGTCATTGTTTTTGGAGTCTTTGAGTTTGCCCACCAAAAACTCGGTCGCTTCGATTTCGTCCATCGGATGGAGGAATTTACGCAAGAGCCACATACGCTGCAACTGATCGTTCGGTACCAGTAATTCTTCGCGGCGCGTACCGGATTTATTGATGCTGATGGCCGGAAACAGGCGTTTTTCTGCCATACGGCGGTCAAGGTGCAATTCCATATTGCCCGTACCTTTGAACTCTTCGTAAATCACGTCGTCCATGCGGCTGCCGGTTTCAACAAGCGCTGTCGCAATGATAGTGAGCGAACCGCCCTCTTCCACATTACGCGCGGCACCGAAGAAGCGTTTCGGACGGTGCAAAGCGTTGGCATCGACACCGCCAGTCAGAATTTTGCCCGAAGTCGGCACGACGGTATTGTAGGCGCGCGCCAAACGGGTAATCGAATCCAGCAGGATGACCACGTCTTTTTTGTGTTCGACCATACGTTTGGCTTTTTCAATCACCATCTCGGCCACTTGCACATGGCGTTGCGCAGGTTCGTCAAACGTAGAGGAAACGACTTCGCCACGTACAGAACGGCTCATTTCGGTCACTTCTTCCGGACGCTCGTCAATCAACAGGACAATCAGCTCGACATCAGGATAATTGGCGGTAATGGCGTGGGCAATGTTTTGCAACATCACGGTTTTACCGGTTTTAGGCGGCGCAACCAACAATGCACGTTGGCCTTTACCGATCGGGGAAACCAAGTCGATGGCGCGGCCGGTCAGATTCTCTTCGGCTTTAATGTCTCGCTCAAGTTTGAATTGTTCGGTTGGGAATAAAGGCGTGAGGTTTTCAAAAAGGATTTTGTGTTTGCAGACTTCGGGCGGATCGCCGTTGATGGTATCGAGGCGGACAAGCGCGAAATAGCGCTCGTTGTCTTTCGGTACGCGCACGCTGCCTTCGATGGTGTCGCCGGTGTGCAGATTAAAGCGACGGATTTGCGTGGGCGAAACATAAATATCGTCAGGGCCGGCAAGATAAGAAGTATCTGCGCTGCGCAGGAAACCGAAGCCATCAGGCAGGATTTCAAGTGTGCCCGAACAGGTAAAGCTGACATTCTGCTTCATCATCTGGCGGACGATGGCAAAAACGAGGTCTTGTTTGCGGAAACGGTTGGCGTTTTCAATGCCATGTTCTTCTGCCATTTCCAAGAGTTTGGAAATGTGGAGGGTTTGGAGTTCTGAAACGTGCATAGTATTGATATATTTTGGATGGTATCAGAGAGATGGCACACAGGCCGTCTGAAAGTATGAAATCGTGCCGCAGGATACGGTAGATTTTTGAGAAAGTTGAATTTTAGGCAGTTGGAGGCAGGGTGTCAAATTTTTAAATCGAACGCTGAGCCGAGACCATAATCTTACCCTGCAATAAGATTATGGCGGCAACAGCTTGGCAATCGCAACCCTATCGCCAAAAATCCGAGTATTTACCCAACTTCAGACGGCCCTCTGCCCGTACCGCATCAGCGTCATGCCGCCGACTGCCGCCGCGCAGCCCGCAACCAGCGAAATATGCAGCGGTTCGCCCAAAACCCACGCCGAAGACAGCACACCGAAAATCGGCACAAGCGTAATATACGCCGCCGCGCTGCCTGCACCCAAAGTCTTTACGCCTTCGAAATACCACGCATAGGCCAATACCGTCGCACCAATGACCAGCCACGCCAAGGCTGTCCAACCGCGCCCATCCATTGCCGCTATCGCCTCAAACGGCATTCCGTCCGTCCACAACGCCACCACCGACAACATCAACGCACCAATGAACGACGTTGCCGTCGTTACCGTCAGCGCATCTATCCCGCGCAAAACCGCGCGACCGATTAAGGTATAAGCCGCCCAACAGACCACGCAGCCGAAAATCAGCCACTCCCCTGCCTTGATGCCGCCCGACAATACCGTCAACGGCTGCCCTTGCGTTACTACCATAATGGCACCGCCGACCGCCAGCAGCATACCCGCCAAAATCTTCGCGTTTAAACGCTCGCCGAAAAACCAAGTTGCCAACAGCAGCGTCAACACGGGGTTCACCGCCACGACCACCGCCGCCTTACCTGCCGGCATAGTCTGCAAACCCAGCATAAAAAACACCGCATAGCCGCACACGCCGACGGAAGCAGCCGCCGTCAAACCCAGCCATTGCCGTGCCGACAAAGCCACCAAAGTCGCGAACCTGCTGCGCGCAAACAACCAGCCCAACAACAAAACCGAAGCCAAGACAAACCGAACCGCCCCGCCCGTCAGCGGCGGCAGCGACTGCCCCAACATCCGCCCCATCGGCCAAGACGCGCCCCACAACACCGCCATTCCCAGCAGTTTCAAATGTACAGAATAACGTTCCATCTCATCCCTTTATCGACAAAGGCCGTCTGAAAACCCGATTTCACGTTTTCAGACGGCCTTCAATATAGCGACTGCAAACAGATTACTTAGGCTGCCAAGAATCTTTCAGCGTTACCGTGCGGTTAAACACCGGCGTGTCTTTGCTGTGGTCTTTGCGGTCGGTGACGAAATAGCCGATGCGTTCAAACTGCCAACGGCTCTCCGCCGGCAAATCTTTTGCGACAGGCTCGGCGTAGGCGGTGATTTCCTTGATGGATTCAGGGTTGAGGAAATCGGTAAACGGCAGGTAGTTGCCGTCTTCGCCGCGCACGGCATCGGGACGCTCGACGGTAAAGAGGCGGTCGTACAGGCGGACTTTGATTTCTGCTGCGTGTTCGGCGGAAACCCAGTGAATCACGCCTTTGACTTTTCGGCCTTCGGGATTTTTGCCCAAGGTATCGTGGTCGATGCTGCATTTGAGTTCAACCACATTGCCTGCCTCGTCTTTTACTACTTCATCGCACTTGATCACATAGCCGTGGCGCAAACGCACTTCGCCGCCGGGAATCAGGCGTTTGAAGCCTTTGGGCGGATTTTCGGCAAAGTCGTCGGCTTCGATGTAGATGGTTTGGGAAATAGGTACTTCGCGATCGCCCATTTCTTCGTGATTGGGGTGGAACGCGGCACGGCGGCTTTGGGTTTTGCCGGCTTCAAAGTTGGTCAGGGTAACTTTGAGCGGGTTCAAAACCGCCATCAGGCGCGGCGCGGAGTTTTCCAGCTCTTCACGAATCGCGCCTTCCAACACACTCATATCGACGATGTTTTCAGATTTGGAAATACCGGCGCGTTTGGCAAACAGGCGCAGGCCTTCGGGCGTGTAGCCGCGGCGGCGCATACCGGAAATCGTCGGCATACGCGGGTCGTCCCAGCCGGAAACGTGGCCGTCTGAAACCAGTTGGTTCAGCTTGCGTTTGGAGGTGATGGAATACAAAAGCTCCAAACGGGAAAACTCGTATTGGCGCGGGCGGGTGGCGTGCGGCGCGGGAATGTTGTCCAACACCCAGTCGTACAGCGGACGGTGGGCTTCAAATTCGAGCGTACACAAGGAATGCGTGATGCCTTCGATGGCATCGGAAATGCAATGCGTGTAGTCGTACATCGGATAGATGCACCATTTGTCGCCGGTGTTGTGGTGATGGGCGCGGCGGATGCGGTAGATGACGGGATCGCGCATATTGATGTTGCCTGAAGCCATGTCGATTTTCAGGCGCAGGGTTTTGCTGCCGTCGGGGAATTCGCCGTTTTTCATGCGCGTGAACAGGTCGAGGTTTTCTTCGACGCTTCGGTCGCGGTAGGGGCTGTTTTTGCCGGGTTCGGTGAGCGTGCCGCGGTATTCGCGCATTTCTTCGGGCGTCAAATCATCGACATACGCTTTGCCGTCTTTGATTAAACCGACAGCGTAATCATAAAGCTGGTCGAAATAATTGGAAGCGAAACGCGGCTCGCCTGCCCAATGGAAACCAAGCCACTCAACGTCTTCTTTGATGGCGTTGACGTATTCGTCGTTTTCTTTTTCGGGGTTGGTGTCATCGAAACGCAGGTTGCACAAGCCGTCATAAATATACGCCAAACCGAAGTTCAGGCAGATGGATTTGGCGTGGCCGATGTGCAGATAGCCGTTGGGTTCAGGCGGAAAACGGGTTTGGATGGCTGTATGTTTGCCGCTTTTGAGGTCTTCTTCGATGATGGTGCGGATAAAGTGGTTGTCCGCGAATTGGTCTTTATTCAACATAATATTTCTTTGATGGGAAAATGATTTTCTGTTTTCAGACGGCCTGAGCATTCAATCAGGCCATCTGAAAGGAATGGAATGATGGCTTAATTGTACCCGACTTGGCTACTTTGATACAGGGTCGGCAACCTGCCACGCCACGCCGCGCTCGTTTAGGGTTTTCTGCATGGCGGCGGATGGTGTGCGGTCGGTAAACAGCTTATCGAATGCGCCGATATCGCCCAGTCTGACCAAGGCATTGCTGTTGAACTTGCTGTGGTCGACGCCGAGATAGCGCACGCGGGCATTGTTCACCATTGCCTGCATGACGCTGACTTCCTTGTAGTCGTCATCCAAAAGCGAGCCATCGTTTTCTATGCCGTGGGTACTCATGATGGCATAGTCGACTTTGAATTGGTTGATGAAATCGACAGTCGCCACGCCCGTAATACCGCCGTCCAAGGGGCGGACCACACCGGAAGCGATGATGACCGTGTAGTCGGTACGCGCCGCGGTGATGGAGGCGGCGTAAATGTTGTTGGTGATAATCCGCAGGTTTTTACGCTGTCTCACCAACTCGGCGGCGACGGCTTCCATGGTTGTACCGATGCTGATAAAGAGCGAGGCATTGTCGGGAATGGTGGAAGCAATCAGCCGGGCAATGGCGTTTTTTTCCTGCTGCTGATGGTTGCGCCGCTCCTGCCCTGCCGTTACGACTGAAACGTCGCCCAAAGACGCGCCGCCGTGATAGCGTTTGAGCTGCCCGGTTTCGCTCAATTCCTGCACATCGCGGCGTATGGTTTGCGGTGTCACATCCAAATTCGCCGCCAGCTCTTCCACCGTCATGAAGTTATGTTCGCGGATAAGGGTGAGGATATGTTCGTGTCTCTGGATTTTGGGTTTCATGGCGTTTTGCTTTGCAGGGATAAACCAATGGCCGTCTGAATATTTCAGACGGCCTTTTTATTATTAAACCGATTACATTTCGAGTTTCTGTTCCAAGCGTTCGATGCACGCGCTCAAGTGGCGGCGCATGACTTTGGTCACACGGTTGCGCTTGCCGGCCACCAATAAATCGAGGATTTCGCGGTGTTCATGGTGGGAATTGGAATTGATGGTGCGCTTTTCTTTGCGAAGCGGATCGGAAACGGCCACAATCAGTGAAGAACGCGCGCACAAGGTATTCATGATTTCAAACAGGACGTCGTTGTCCAGCAGCCGCGCCAATTCGACATGGAAGGCATTGGACAGGCGGTTCCAACCCACGCGGTCGCCACTTTCGGAGGCTGCAGCCTCTTGCTCAATCATGGCGTAAAGCGGTTGCAGGCGCGTTTCCAAATCAGGCATATCGATGAGGACGCTCAAAATCATGCTTTCCATTTCGATACGCGTGTTGAACACGTCTTTCATTTCTTTCAAGTCCGGCACATGGACAAATGCGCCGCGATTGGGCTGCAAATCGACGATTTTATCGTGCGCCAAAAGCGACAATGCGCCACGCACGGTATTGCGCGAGCAAACCATTTGTCGGCAAAGCTCGGACTCGGTCAGTTTTTTACCCGGCAACAGCAGATGGTCGGTAATGCCGTCCAAAATCAATGCGTACACGCGGAAGAGTTCGGAATCGTGACGCTCTTCCAAAATAAGCGATGAAGTTGCAGGCGCAACGTTGGTATTATTTTCGTAATCCATAATGTTTCCCCAGTATCCGTATTAAGGCGCAAGCGTTTACAAACCAGCATCTTTCGGGGTTGTTTAAAATATAATTAAAAATTGTTGACAATGTTAAACGAAACTTGCACAATGAGATCAACAAGCCAAGTTATAAAGGCTGATAGAGAGAGAGAAAAAGGAATAAAAAGCAAGCAGATATATTCATGTTAATGCGTGAATATATCTGCTTTTTTTGTGGGTAGCCGGTTCACGCTCCTGCACGCCCACCCTAAAACCGCCCTATTCTGTTTCAACTATCTCGAAGCTGTGGCTCATTTTTGCCGCTTTGCCCAGCATAATCGATGCGGAGCAATATTTTTCGGCAGACATCTGTACAGCGCGTTCAATCGCGCTTTCTTGCAAATCCCGACCATACACTTTGAAATGGATATGGATTTCGGTAAACACGCGCGGCGCGGTGTCGGCGCGTTTGGCAGTCACTTCGGCACGGCAGTCGGTGATTTTTTGGCGTTGTTTCTCGGCAATCATCACGACATCGATGCTGGAACAGCCTGCTACACCCAACAACAGCATTTCCATCGGGCTGGGGCCGCGTTTGACTTCGCCTTCAGCCGCCGCGCCTTCCATCACAACGCTGTGTCCGTTTGCCGTTGTACCGACGAAGCACATTCCGTCTATCCATTTTGAGGTAACTTGCATGGTGTCTTTTTTATCCGTAAAAGCATTAATCTGATATTGTAAACAATTTCAAGTGATAAACCTAGTCAGGCCGTCTGAAAAATACAATCAATTACAATTGGTCTGAACGCATTATTCGTCCCGATACGCCCAGTGGTTGACCGGCCCGTGCCCTGCCCCGATGCCCAAAGGATGGGAAATGGCGGCGGCAATATAGTTTTTTGCCGTTTGAACTGCCTCGGGCACGCTAAACCCTTTTGCCAACTCGGCAGTGATGCAGGCAGAAAACGTGCAGCCTGTGCCATGTGTATGCGGCGTTGGGAAACGTTTGCTGTTCAGCTCAATGGTTTCGTATGGCGTAAACAGCCAGTCGGTGCAATATTCGCTTTGGCTGTCGGCAAGATGGCCTCCTTTAATCACCACATTTTTCACGCCCCAATCCTGAAGAGTTTTGGCGGCGCGTTCCGCATCTTGGCGGTTTTCAATATTGATACCCGTCAAAGCCTGCGCTTCGGGCAGATTGGGGGTCAATACGTCCGTATGCGGCAACAGCAGGCGTTTCATGGCTTCGACGGCCGAGTTTTCCAACAACGGCGCGCCGCCTTTGGCAATCATGACCGGATCCAACACACGTTTACCGAAGTCGCATTCGGCGGTTTGTTCCGCCACGCATTCGATGATTTCCGCCGTACCCAGCATGCCGATTTTATAAGCGCGGATTTGAAAATCCTCCTGAATCGCGGCAATTTGCGCGGCAATTATGTCGGTCGGTATCGGATGCACTGCCGATACGCCCAAAGTATTTTGTGCGGTAACCGCTGTCAGTACGCTGGTGCCGAACACGCCGCGCATCTGAAACGTCTTCAAATCCGCCTGTATGCCCGCGCCGCCTCCGGAATCTGAGCCGGCAATCGTCAGCGTTTGAATAAAAAGTTCGTCCATCGTATTATCCTGTTTTTCAGACGGCCTTTTGCTTATCGTTATGGGAAGCCGTTTGGTTTTATCCGTAAGCAAAGGCATTTGCCGTCTATTTTTCCGAATGCCTTATCCGTTGTTTTGCCAAAAACAAATGTATGTTCCCGGGCGAAATATCTTAACAAACAAAAGGCCATCTGAAAACTATTTTCATTTTCAGACGGCCTGTTCAATTTTAAACCTATTCAGGCTTAATCTTCGTATGCGTCAATCGGCAAGCAGGAGCAAATCAGATTGCGGTCGCCATACACTTCATCTACCCGTTTCACGCTCGGCCAGAATTTGTGTTCGCGGACGAACGGCAATGGGAGGACGGCTTCTTCACGAGAGTACGGATGCGCCCAGTCGCCGGTTACGTCGGATGAGGTGTGCGGAGCGTTAACCAGCGGGTTGTCCTCTTTCGGCCATTCGCCGCGCTCAACTTTCAGCACTTCCTGTTTGATTTGTTTCAAGGCGGCGATGAAGCGGTCGAGTTCGGCTTTGCTTTCGCTCTCGGTCGGCTCGATCATCAGCGTGCCGGCAACAGGGAAGGAAACCGTTGGTGCGTGGAAGCCGTAGTCCATCAGGCGTTTGGCGATGTCGGTTTCGGTGATGCCGCTTTCGGCTTTGAGCGGACGCAAATCGACGATACATTCGTGCGCGACGCGGCCATTTTTGCCTGTATACAGAATCGGATAGTCTTCGCTCAGACGTTTGGCAACATAGTTGGCGTTGAGCAATGCCCAGCGTGTTGCCTGCTCCATGCCTTGTTTGCCCATCATGGTCAGGTACATCCAAGTAATCGGCAGGATGGACGCAGAACCGAAGGCCGCAGCAGCAACGGCGGTTTGGTCGGCACTGGCGCTGTGGGTGTCGGTCAAAGCGTGTCCCGGTGCAAACGGGGCAAGGTGAGCTTTCAAACCGATAGGGCCGACGCCAGGACCGCCGCCGCCGTGAGGGATACAGAAGGTTTTGTGCAGGTTCATGTGCAACACGTCCGCGCCGACTTCGGCAGGCTGCATGATGCCGATTTGGGCGTTGAGGTTGGCGCCGTCCATGTAAACCTGTCCGCCGTTTTCATGGATGATGCGGCAGATGTCGCGGATGCCTTCTTCGTACACGCCGTGGGTGGACGGGTAAGTAATCATGATGGCGGACAAAGCGTCGCGGTATTGCTCGGCTTTGGCTTTCAAATCGTCGATGTTGACGTTGCCGTGTTCGTCGGTATCGACAACGACGACTTTCAAACCCAGCATAGCGGCAGTCGCAGGGTTGGTGCCGTGGGCAGATTTGGGAATCAGGCAGATGTTGCGGTGTCCCTCGCCGTTGGCTTCTTGATAGCGGCGGATGGACAGCATACCGCTGTATTCGCCCTGCGCGCCGGAGTTGGGCTGGAAGGAAATCGCGTCAAAGCCGGTGATGGCTTTCAGGCTGTTTTCCATGTCGGTCAAAAGCGCGCGGTAGCCTGCGGCTTGGTCTTTGGGGGCGTAGGGGTGGATGTCGGTGAACTCTGTCCAAGTAATCGGCAACATTTCCGCAGTCGCGTTGAGTTTCATGGTACAGCTGCCCAATGAAATCATGCTACGGTTCATCGCCAAGTCGCGGTCTTCGAGTTTTTTCAGGTAGCGCAACATTTCGTGTTCGGTATGGTAACTATTGAACACAGGGTGTTGCAGAATGTCGTCCTGACGCAGCAATTCGGCGTTCAGACGGCCTTTGACGTCATCGGCAAATGTGAACGTATCTTTGCCGGTAAACGCGCGGTACAAATCGACCAAATCTTCGTATGCCGACGTTTCATGGAATGCAGCCGCAACTTGAGTATCGTTAACGCGGCGCAGGTTGTAACCCGATTCCAAAGCAGCGGCAAACACTTGGTCTGCTTTCTCTTTGCTGCCGAAATCGACGGTAACGGTATCGAAGAAGACTTTATGAACCACATTCAGGCCGTCTGAAACCAGCGCATTGGCAAAGGTAGAAGCCAGCGCATGAATGCGGTTGGCAATGCGTTTCACGCCTTCAGGGCCGTGGTAAACGGCATACATACCGGCCAAGTTCGCCAGCAATGCCTGCGCGGTACAAATATTGGATGTCGCTTTTTCGCGGCGGATGTGTTGCTCGCGGGTGGACAAAGCCATGCGCAAGGCAGGTTTGCCCGATGCGTCTTTGGATACGCCGATGATGCGGCCCGGAGCAGAACGTTTGAACTCGTCTTTAAACGCGAAATAAGCGGCGTGCGGACCACCGAAGCCCATCGGCACACCGAAGCGTTGGGTGTTACCCAAAGCAATATCCGCGCCCAATTCAGCCGGAGACTTCAGCAAAACCAAGCTCATGATGTCGGCGGCAACGGCCACGATTGTGCCTTTTGCTTTCAGACGACCGATAACATCCTGCAAATCTTGTACGTCGCCGTCTTTACCGACGTATTGGAACAGCGCGCCGAAGTATTCGCCGTCATCAGCTTGGGCAAAATCTCCAACCACCAGTTCAAAACCGAAATATTTGGCGCGGGTTTTCATCACGTCCAAAGTTTGCGGATACACGCGCGCATCCACAAAGAAACGCTCGGATTTCACTTTGCCCACGCGGTGCGCCATCGCCATCGCTTCAGCAGCGGCAGTTGCCTCGTCCAGCAAAGACGCGCCTGCCACAGGGAAACCGGTCAAATCGATACACACTTGTTGGAAGTTCAACAAAGCTTCCAAACGACCTTGGGCAATTTCCGCCTGATACGGGGTGTAGGCGGTGTACCAACCCGGATTTTCCAATACGTTGCGCAAAATCACATTCGGCACGCGGGTCGGGTAATAGCCCAAGCCGATATAGGACTTGTTGATCACGTTTTTAGACGCGATACCTTTCAATTTCGCCAACGCGTCCGCCTCGGTCAAAGCCCCGGGCAGGTCGAGTTCGGACGGCATACGGATGCTTTGCGGCACGGTATTGCCGACAAAATCATCCATGCTCTTCTCGCCCAGCGCTTCCAAAAGCGCAGCCTCGTCGCCAAAGCTCAAATGGCGCGCGGCAAATTCGTTCGGGTTGAACAATTCAGATAGTTTCATTTCTACTCCTTCGGTGTTGTAGGAAGCTGCCGCCAAGGGCAGATGTTTTGGGGGTCAGATGACGATATCCACTTGTTTTACGTTACAGCGGCGCCGGACAGGCTTCGGCAACATGGACATCATGTCGTAAAACGATGATGCACCAAAATATCGGTCATGTGAGTATGTTTTTTAGTTTTCAATTCTCAAATTGGAAAAGATATAGCTTGGCTAAACCGACTATGTTTGCCGCGTTGCTCTTTCCAACGTTCCAAGTCTACTCATAAAAACTTTAATTTGGTTCTACTGTCTATTCAAGTTTGAAGTTGACTGGAGTATTAAACTGCGACCAAACAGGTTGACCGTTTGTTACAGTAGGTAGAAAGATACCTCTGCTCATAGCTGCCTTAGCTGCTTTGTCCAATCTAGTGTGGCCTGAACTTTGCAAAATTTTAACGCTATCCAAACCACCTTTGGGTGAAACCAAAACCTTTAACACAATCTTTCCTTCTTCCCCATTCTCTTGTGATAATCTTGGATAACTTACATTTAGTTTACGGTAGACACCTCCTGCAAAATTGTCATGTTTTCCATACAGCAGATAGATATATTCCGCATACGCGGGGACATTTTGGCATACTGTCTGCGCTTGGCCATTTTCATCGATTGAATTAGAACAATTCTGAGTAGGTTGATAACGTTTTTGACGTTTCTCCGCTAATGCAGCATTGCATAATGCCCTACTTACCTGCTCATCACGGCATACTGCGCCATCAACACCGCCTTTTTCGTTGATAACTGATAATACTGATAATACTCCTCCTTTTTCTCCATCAGGCGTGGGGGCGACCACTACCTTCGGTTTTGACACTTCCGGTCGTATTAAAATTTCTTCAACAGATGGAAGTTTTTTGCCTGAAGAAGAGAAACAGGCTGTCAAAAATGTAGACAGCACCAAAAGGATTACGGTAGAGGGTTTTATAATATTCATTTTTTAATTTTTTTCATAACGCATATTGCCCGAACTAAGCTTCAGACGGCCTCCGCCCACTTTGGACGACATGCCAATATTTCCCTATAAACCGGACAGGTTTCCACATGCGCGCCGGGCAGGTAGCCGGTACTCATCAGAAATTCGCCGACGATTTCGCCGCCGACAAATTTGAAATGTTTTTTAAACAGCTTCACCCATTCAACCTTGTCGAGCGGATGGTTCGCATCCAGCCAGTTTTTGAATGAGCCGTATTCTTGCTGTATTTGTTTGATTTGTCGCGCGTTATAAATGGCTGCGTTGATTTTCAGGCGGTTGCGGACGATGCCTGCATCGGCAAGCAGCCGCTCAATATCGGCTTCGTCAAATGCGGCGACCGTATCGATGTCAAAACCTTTAAATGCCGTCTGAAATGCCTGTTGCTTCTTCAGCATCAGCGTCCAGCTTAATCCTGCCTGATTGATTTCCAACACCAGCCGCTCAAACAATTCATTGTCGTCCTCAATCGGAAAACCGTATTGCGTGTCGTGATAATGTTTGTTGGGGTTGTCCGTATCGTCGGGAAGCGTGGCGACAAATTCGCAGTAATTCATGTTTGCTGAGGAAAATTTGAAACAAAGGCCGTCTGAAAGCATTTTTCAGACGACCTAAGACCTGCAATATCAAACAGATGAAAAACCTGTTTGAATGTTTGCAAAAATCAAGCTACTTCGCCTGCGTATTGTTCGGCAGTCAGCAGACCGTCGTAATCGGCAGGGTTGGCAGGTTTGATTTTGAAGAACCAGCCTGCGCCGTAAGGGTCGCTGTTGGCAGTTTCCGGAGCGCTTGGTAAATCTTCGTTGACGGCAACGACTTCGCCTGCAATCGGCGCGTATACGTCAGATGCGGCTTTCACAGACTCAACCACACCGGCTTGCTCTTCGGCAGCCAGGTTTGCGCCGACTTCTGGCAGCTCGACAAATACGATGTCACCCAACAGCTCTTGCGCGTGATGGGTAATACCGACAGTGATGGTACCGTCTTCTTCAAGGCGCAGCCATTCGTGGCTGGCAACGTATTTCAGTTCTGCTGGGATGTTGCTCATGGTTTGATACTCCATTGATAGGGGGTTATTTTCAGACGGCATCTGCACAGCTTAACGTGCGCAGATACCTCGTGCGATTAATTCTTCCAAGCGTCCGTAATGGACGGCAATCATATTGTTTTTATCTTGTTCCAATTTTTGCTTTTGGGCGGAAGGAAGTTTAGGGGATGCAGAATAATCCAAATATGCTTCGTTTATCTTGCGCTTGTTACTTGCCATTACGCCGCTTGCGCGGAATACAACGATTCCTTGTTTGGACCTCATATTGTCTGCAACGGCAACCTTCAGGCCTTTGCTGCGGTAATCTGCACAAATGCCTGTAACAGCCGATACTTTATCCACTTCAACTGTTCCTGCATAACGGCTGAACGTAAACAGGGTAAATGATTTCGCTTGCGACAATGATTTCAGGTCGGCAGCACGGCTTCTACCCTTATTATCTTGCACGGCAATACTCAAATCATCATTCATGCGGATAATATCAAGAGCATATTCCCCGTCTATCGTCACCTCGCCGGCAATCTTTCCATTGCCGCCAACGGTTTTCATAAATGTTGCAGTACGGGATTTTCCTTCTGTATCGAAAAACATCAATCCGCGCTCGCTGGCAGACGAAGCGCAAGCCGATAACATCAATAACAACAATAAACTGCCAAAGGTTGCTTTCATAGGAAACAACAATTCCTTAAAACCTGCTTTCAGACGACCCTTAACAAATAAAGGCCGTCTGAACCGATATTAATCAAACTGTTTTTGACCGTTGCGGACAAACGGCAGCTTCAGTACACGCACGTCCACTTCTTTGCCACGAATCAGGACTTTGGCGGTATCGCCGTCAAAGTCTTTCGGTACGCGCGCGATGGCGATGGATTGTTTCAGGCTTGGGGAGAATACGCCGCTGGTGGTTTCGCCTTGGCCTTTGTCGGTCAACACTTCCATATGCGCGCGCAGGATGCCGCCTTTTTCGAGCAATAAGCCAACCTGTTTGACGGCAACGCCTTTTTCTTTCAATGCCAGCAAGGCGGCTTTACCGACGAAATCGCGGCTTTCGTCTTTCAAATCAACCGTCCAACCCATGCCTGCCTCGAGCGGACTGGTATTGTCGTCCATATCGTTGCCGTAGAGGTTCATGCCGGCTTCCATGCGCAGGGTGTCGCGTGCGCCGAGGCCGCAAGGCTGTACGCCTGCTGCTTGCAGGGCTTTGAAGAATGCGACGGCTTCGGTGCCAGGCAGAATCACTTCAACGCCGTCTTCGCCGGTATAGCCTGTACGGGCGACAAACCAGTCGTTGCCCAAGTCTGCACCTTGGAACGGTTTGAGGCCGTGAATCACGTCTGCCCATTCAGGTTTGACGGTCAGGAGTTTTTCGATGGCTTTCGGGCCTTGTACGGCAAGCATGCCGAGGTCGTAGCGCGGATTGAAGGCAACGCCGAACTCTTGTCCGACTTTGTGGAATTGCGCCGTGTCTTTTTCGCGGGTCGCGCCGTTGGACACGATGCGGTATTGGGTTTCGGCTTCATTGGTGCGGTAAACGATCAAGTCGTCAATCACGCCGCCGTTGTCGTTGAGCAAAGCGGAATAAAGGGCTTTGCCGACAAAAGCGAGTTTGGCGACATCGTTGGCAATCAATTTGCGGAAAAAGGCTTTGGCATTTGCGCCTGCTACGTCGGTAACGAGCATATGGGATACGTCAAACATACCGGCGTCGGTGCGCACGGCTTCGTGTTCGGCGATTTGTGAACCATAATGGATGGGCAGCTCCCAGCCAGCAAAATCGACCAGCTTCGCGCCTGCATCTTGATGGGCTTGATGAAATGGGGTGGTTTTCAGTGCAGTCATTCTCAAGTTTCTCCGGATTTTTTGTTCAGATGCCGCCCGCGCACCTATGCGCGGATGACCCTATCTGTCCTTGAACCTGAGATTTTCGGCCGTATCCGCATGATGGCAAACCAGTCTGCTCACTGCTTTGCGCGGTTGTCTGAATGGTGGTTCAGACGGCCTTCTCCCCTTCGGTGGACGTTATTCTAACGCCGCTCTCCAGATTGTTTGTTTCAATGTGCAGTCCCTGATACCTGAGCGATTTAAGGGTGTCTGCGCCTTCGGTGGTTACATTGTAGTTGGGTGTAACACTCTCCTGCACATTTCCCGATTATGTCTTGAATCGGCGGTTTGGGCAAGTAGCCGACGAATATTTATGATGCGAATATTCGTCTTTTTATTGAGGCGGCAAAACCTTAGCCTTTATAAAATTGTTAGCTATGCGGCAAATGTTTTTGCAAAAGTCTCAGGCCGTCTGAAGCCCTTGCCCGTTTTTCCTATATAATTCTGTTTTTTCGATTTATCTGCGTCCATCATGAACCGCCTCAAACGCATTAAAACCATCCTCTGCACGCTCTACCGCTACCGCCTTGCCGAGCTGATTGCCTCGCTGGTCCGTCCGGGTTGGGCGCGGACTTTCCTCAGTATGCTGCCGCAGTCGTCCAAGTTCAAACACGAGATGCCTGCCGTGCGCCTGCGTTTGGCTTTGGAAAGTCTGGGGCCGATTTTCATCAAATTCGGACAGGTATTATCGACGCGCCCCGATTTGATTCCGCATGATTACGCGGTCGAACTGGCAAGGCTGCAAGACAAAGTGCCGCCGTTTGACGCGCAGCTTTCGCGCTCGCAAATCGAAAAATCTTTAGGCCAATCCATCGACACTTTATACGCGGAATTTGAAACCGAACCCGTCGCCAGCGCATCCATTGCCCAGGTACACAAAGCCCGCCTGCATTCGGGCGAACAGGTCGCAGTGAAAGTCTTGCGTCCCAACCTTCTGCCCGTTATCGAACAGGATTTGTCGCTGATGCGCTTTGGTGCAGGCTGGGTGGAACGTTTGTTTTCAGACGGCAAGCGTTTGAAGCCGCGCGAAGTGGTGGCCGAATTTGACAAATACCTGCACGACGAATTGGACTTGATGCGCGAAGCCGCCAATGCCAGCCAACTCGGACGCAATTTCCAAAACAGCAATATGCTGATTGTGCCGAAGGTGTTTTACGACTACTGCACCAGCGACGTGCTGACCATCGAATGGATGGACGGCACGCCGGTATCCGATATTGCCAAACTCAAAGCAGACGGCATCGATTTACACAAACTTGCCGATTACGGCGTGGAAATCTTCTTCACGCAAGTTTTCCGAGACGGCTTTTTCCATGCGGATATGCACCCCGGTAATATTCTGGTTGCCGCCGACAACCGCTACATCGCACTCGATTTCGGCATTGTCGGCACGCTGACCGATTACGACAAGCGCTATCTTGCCATCAACTTCCTTGCCTTCTTCAACCGTGATTACCACCGCGTCGCTACCGCCCACATCGAATCGGGCTGGGTGCCTGCCGACACGCGAGCGGAAGAATTGGAAGCGGCTGTCCGCGCCGTGTGCGAACCGGTGTTCAACAAACCGATTTCGCAGATTTCCTTCGGCTTGGTACTGATGCGCCTGTTTGAAGTCAGCCGCCGCTTCAATGTCGAAATCCAACCGCAGCTTGTGTTGCTGCAAAAAACGCTGCTCAACATCGAAGGCTTGGGCCGCCAGCTTGATCCCGATTTGGACTTGTGGAAAACCGCCAAACCGTTTTTGGTGCGCTGGATGAACGAACAAGTCGGCCCCAAAGCCCTTTGGCGCAACCTCAAAAACGAAGCCCCCGACTGGGCGCAAATCATCCCTTCCCTGCCGCGCAAAATCAGTGCGCTGATTGATGAAAACCGTCAACAGGAAATGCGCGATGCCTATGTGCATCTGGTCAAAGTACAGCAACGCCAAAGCCTGTGGCTGGGTGTGATTGCGGTTGTTTTACTGCTGATTTTGCTGTTTAAATAAACCGTAATACAGCTTTAAACCACATAACAAAGGCCGTCTGAAATCGATTTTCAGACGGCCTTTTATGTGCCGACCTATTCTTTTTTCTCATGCTGAACATATCCGCTTTCAGCTTCGATATGCCGTCTGAAGCGCAAACCTGCGGCGTGGTAAAACGGATGCGGCGAGAATTGGCGCGATACTTGCGAAGCGAAGATGCAAGTCAGCAACATCCAAAACAGTAAATTCTGTCCGCCCGTCATTTCCATTACCACCACGGCGGCGGTCAACGGCGATTGGGTCGCGGCGGCAAGGAATGCGGCCATGCAGAGCAAAACCGCGACATTGGACGCGTCGCCCAGTTGCGCGAAAGAAGCCATGTGTTCGCCTATCATCGCACCGATGGTTAACGACGGCGTGAAGATGCCGCCGGGAATGCCTGCCCAATAGCTGAACACGGTCGCCGCCCATTTCGCGGCGGCCAAGCCGAACGGCGCTTCATACGCGCCTTTAAGAGCGGCTGCGGCTTCGTGATAGCCCGTGCCATAGGTTTTGCCTTGATAAAACGTACCGAGCAGCGCCAGTAAGATACCCATCACAAAAGCGACCACCAACAAATGACGGCGGATGAAACTGCGCCAGCGTACCGGCGCGAATGCTGCCGCGCCGCGATACAAAAAGCTGCCGAACAATCCGCCAGCCACGCCGCAGACAATGCCCGACACCGCGGCCCACATCAGCATATTTGGCAGCTCGTGTCCTTGAAACCCTGAAAAATACGGGTTGTTGCCCTGTATCGCCACTTGAATGAAACCGGCCGCCAACACGCCCATCAGGATCTGGCGCTCCCAACGCAAAAGCACGCCGCGCCCCAATTCTTCGATGGCAAAGACCACGCCGGCCAAAGGCGCGTTAAACGCCGCCGCCAAACCGCCCGCCGCACCTGCGGCAATCAAATCGTTTTCCTGCATGCCCCTAAACGCCAGCCCGTGCTTTTTACACCACGCGCCCCAAGCGTTCATCACCGCCGCGCCCACTTGTACAGACGGCCCTTCCCTGCCGACAGAAGCTCCCAACAGCATGGCGCAAAACGTCAGCGGAATTTTGAAAAAGGTTTCGCCCAGACGAATCAGACGGGTTTTCTGCGCGCCATAAGGCAAAGACAAAGAAGCAATAACCTGCGGAATACCGCTGCCGGAAGTGTACGGCGCAAATTTACGCGTAAACCACGCCAAAAGCGGCAAACCCAGCGGCAAAGCCACCCACGCAAACCACGGATATTTTCCCACCAACAAGGCGTTCCATTCCAAAGCCAAATCCGCCAAGTACGCAAACATCAAAGCCGTCAGGGCAACCAGTGCCGATCCTGCCAGCAAAAACAGAAAGGCAATGCTCTTTTTCGACAGGCGTTTGGTTTGGCGGATTTTGTGGGCGAGGCGCGCCGCCCAAGCCTGGGGAAATTTCATCATAAACACGCAGTCAATGTGTTCAGACGGCCTTGATACTTTTCTCAAAGGCCGTCTGAAAACAAGAATAAAGGTTTTTAAGAACGGTAATCCGCGTTAATCGACACATACTCGTGCGACAAATCGCAGGTATAGACGGCCGCCGTCGTATCGCCGCGTTGCAAATCGATGCGGACGGTAATTTCCGGACGGTTCATCACGGCTTGTCCGGCCTCTTCGGTATAGCTTTCCGCGCGGCCGCCGTTTTCGGCCACTAACACGTCATCCAGCCACATTTTCAAAGCATCGACATCCAAGTCTTCAATACCGGCATAGCCGACGGCGGCCAACAGACGGCCCAAGTTCGGGTCGGAGGCAAAGAAAGCGGTTTTCACCAAAGGCGAATGGGCGACGGCATAAGCCACTTTGCACGCCTCTTCGCGGTTTTTTGCGTTTTGCACTTCAACCGTGATGAACTTGGTTGCACCCTCGCCATCACGGACAATCGCCTGTGCCAGTTCCAAAGCCAGCGAACCGAGCAAGGCTTTGAGCTGCGCATAGCGCGGATCGGCGGTATTGTCGATTTCGCTCTGACCGCAACGACCTGTCGCCATAATCACGAAGCTGTCGTTGGTACTGGTATCGCCGTCCACGGTAATCGTATTGAAACTTTCGTCTGCGATTTCTTGCGTCATCAGCTGCAAAATCGGTTGGGACACTTTGGCATCGGTAGCGATAAACGACAACATGGTCGCCATGTTCGGATGAATCATGCCCGAACCTTTGGCGATACCGGTCGCGCGGACTGTGTGTTTCTCGCCGACCAAGCCTGTGCGTGAAGCAGCTTTCGGTACAGTATCCGTCGTCATGATGGCACGAGCCGCGTCCGACCAGAATGCAGGGCGAACTTGCGGCAAAGCGGCCACGATTTTATCCACAGGCAATGGCTCTAAAATCACGCCGGTTGAAAACGGCATAATCTGATTGGATTGGCAGCCGACCTGTTCTGCCGCCGCCGCGCACACTTTAATCGCGTCCAGACGGCCTTGTGCGCCGGTACCCGCATTGGCATTGCCCGTATTGATGACTAAGGCACACACGCCGTCTTGGTCAAACAGATGCGACTTGGCGATATGCACCGGCGCGGCGCAGAAACGGTTTTGCGTAAACACCGCGCCCACCGTATGTCCGCCGCCCAACACCATCAGCGTCAAATCGTCGCGGTCTTGTTGCTTGATGCCGGCACGACCTGTAAACAGACGGATGCCGTCGATTTCCAACAATTCGTCTGCACGTTTTTCAGTCAAATTTACAGCCATATCATTTTCTCCTGTTTACACTATTTTCAGACGGCCTAAACGCTATACGCCCAATAAGGGAATCAAGATAGGCACCAATATCGCCGTCAACACACCGTTGAGCGTCAAGCCCAAGCCGGCATATGCGGCCATACGGCGGCCGTATTCCAAAGACGCCGCAATACCCATCGCATGTGAGGCTGTCCCCAAAGACATTCCCACTGAAGAAGGCATATACAACGCCCCTTTCAACACTTTATATCCGGCCATCTGTCCAAAAAGCCCGGCAATAATCACCGTTGCCGCCGTAATCGCCGGAATACCGCCGATAGACGCCGTGATTTCAATCGCAATCGGGTTAGTCACTGATTTGGGAGCCAGCGACAAAATCACTTCGCGCGAAGCACCCAGCCATTTGGCAAAATACACGCCTGTAACAATGCCTGTCACGCTGCCCGCCAACTGCGACAACACCACCGGCAACCACTGGCTGCGGATACGGTCCCAATTTCGATAAAGCGGCACGGCCAGCAACACGACTGCCGGTTTCAACCAAAAATCAATAAATTGCGAAGCAGAATGGTATAGCTCGTAATCGATGGCAAATACCTTCAAATACCCCATCAACACCAGCGTACTGATCAATACCGGATTACACAGCACATTCCCCGTACGCGCCCGAATCTGCACCGCCAAAGCATATACGGCCAAAGTCAGGAACAGCATGACCGAGGGCATGCGCAACAACCCGTCTATATTCATCACATCCGCCTCCTGACCCACTCATGCACTTTGCCGGTCACCAACAATACGCAGATCGTACTGCCGATGGTGGCCGTCAAAATCGAAAACCTGTCGTTTGCAATCACATCCAAATAGCTGATGACGGCCACGCAAGGCGGCACCAAAAATAAAGTCAGGTTTGCCATCAAAATGTCTGCCAGTTCTCCCACCCAAGACAATTTGACCCAGCCGGCCTGAAGCGCGGCAAACAGCAAACCCATGCCGACAATGCTGCCCGGCAGCTTCAACCCCAAAATCCAAACGGTTGCCTCGCCCAAAGCTAGGCAACCCAATACCACCAATAAGGCACGAATAATATTCATTAAGCCGGTTTCTCCTTATCCTTTTTCAGACGGCCTCAAAAAATTTATTAATCATTGAATCATATCGTGCCACAGGCCGTCTGAAAAGGGCAGAAACGCCTTCCTTCAAGTTTAATGAAAGATAAGTATGATTACTCTAGCGGATTGGCTTAGGCAATGTCGAAACCCCTACCCTGCTTTTTGTCTTTAACGGCCGCTGCAAACCGGGCATTCGGGATTGTGTCTCACCCCGTATTGCTGCCATTTTCCGCTCAATGCGTTATAGGTAGAAAGTTTGCCGTGCGACGGCGTACCGATACCAATCAGCACTTTAAGCGCTTCGGCGGCTTGGGTCGTTCCGATAACGCCGACCAACGGCGAAAAAACGCCGAACAATGCACAAGCGCCGTCGCTGGCTTGTTCGCCGTCAAACAGACAGGCATAGCAAGGCGTATCGGGAAGATCGGGACGGTACACGGCGATTTGTCCGTCAAAGCCGACGGCCGCGGCGGAAACCAAAGGCGTGCGCGTGGCAACGGCGGCGCGGTTGACCGCCTGGCGCGTGGGATAATTGTCGGAACAATCGAGGATGATGTCGGCGGCGTTTGCCAATTCGACAAGCCTGACCTCATCGAGAAATTCGGCAATGGCTGTAATGTGTGTTTGGCTGTTGATCTGTTTCAGACGGCCTTGCATGACCAAAGCCTTGTTTTTACCGATGTCGGCTTCGGTAAACGTGATTTGGCGTTGAAGGTTGGTCTCGTCGATGGTATCGGCATCGGCAATCGTCAGGCTGCCGATACCGGCGGCGGCAAGATACGGCAAGGCCGCCGCACCCAGCCCGCCGCAACCGACAACAAGCACATGGGCGGCCAAGAGTTTTTCTTGGCCTTCGATACCGATTTCGTCAAGCAAGATATGGCGGCTGAACCGCAGGAGTTGTTGATCGTTCATCATATAAATAAGGCCGTCTGAAACCCAATGTTCAAACGGCCTGAATGGTTTAGAAATTAATATTTTCGTATGCGTTGTCAAACAGGAAAGGACGGCCTTCGCTGCTGGTTTCGGATTCGAGGCGGATGCCGCTGAGCATCATATTGCGGTCAACGTCTTTCATCATGTCGTAAACGCTCAAGAGCGCCAAATTGAGGCCAGTCAGGGCTTCGGTGGCAATGCTGCCGTTGCTGTTCGCTTGGACGGTCAGCGTGGCCTTCAGACAGGCCAGCTCAACGTTAATATCGAAATCAACCTGCACGCCGATGATGCGACCGGGCAGGTGCAGCGGAATCAGGTTGGCGGTCTGTTTGATGCTCTGAATGGCGGCAACGCGGGCGATGGTCAGGATACTTGCCTTTTCGGTGGCATTCTCTATCAACACCCGTATCGCCTGCTGGCTCATGTTGACGGTACCGACGGCGACGGCGGTGTGTTGCTCAGGAAAATCGGGCTGGTTGGGGAATTCGATCATGGGGTTCTCGCCTCTGTTTTGACAGTCAATATTTTACGGCATTTTACAGACACCGGCCACGCGGCGGATACGGACGGCTGTTTTCTGGTTTGAAATGTATCGGACGGCAGCATTGGCAGTTTACAAAAATTTGCTATACAATGGATTCAGGACAAACCCAAATTAACATTTAAATAAGAGAAAAATCATGCAACTGCATATCTTAAATAATCCAAAAGATGCCGCTTTGGCAGCGGATGCGGAATTTTTAAAACAGTCTCTGTTCAATCTGCTGCATGAGGAAGCGTCGCCTTTGGTGGTCGAAACCGTTAAGTTATTATCGACTTCAGACGACAGCGCTGCCTTGATTGAGAAGGTGTTGCCGCAATTGGACGAACAACAAACCCACGATTTAACCTTGGCCTGCGGCCTGTTCGCACAGATTTTGAACATCGCCGAAGACGTGCACCACGAACGCCGCCGCCAAATCCACGAAGAAGCCGGACACAACAGCGCCGAAGGCAGCCTGACGGAAACCGTGCGCAAACTCAAAGCCGGAAAAATCAATGGCAAAGCGGTGCAACAACAACTGGACAATACAGTCGTTACCGCCGTTTTGACCGCGCACCCGACCGAAGTGCAACGCCAAACCGTCTTGAGCTTCAACCGCCGCATCCGCGCGCTGCTGCCGCAACGCGAACGCTGCACCAACCCCGAAGCACTGGCTCAGTTGCGCCGCGAAATCGACACCGTGCTTTTGGGCCTGTGGCAGACCAGTGAAACGCGCCGCCACAAACTCAGCGTCAACGACGAAATCAACAACGGTGTATCCATCTTCCCAATGAGCTTCTTTGAAGCCCTGCCCAAGCTCTACCGCACAATGGAACGCGATTTTCAGACGGCCTACCCCGGTGTCCGCGTTCCGAATATCCTCAAAATCGGCGGCTGGATCGGCGGCGACCGTGACGGTAACCCGTTCGTTTCTGCCGAAACCTTGCGTTTTGCGTTCAGACGGCATGCCGACGCAGTGTTCCGTTTCTATCGCGGCGAACTCGACAAACTTTACCGCGAATTGCCGCTCTCCATCCGCCGCGTCAAAGTCAACGACGACGTGATGGCACTGGCAGCCCTCTCGCCTGATGAAGAAATCGCCCGTACCGAAGAACCCTACCGCCGCGCCATCGCCTACATCATGGCACGCGCCATGGGCAAAGCGCGCTCACTCGGTTTGGGCATGGGCTGCAAATTCGGCTTCCTCGAGCCTTATGCCACGGTTGAAGAGTTCCTCAACGACCTGAAAAAACTGCAACGCTCGCTCCAGGAAAACGGCAGCCAACTGCTGGCAGAAGGCCGTCTGGCCAATATTATCCGCAGCGTGTCCGTATTCGGCTTCCACATGATGCCGCTTGACCTGCGCCAACACGCAGGCAAACACGCCGATGTGGTTGCAGAGCTTTTCCAACACGCAGGCTTGGAAGACTACAACAGCCTGAACGAAGAGCAAAAACAAGCCGCCCTGTTGCGCGAATTGAGCCATCAACGTCCGCTGTACAGCCCGTTCATCACATACAGCGACCATACCCGTCACGAATTGGCAATTTTCAACGAAGCGCGCAAAATCAAAGACGAATTTGGTGAAGATGCCGTTACACAAAGCATTATTTCCAACTGCGAACAACCCAGCGACCTGCTCGCCTTGGCATTGCTGCTGAAAGAAAGCGGCCTGTTGGTGGTGGAAAACGGCAAACCGCACAGCCGCATCAATATCGTGCCTCTGTTTGAAACCATTGAAGCGCTCGAAAACGCCTGCCCGGTCATGGAAACCATGTTCCGCCTCGACTGGTATGATGCCCTGCTCGAAAGCCGCGGCAACATCCAAGAAATCATGCTCGGCTACTCCGACTCCAACAAAGACGGCGGCTACGTTACCAGCTCATGGTGTCTGTATCAGGCAGAGTTGGGCTTGGTCGAACTCTTCAAAAAATACGATGTCCGCATGCGTCTGTTCCACGGCCGCGGCGGCAGCGTAGGTCGCGGCGGCGGCCCTTCTTACCAAGCCATTTTGGCGCAACCTGCAGGCAGCGTTGCCGGACAAATCCGCATTACCGAGCAAGGCGAAGTCATTACCGCCAAATACGCCGACCCGGGCAATGCCCAACGCAACTTGGAAACCTTGGTTGCCGCGACGTTGGAAGCCAGCATCCTGCCGGATAAAAAAGACCCTGATGCCAAACTGATGCAGGATTTGTCGGACGTATCGTTCAAATACTACCGCGAACTGATTACCCACCCCGACTTCATCGACTACTTCCTGCAAACCAGCCCGATTCAGGAAATCGCTACCCTCAACCTCGGCAGCCGTCCCGCCAGCCGCAAAACCCTGGCGCGGATTCAAGACTTACGTGCAATTCCGTGGGTATTCTCATGGATGCAAAACCGCCTCATGCTGCCGGCTTGGTACGGTTTCGGCAGCGCAGTGGAAACCTTGTGCGAAGGCAATCCCAACACACTGGCCGCCCTGCGCGAACACGCCCAAAGCAACCCGTTCTTCCAAGCCATGCTCTCCAATATGGAGCAAGTGATGGCGAAAACCGACATCACCTTGGCGGAAAACTATGCCGGCTTGAGCGAATCGCCCGATAAAGCAAAAGTCATCTTCGGCATGATTAAGGAAGAATACCAACGCAGCCGCAAAGCACTGCTCGACTTGTTGCAAACCGAAGAGCTCCTGCGCGACAACCGCAGCCTCGCCCGTTCGCTTGCCTTGAGGATTCCATACCTGAACGCCCTCAACGGCCTGCAAGTCGCCATGCTCAAACGCCTGCGCAAAGAGCCCGATAATCCGCACGCCCTGCTGATGGTTCACTTGACCATCAACGGCGTGGCGCAAGGTTTGCGTAATACCGGTTAAGGCAGTACGGAAAAAAGGCCGTCTGAAACAATTTTCAGACGGCCTTTTATCATAAAAACACACCAGCATTGCGGCTGTTTTGAGTACCTCCACAATATGCTATAATCCGCCGTTAAACTTTTATCTTTTCAGGAAAAACCATGAGCTTGAAATGCGGCATCGTCGGTTTGCCCAACGTCGGCAAATCCACCCTCTTTAACGCGCTGACCCAATCGGGTATCGAAGCGGCAAACTATCCTTTCTGTACCATCGAACCCAACGTCGGCATCGTTGAAGTCCCCGATCCGCGTATGGCTGAATTGGCAAAAATCGTCAATCCGCAAAAAATGCAGCCTGCCATCGTCGAGTTTGTCGATATTGCCGGTTTGGTTGCGGGCGCGAGCAAAGGAGAAGGCTTGGGCAACCAGTTCCTCGCCAACATCCGCGAGACTGACGCGATTGTTAACGTTGTACGTTGCTTTGACGACGACAACATCGTTCACGTTGCAGGCAAAGTCGATCCGATTGCCGACATCGAAACCATCGGCACCGAATTGGCACTGGCCGACTTGGCCAGCGTCGAAAAAGCCATCGTCCGCGAAGAAAAACGCGCCCGTTCAGGCGACAAAGACGCGCAAAAACTGGTCGATCTGTGCAAAAAACTGCTGCCTCATCTGGACGAAGGCAAGCCTGTACGCTCCTTCGGTTTGGACGCAGAAGAACTCGCCATGCTCAAACCGCTGTTCCTGCTGACTGCCAAACCTGCCATGTATGTCGGCAACGTTTCCGAAGACGGTTTTGAAAACAACCCGCACCTCGACCGCCTGAAAGAATTGGCTGCAAAAGAAAACGCGCCGGTTGTGGCCGTTTGCGCCGCGATGGAAAGCGAAATCGCCGAATTGGAAGAGGACGAAAAAGCCGAATTCCTCGCCGAAATGGGCTTGGAAGAACCGGGCCTGAACCGCCTGATTCGTGCAGGCTACGACCTCTTAGGCCTGCAAACCTACTTCACCGCCGGTGTCAAAGAAGTCCGCGCTTGGACCATCCACAAAGGCGACACAGCCCCACAAGCTGCCGGCGTGATTCACACCGACTTTGAACGCGGCTTCATCCGCGCCCAAGTTATCTCCTACGAAGATTTCATCGCTTTAGGCGGCGAAGCCAAAGCCAAAGAAGCAGGCAAAATGCGTGTGGAAGGCAAAGAATACGTCGTACAAGACGGCGATGTGATGCACTTCTTGTTTAACGTATAAACTCAGCGTACCGCTTTTTTCAGACGGCCTTTTCTAAGATTAAGGCCGTCTGAATTTATTTTCAGACGGCCTCATGTCTTGAAATATCAACAAAACATCATCTCCATAATAAGTGCGGGCATAGCCCGTAATTTTTCTTTCTTAAAATCTCTCTTTTCTTACCGACACCTTACCTAAAAATAGCGCAAGATTACATCATCAATAACAATACCATTGATATGACAATAAACAATTAAACAATACCACATCGTATTGATTCATTATAAAAACAACATATTAAATATTGTATTGAAACTATCAACTGTATTTCTACTCTAATCCATTACTATTCAAACGCATATCACCAGCAATCATTCCAAGAAGGCAAACAAACTGCCCAGTACTGACAAACGATGGCCGACCTCCGAAATGCTGCCATTCTCAGCAGGAATCACTTTTCAGACGACGCCATTAAAATAAAAATTTTTAAAATCAAAATATTATGAGCAAAGTTTTATCTTACCGCCCAGATATTGATACATTGCGTGCCGTTGCTGTTCTATCCGTTGTCGTTTTCCATATTGAAAAAAACTGGCTGCCTGGCGGCTTTCTTGGTGTTGATATCTTTTTTGTCATTTCCGGCTTTCTGATCACAATGATTATCCATCGTGAAATGAGCAGCAGGATTTTTTCGTTCAAAAAATTTTACATCCGCCGTATCAAGCGGATACTGCCCGCATTTTTTACCGTATTGACGGTAACGCTGGTATGCGGCTTTCTTTTATTCACCAAAGATGATTTCTTCCTTTTATGGAGGACAGCCCTGTCCACCTTGGGATTCATCTCCAATATCTTTTTTGCAAAGGGTCAGGGCTATTTCGACCCCATACAAGAAGAAAAACCTTTGCTTCACATTTGGTCTTTATCGGTCGAAGAACAGTATTATTTCGTCTTCCCGATATTGCTGTTACTGGTTGTCCGCAAAAGCTGGCGCACTCAGTTTGCCTTTCTCATCACGCTATGCATATTCAGCATTTTGGCTTCTTTTATGCCGACTACACTGGATAAATATTACCTTCCCCATCTGCGCGCCTGTGAAATGCTGATCGGCTCGTTGACGGCAGTGTGGATGCAATACCGGCAACAACAAGGGCTGGATACCGGCAAACAATATGCAGCGGCAGGCGCATTACTTTCCGTATGCGTACTGTTTGCCTGCCTGTTTACCTATACGGAAAAAACCGCCTATTTTCCGGGGCCAGCCGCCATCATTCCTTGTTTAGCCGCCGCCGCATTCATTTATTTCAATCAATTTGAACACCGGCTGAAAAAATTTTTCCAATGGAAGATTACTGTCGGCATAGGCTTGATTTCCTATTCGCTGTATCTGTGGCATTGGCCTGTATTGGCTTTTATGAGATACATCGGTTCAAATAATCTGCCTTCGTATTCGACTGCGGTCGCGATTGCCATCATGCTCGCACTCTCTCTGCTTTCTTATTATTTTGTCGAGAAGCCGTTTAAACACTGGAAAGGCTCTTTTGCCCAATCTGTGACATGGGTTTATGCCGTCCCCATGCTTGTTTTGGCCATTACGCCTTTTCTTGCCATGAAGCTCCCGTTTATGCAGCAATACGACCGTATGGGATTGGCACGTTCCTACACTTCTTGTCACAACAATACCGACAAACAGTGTGTGTGGGGCGATACCGACAAACAGCCGGAATTACTGATTCTAGGCGATTCGCATGCCGACCAATATAAAACGTTTTTTGATACCGTCGGCAAAAAAGAAAACTGGTCGGCAGCGATGGTTTCTGCCGACAGTTGTGCCTATGTAGAAGATTATGCCGCCCCCGTATTCAAGCAAAACGCCTCCTGCCGTGCCGTTTATCAGTATGCCAAAGAGCATCTGTCCCAATACTCAAAAGTGCTTTTGGCCATGCGCTGGGGCAGCCAAATGCCTGAAAACAGCCACTCCCTTGCTTACGATGCCGATTTTTTCAAAAAATTCGACCTCATGTTGCAAAAATTTTCTTCGGAAAAACAAGCGGTTTACCTGATGATAGACAACCCTAATCTGTCATACAACGGCTTGCGCGCCTATATTCTGTCTTACCGCATACCGGGATTTAGTCAAAATCTTGCCATTGATGAAACAGTCACTTCAAAAGGAAATGAACGCATCAAAGAATTGGCAGAAAAATATGCCAATGTGCACATTATCGATGCCACTGCCTATATTCCGGAGAACTTCAAAATCAACGGATTGCCGGTTTATTCCGATAGAGACCACATCAACCCTTACGGCGGCAGAGAACTGGCCAAGCGTTTTTCTGAAAAACACACGCTTCTTCAATAAGCCATAGCCATTCATCCGATGAAATTTGTTACAATTAGCAGTTTGTAAAACTGCTAATTTTTTTGGAAGATATCAATGAGCGTCATCAAAGACCTACAATCGCGTGGCTTAATCGCGCAAACTACCGACATCGAAGCCTTAGACGCTTTGCTAAACGAACAAAAAATTTCCCTCTATTGCGGTTTTGACCCGACAGCCGACAGCCTGCACATCGGCCACTTGCTGCCTGTATTGGCATTGCGCCGTTTCCAACAAGCCGGCCATACGCCGATTGCTTTGGTGGGCGGTGCGACCGGCATGATTGGCGACCCAAGCTTTAAAGCCGCCGAACGCAGCTTGAATTCTGCCGAAACCGTTGCCGGCTGGGTAGAAAGCATCCGCAACCAACTGACCCCTTTCTTAAGCTTTGACGGTGATAACGCGGCCATTATGGCCAACAACGCCGACTGGTTCGGCAGCATGAACTGCCTCGACTTCCTGCGCGACATCGGCAAGCATTTTTCCGTCAACGCCATGCTGAACAAAGAATCCGTCAAACAGCGTATCGAACGCGACGATGTGGGCATTTCCTTTACCGAGTTCGCTTACTCCCTGCTGCAAGGCTACGACTTTGCCGAGTTGAACAAACGCCACGGCGCGGTTTTGGAAATCGGCGGCTCCGACCAATGGGGCAACATCACCGCCGGTATCGACCTGACCCGCCGCCTGCACCAAAAACAAGTATTCGGCCTGACCCTGCCTCTAGTAACCAAATCAGACGGCACCAAATTCGGCAAAACCGAAGGCGGCGCGGTATGGCTGAACGCGAAGAAAACTTCTCCGTATCAGTTCTACCAGTTCTGGCTGAAAGTCGCCGATGCCGATGTGTATAAATTCCTGAAATACTTTACCTTCCTGTCCATCGAAGAAATCGATGCCATCGAAGCGAAAGACAAAGCAAGCGGCACCAAGCCAGAAGCGCAACGTATCCTCGCCGAAGAAATGACCCGCCTGATTCACGGCGAAGAGGCCCTTGCCGCCGCCCAACGCATTTCTGAAAGCCTGTTTGCCGAAGACCAAAGCCATCTCACCGAAAGCGACTTTGAGCAGCTGGCACTCGACGGCCTGCCGACTTTTGAAGTTTCCGAGAGCCTCAACGTGGTGGAGACTTTGGTAAAAACCGGTTTGGCGTCTTCCAATAAAGAAGCGCGCGGTTTTGTAAACAGCAAAGCGGTTTTGCTCAACGGTAAACCTGCTGAAGCCAATAATCCGAACCATGCCGCTGAAAAACCTGACGATGCCTACATGCTGACCGACGAACACAAACGCTTCGGCAAATACACCATCGTCCGCCGCGGCAAACGCAACCACGCTTTGTTGGTTTGGAAATAATCTTTAAACATTAAACACATTGTTTAAAAACAATCATGCCGTCTGAAATTAGCCACGCTTTTTTCAGACGGCATTTTCTATTGATGATATTCAATATTTCCAAAAAGAAAGGACAGGTATTACACCTGCCCTTCTATTAAGCCAATTTCCTGAAGAAACTTTTATCCCGTGCTTACTGCAAACGCTCATTTTCTTGACGGACGGCATTCACCACATCCGCGCCAAACAAAGCGTTGACATCAGTTTCATCAAACACATACTTGGTATGGCAGAAATCGCAATCGATTTGAATGCTGCCTTGTTCTGCCACCACGCCTCCGACTTCCTGACCGCCAAGCATCAACAGCATATCGCTGACTTTGCCGCGAGAGCAGGTGCAGGCAAATTCAATGGTCTCAGGTTCAAAAACGCGAGGCGGGGTTTCATGGTAAAGGCGGTAAAGGGCGTGATGCGCATCCAAACCGGTCAATTCTTGCGGAGTAAGCGTTTGCGCAAGCGTAGTCACATGCTCCCACGCGGCATCATCCAATTCTTCTTCCGGCAGACGTTGCAGCAATAATGCGCCTGCAGCTTGGTCGTCGGCGGCAAGCGTAATATAGGTATCGAGCTGCTCGGAACGTTTCATATAGTTGACCAACATTTGCGCAATGCTGTCGCCTTCCAGCGGCACAACACCTTGCCAAGGGTCGGCATCTTTAGGCTGATGGGTCAAAACGAACACGCTGTTTTCGCCCAACAGCGCAGTCAGGCTTTCGTCATCATGGATTTCAGCGGTTTCGTCCCAACGCGCGGTAGCACGGACAGTATTTTCAGAAGTTGCTTCCACCACCAACATTTTCAGACGGCCCTGACCTTGAACTTGAACAATCAGCGTGCCTTCGTTTTTAAGATTGGCAGACAATAAAGAACCGGCAGCCAACAATTCGCCCAATGCGCGACGGATGGCGACAGGATAATGTTTTTGGTTGACGATGTGGTGCCAAACCTTTTCAAGGCGGATGTGCATACCGCGGATAGGCATATCGTCGAAGATAAAGCGTGTACGGATATCGCTGTGATTTTGTGTCATGTCAGTCTCTGAAAATAAATCAATGAATGCCACTTATATGGTTGCAGCGTCGGATAAATCAAGCGAAACCGCATTTAATGTTTTTCTAGTTTGTTTGGAAACAAGGGTTTAACGCAAAATAACAGCAGTTTTTTTGCCAAAAAGACGGTTTTTGAATACAATCAAGCAGATAACAAGAGAATGATACGGGATAACATCTCAGAAACCGGCAATGTGCCTGCAATCGGCAGGGAATGCCTTCTGAAACGGAAGTTTTTATAATGAATTTTTTACTCCGGCTCGCAGCAGTTTGGACTTCGGTCGCCATGCTCGCGAGCGTCAATTTTTCTTACGCCGATGATTTGGAAAACCTGATTACCACCCGTCAGCATGTTTTAAACCAATTCAACGACAATGCCAACGTTTACGGCAATACGCGTCAGGCAACCCCTGTCCACCCCGTCAATACACGTCCAGCCCCAAGCAACAATACGCGCGCACCTTCAGGTAATTCAGACGAATTGATCGGCAGCGCCATGGGCTTACTCGGCGTGGCCTACCGCTACGGCGGCACATCGGCCTCTACCGGCTTTGACTGCAGCGGCTTCATGCAACACATCTTTAAACGCGCCATGGGCGTGAACCTGCCGCGCACATCTGCCGAACAGGCGCAAATGGGCGTTGCCGTGAGCCGTTCGGAATTACAGCCGGGCGACATGGTCTTTTTCCGCACCATGGGGCGCGGCCGCATTTCCCACGTCGGTCTTTACATCGGCAACAACAATTTCATTCATGCGCCGAGAACGGGCAAACGTATCGAAATTACCAGCCTCAGCCACAAATATTGGAACGCGAAATACGCCTTCGGCCGCCGCGTGAAGAAAAACGATCCATCCCGTTTCTTGAATTGAGGTGCATAATGGCGATGCCGCAAATGCCCAAATGGTATGACGACGACGGTCAGATTGTTTCCTGCACCGAAAAAGTTAAAGTCATGACCGAAAACTTGAACGAACTGTACCAAATAGCGCAGGACGCATTTGAAGATGCGCTGCTGATGGGTTGCTCCGAAAAACAGTTGCGCGAATACTTCCGCGACTTAATGGCCGGACTGGAAAACCCTTATCAAAAAAACGGTTAGTTATTCGATCCATACAAAAAAAGGCCGTCTGAAAGTTTCTCAGACGGCCTTTTTTTATCGGGCATATCCCCTACCCTATTGCTAACATTCCACCACGCGCACGGATACTGGTATGGCTTTTTTCTGCAAGGTGATAGCCAGGCCTGCGAGTGAGGTTTCTTTGTAGGTTGCCTTCATATCGCGGCCGGTTTGCAGCATGGTTTGAATCACTTCATCAAGTGAGACTTTTTTATCTGTGCCGTCTTCCAAAAGCGCGAGGGTGGCGAGCTTGAGGGCTTTTTCGGCGGCGATGCCGTTGCGCTCGATACAGGGGATTTGCACCAAGCCGCCGACAGGGTCGCAGGTCAGGCCCAAGTGGTGTTCCATGGCCATTTCGGCGGCGTTTTCCACTTGTTTGGGCGTGCCGCCGATAACTTCGGCGTATGCGCCCGCCGCCATGGAACACGCTACGCCGACTTCGCCTTGGCAGCCGACGTCCGCGCCGGAAATAGACGCGTTGGTTTTATACAAAATACCGATGGCACCGGCAGTCAGCAGGAAATCTTCGACACGCGATTGGTTGGCGTGCGGATTAAATTTGCGGAAATAGTGCAAGACGGCAGGAATAATGCCTGCCGCGCCGTTGGTCGGTGCGGTTACAACGCGGCCGCCGGCGGCGTTTTCTTCATTGACCGCCATAGCGTACACCATCGGCCAAAGTTGGGTATTGACGATTTCGCTCTCGCGCAGGACTTTGAGTTTGGCTGCCAATTGCGGCGCGCGGCGGCGGACATTCAAGCCGCCCGGCAGCTGCCCTTCCGCACCCAAGCCGCGCTTGATGCAGTTTTCCATCACATCGGCCACAGCAGCCACTCGGCGGCGCACTTCCACCTCATCGCAACCTGCCAACGCCGCTTCATTGGCCAACACAACTTCGGAAATATTCAACTGGTTCTGACGGCATTGTGCCAGCAACTCGTCACAGTTTTTGTAAGGATATGGCACGTCCGAATTTTCCTGGGCTTCTTGTGCAAACCCTTCGTCTGTTACGATAAAACCGCCGCCGACCGAATAATAGATCTGTTCTTTCAGCTTCAGGCCGTCTGAATTGTAGGCGATAAAGTTCAAACCGTTCGGATGTTTGGGCAACACTTTGTCGCCGCGAATATCCAAATCTTTTTCGGGATTGAAGGCCATTTCACGGCCGTTGAGTTTTAAAACGTGCTGCGTGCGGATGCGTTCTAAGCGCTGGGGGATGTCCGCAAGCGGGATATCGTGCGGCAGGCTGCCTTCCAAACCGAGCAGCAATGCGTCAAATGTACCGTGTCCGATGCCGGTCAAAGCAAGCGAGCCGTACACTTCAATGACAATGCGCGCCACTTGTGTATCCAAGTTTTCGGCATGCAGCAAATCGGCAAAAGCGGCCGCGGCCTTCATCGGGCCTACGGTGTGCGAGCTGGACGGGCCGATGCCGATTTTGAAAATATCAAAGATACTGATCATAAGGTTTTCCTATCATTGTGTGTGCGGGCTGGCTGTTTTTCAGACGGCCTTAAGTCCTAAAGAGGAATCTTTCGCGCCGCTTGCCAATGCAAGTACCAAATGTCCGACAACCATCAAAGGATCGCCTGCTTCCGGCGAGGTGTATTTCAGCGTCAGCGGTTTTTTACGCAAGGGTTCGTAATGACTGACTTCACACTGTGAAGCCTCTAAACTTGTAGAACCGGCACGGTATTTGTACGCCAACAGCCGTAAATTGTTCAAGTCCATCTTCATGCCGTTATCCAGCAATTCGCGCAATTGGTTTTCCCAGGCAATATCGGTGCTTCCATCTTTAATGGCAATCAGGATGGACTTTTCAAGGATTTTTTTGATGTGCTGATTCAAGGAGCGGATTGGGAAATGCCCCAGCCACAACAAATCGGTTTCTGCAAATTGGGCGGAAAACTGCTCTATAAACCAAGAATGTAAGCCTCGATAATCCGGCGAATGAAACAGGGTTGATTTAACCTTATTGCCATCTTTATCCAACATATAATGGCTGCCGATAATCATGCTGTAAGATTCAGCAGCCCATCTGGGAATAATGACTTTGGGGGTAAAGAGCGTTTCGAGGCGTTGCTCGGTAAATTGTGTGGTGAAATCGGGGTTGTATTGCAACGATGTCGGCAAATAGCCGCGCCAAAGGTACATACCGATCCTGTTTTCTCCGATGACATCCAAGAGTTGTTCCAGCATGGTACGGCTAGGACATGAAATAAATTCGTCCGCATCCAGCGGAAAAACGAAATCTATCGCTTCATCTTTTGCGACAAGCTGCTTCATAAGCAGGTTTACCAATTGCTCATGATTGAACTTGAGCGCTTGATATTGATAGATAAATATCGGTAAACCTTCTTCTTTCAATTGAATCAGAATTTCCCTTGTACCATCGCTGCTGCCATGATCGATGATGTGCATTTCATCCATCAGCTCGAGATTATGACGGACAAACGATTCGATAACGTCGTTTTCGTTGCGCACCATACTGATGCTGATTAATTTTTTTCTCATAAATTACGCAATGTATTGATATGTTTTCATATTTTTCAGATGGCTTCTATCCAACCGGCAATGCGTTTTTCAACGGCTTCGGCATTCAGCCCCAGATCGGCTAAAAGTTTTTTCGGATCGCCGTGTTCGGTGACTTTGTCTTCTACACCCAGCAGCAATACCGGTTTACAAATGCCGTGTTTCGCCAACACTTCCAACACCGCGCTGCCTGCGCCGCCTTGTTCGGCATTTTCTTCGGCGGTAACGATGTAATCGTGGCTTCGGGCAAGACAGACGATAAGTTCTTCATCTATCGGTTTGACAAAGCGCATATCGGCAACGGTCGCATTCAGCTTGTCGGCGGCGGTCAATGATGGGGCAACCATGCTGCCAAACGCAATAACGGCAATTTTCTCGCCTTCGCGACGGATGATGCCTTTGCCGATTTCAACGGTTTCCAGGCCGTCTGAAACGGTTGCGCCCGTGCCTGTACCGCGCGGATAACGGACGGCGGACGGCGAATTTGCCTGATAGCAGGTTGAGAGCAGCAGGCGGCATTCGTTTTCGTTGCTGGGAGCGGCAATAATCATGTTCGGCACGCAACGTAAAAAACTCAAGTCGTATAAGCCGGCATGGGTCGGGCCGTCTGCACCGACAATACCTGCGCGGTCGATGGCGAACAAAACAGGCAGGTTTTGCAAGGCAACATCATGTACCAACTGGTCGTAAGCGCGTTGCAGGAAAGTGGAGTAAATCGCCACGACAGGCTTAATGCCTTCGCATGCCAAACCGCCTGCAAAGGTAACGGCGTGTTGCTCGGCGATGCCGACGTCGAAATAGCGGTCGGGGAATTGCTGTTCAAACTCAACCAAGCCGCTGCCCTCGCGCATGGCAGGCGTGATGGCAACCAAACGTTCGTCCGCCGCCGCTTGGTCGCACAGCCATTGGCCGAATACTTGCGTATAAGTCGGTTTCGCCGCGGCAGGTTTAACTTCCGGAGCAGGTACTTCGCTCGGCAGCTTGGCGACAGCGTGGTATTTGACGGGGTCGTTCTCGGCGAATTTGTAGCCGTTGCCTTTTTTGGTGATGACGTGCAACAACTGAGGGCCTTTTCGGCCGCGCAAGTCTTTTAATACGTCCACCAGATTTTCAACGTTGTGGCCGTCCACCGGGCCAGTATAACGGAAACCAAAGTTTTCAAACAAAGACAGCGACTGCTTGGCGTGCTCCGCTTCGCCTGCCAAGGTTTTGATTTTGTTTTCGACTTTTTGGGCAAGCTCCATCGCGCCGGGTAATTTGTCCAACACTTTGCTCGATTGGGCTTTGATGGTGCTCAACAGGCCGTGCATATCGCGCACGACGTTGCTGGCAAGGTATTTCGGCAACGCGCCGACATTGGGGGAAATCGACATTTCGTTGTCGTTAAGGATAACCAGCAAATCGACATCCATATCGCCTGCGCAGTTCAGGGCTTCAAATGCCTGACCTGCCGTCATGGCTCCGTCGCCGATGATGGCGACGCTGCGGCGGTTGTTGTCCAACTGTTTGTCCGCAACGGCCATGCCCAATGCCGCGCCGATGGATGTGGAAGAATGCCCCACGCCGAAGGCGTCGTATTCCGACTCGCTGCGTTTCGGAAAACCCGCCAAACCGCCGTATTGGCGCATGGTGTGCATTTGATTTTTGCGGCCGGTCAGGATTTTGTGCGGATAGCTTTGATGGCCGACATCCCAGACCAGATGGTCTTCGGGCGTGTCGTACACATAATGCAGTGCCACCGTCAGCTCGACCGCGCCCAAGTTACTGGCGAAATGGCCGCCCGTCTTACCGACGGAATCCAACAGAAATTCGCGCAATTCGGCGGCGACTTGCGGCAGCTGTTTTTTCTCCAGACGGCGCAAATCCTGAGGCGTATCGATAATATCGAGCAAAGGGCTTGGGTTCATGATTTTTGGCGGTGATTTTTTGTGTAACGGACGATTATATCAAGAGATTGCACAACTTGTTACAAATGCTTTCAGACGGCTCGAACCTTTATCCTTTATAATACTGCCAACTGAAAACACAAGGCCGTCTGAAATGACCCAAAACGCAAACAATCTCTGCTGGCTCGATATGGAAATGACCGGCCTCAACCCGGAACACGACCGCATTATCGAAGTCGCCATGATCATTACCGACTCCAATTTGAACGTACTGGCGCAATCGGACGTTTACGTCATCCATCAAAGCGACGAATTGCTCGACAGCATGGACGAATGGAACACCGCCACCCACGGCCGTACCGGCCTGACCCAACGCGTGCGCGAATCCAAACTGACCGAAGCCGAAGTCGAGCAAAACCTGCTGGACTTCATGTCCGCATGGATACCCGAGAAATCCACGCCCATGTGCGGCAACTCCATCCATCAAGACCGCCGCTTCATGGTCAAATACATGCCGCGCTTGGAAGCCTATTTCCACTACCGCAACTTAGACGTATCCACGCTGAAAGAATTGGCCAAACGCTGGAATCCGGCCGTCGCCAAAAGCGTGGTCAAACGCGGTTCGCACAAGGCATTGGACGATATCCTCGAAAGCATCGAAGAAATGCGCCATTATCGCGAGCATTTCCTCAAACTCCCTTCCGAACAATAATCCCAAGGCCGTCTGAAACCGGTTTGACACCGTTCAGACGGCCTGATCGGCTTCCCTCATCTCATGAAAATCACCAAAATCTTTACCTTCGATTCTTCTCACATGCTCGACGGGCATGACGGCAAATGCCAAAACCTGCACGGCCACACCTACAAACTCGAAATCACCGTCTCCGCACCCGTTATCCAAGGCGGCGCAAAAGACGGCATGGTGATGGACTTTACCGACCTGAAAGCCATTGTCAAACAACACATCACCGACCCGTTCGACCATGCCTTCATCTATCACGGCAACAACGAACGCGAAAGCCAAATCGCCGCGCTTTTGGAAGGCTGGAACATGAAAACCCTGCGCCTGCCCTGCCGCACCACCGCCGAAAACATGAGCGTAGAAATGTATGGCCGTCTGAAAAACGCCGGTGTCAAAGTGTGCAGCGTGAAATTATGGGAAACGCCGACTTCGTGTGCGGAATATGAAGGGGAATAAACCGGCATTTTGTATTTTTCAGACGGCCTGTTCCCCAAACACGCCCATCCGCTAAACATCAAAAGGAATCTTCATGAAAATCATCTCCACCCTCCTCGTCCTCTTCGTCGCTGTCGAACACTTCTACATCGCTTGGCTCGAAATGACGCAAATCCCAAGCGAAAAAGCGTCAGAGCTGTTCAACATGCCTTACGAATTTATGGAACAAAAACGCGTACAAACCCTGTTTTCCAACCAAGGCCTGTACAACGGCTTCCTCGCCATCGGCTTGGTATGGGCGCACTTTGCCGCACCCGACAACGCCGTTTACGGCGCGACCATCCTGTTCCTCGGCTTCGTCCTCATCGCCGCCGCATGGGGCGCGTTTTCATCCGGCAACAAAGGCATTCTGCTCAAACAAGGCTTGCCGGCATTTTTGGCCGCCGCAGCCGTCATTAACGCTTAAACACACCAGCCATTCTTTCCCCTCGAACTAACAGAAAGAATGGCTGCCTCAACCGATTTCTCAAAACGCTTCACCACAACAATTAAAACCCGCACACCCAATATTCATGACCATTCAAATCACACCAAACAATCCCCAATACCGCATTGTCGAAATCTTTGAAAGCCTGCAAGGCGAAGGCTGGAATACAGGCATGCCCGCCGTTTTCATCCGTTTGGGTAAATGCAATCTCGCCTGCAGCTGGTGCGATACCGACTACCTTAAATTCGGCATGATGAGCCTGTCCGATATTTTAGGCCGTCTGAAAACCTACACGGCGCGCAACATCATCATTACCGGCGGCGAACCCACCATTCAACCGCATTTGGATACCCTGCTCAATGCACTCAAAGCCGAAGGCTATTTTCTGTGTATCGAAACCAACGGCCTCAACCCCGCGCCGCCGCAAATCGACTACGTTGCCACCAGCCCTAAAGCCTGCTATGCCGCCAAATATGAATCTAGCTGCATTGAGAAAGCCGACGAAGTGCGCATTGTTGCCGACGGCGATGTCGTTGCGTTTTGCCAAGAGATGGAACGCAAAATCCGCGCCCAACATTACTACCTCTCACCTTGCGAGCAAGACGGTGTGATGAATATCTACGACACCATCCGCCAAATCGGCGTATTAAACAGCCGACCAGACGCTCCTGTTCATTGGCAACTGAGCGTACAAACGCATAAATGGGCAGGAATAGAATAATTCGTTTGAAATCAATTAAAAACAAAATCTTTACAAAATATTGAATGTAAATACCATTCGATATTCGACCAAATGCACTACTGGCAATGCTCTCAGGCCGTCTGAAAACCCAATTTCAGACGGCCTTTTTTGTTACAAACCTCTTGACCGATTACATAAGATTACGTAAAGTGTGCAACAGTTTTCATAAATTGGTAAAACCAATTTACCTGATAACTGGTTGCATCTAAAAAGGTGGCAATCCTTATTCGAAAAACATCTATTACTCAACACATCGCATCAAACCGCCATTGATTCACGGTTATGATGCTTGTTGCCCCGAGGATAATCCCATGGCTCTCTTTCTCAGTATTTTTCCCATCGTGCTGCTGATCTGGCTGATGGTTAAGAAAAACAGTATGCCGTCCTACGTCGCACTGCCGATTACTGCCGCGCTGATTTATGCCATCAAACTGTTTTATTTCGGCGACAACGCCATGTTGCTCAACGCAACAGCCGCGTCCGGCCTCGTCTCTACCCTGACCCCGATTACCGTAATTTTCGGTGCCATTATGTTTAACCGCATGATGGAAACCACCGGCTGTATCGACGTCATCCGCAAATGGCTGGCTACCATCAGCCCGAATCCGATTGCCCAGTTGATGATCATCGGCTGGTCTTTCGCCTTTATGATTGAAGGCGCATCCGGTTTCGGTACGCCTGCCGCCATTGCCGCGCCAATCCTGATGAGCTTGGGCTTTAACCCGTTAAAAGTAGCCATCTTCACTTTGGTCATGAACTCCGTACCCGTATCCTTCGGTGCAGTAGGTACCCCGACTTGGTTCGGCTTCGCGCCTTTGGGCTTGGATCAAAAGAGCATTATGGAAATCGGTATGCAAACCGGCGTAATGCACTTCTTTGCTGGTTTCATCATCCCTGTTATCGGCTTGAGCTTCATCGTACCTTGGGCTGAAATCCGCAAAAACTTGGGCTTCATCGGCATCGCCGTATTCTCCTGTACCCTTCCTTATGTTGCATTGGCGATGGTCAATGAAGAATTCCCATCTCTGGTTGCCGGCGCAATCGGTCTGATGGTGTCCGTATTCGCGGCCAACCACGGCTGGGGCTTGAGCAAAGACCATCCGAAAGACCCGAATGCCGAAAAAGTACCTTTCGCCCAAGTTGCCAAAGCACTTGCCCCTCTGGGTATGCTTATCGGTATGCTGGTGGTAACCCGCATCAAACAGCTGGGCATTAAAGGCCTGCTGACCAGCAAAGAAGAATGGTTCAGCTTCCAACTGCCGTTTGATTTGTCCAAAATCACCGTCAGCGACTCTCTGACCATTACCTTCGGCAACATCTTCGGCCAAGGTGTCAACGCTTCCTACCAAACCCTCTACGTTCCGGCATGGATTCCGTTTGTCTTCACCGTTTGGATTTGCATCCTGCTGTACAAAACCAAATTCAAAGATGCGTGGTCTTTCTACGCTGCAACCTTCAACCAAACCAAAAAACCTCTGCTTGCCCTGATGGGTGCGCTGATTATGGTTCAACTGATGATGGTTGGCGGCGACGACTCCATGGTGAAAATCATCGGTAAAGAATTTGCCAATATGGCCGGTGAACATTGGGTGTACTTCTCCCCATACTTGGGCGCAATCGGTGCATTCTTCTCCGGCTCCAACACTGTATCCAACCTGACCTTTGGCCCGATTCAACAACAAATCGCGCTTGATACCGGCCTGTCCGTTACCCTCATCCTTGCCCTGCAATCTGTCGGTGGCGCAATGGGCAACATGGTCTGCATCAACAACATCATCGCCGTGTGCAGCGTGTTGAACGTAAACAACGCCGAAGGTGCCATCATCAAGAAAACTGTGATCCCAATGACCATCTACGGTATCATTGCCGTGACTGTGGCTGCAATTTTCTTCTTGTAAACTGCTTCATATCAAAGGCCGTCTGAATATTCAGACGGCCTTTTTTGTATTCTTTCGCTATATTTCTTAAAGAATCATTAATGTATATATTCCGCAACAACCCGCATAACTACTTTGCAACACCAAATTACAAACAACTTTCTATTAATAAACAATCGGGTAAGCATAAGTAAACACTGTTTTGCAATTTACCTAATTGCCACTACCGACAAAACGCCTAAAATACGCTTCATCTGCAAACGGAAACCCTTTCTCACTTTGCAAGATAACACACAACCCTCATATGGAGCTTAGATCATGAAATTACTTTCTGTTATCACTGCAGCCGCATTGGCTACTGTTTCCTTCTCCGCTGCCGCTGCACCTGCCGGCTTCGTTTCTTACAGTTGTGACGGTGGCAAATCACTGAACGTGATGTACGGCTTTGACCGTAGCGGCCGTGCAGTTACTGCCGACGTAAACGCCGGTGGCAAAAAAGCCTCTTTGGTTGTCGACAAAAAACGTTCTGACAGCACTGGCACCACTTTCACCAACCGCCGCGGCTATACAATGTCTGCCGGTTTCATCGACAAAAACACCCACACTACTTCTGAAGTAGTTGGCGTGAACGCCCCTAACGGCTCATTCCTGGTGAAAAACTGCGAACCACGTCCACGTTAATCCCAGTTTTCCTATTTAACCGAATCATCCCGGTTTGATAGAAAGGTCGTCTGAAAAACAATTTTCAGACGACCTTTTGATTCAAGCCTATAAAAAAGAGCGTGTACCGTACACGCTCTTTTTGTTTGTTTACACACCAATTAAATACGCATCGGCATTACGATGTATTTGAAGTTCGGATTATTCGGCATAGTAAACAGCGTTGAACGGTTGGCATCGCCGAAGGCAAGCTGCATATCGTCGGAGTGGATGTTACGCAACACATCCATCAGGTAGCCGATATTGAAACCGACTTCAAGTTCTCCGCCTTGGTAAGCAATTTCCAGCTCTTCGCGCGCTTCTTCCTGCTCGTTGTTGCTACATACGACACTCAGCAAACCAGGCTGCAGGAACAGTCGCGCACCGCGGAATTTTTCATTGGCAAGAATGGCGGCACGCTCGAGCGCACCCAAAAGCTGGGTACGGGATACAAGGAAAATCTTGTCGTTATCCAAAGGAATCACGCGGTTAAAGTCAGGGAATTTGCCATCGATGACTTTGCTGACAATGGTTGTACCATTGCATTGGAAGCGTACTTGATTGTCCAAAAGCTCAACGGTGATGGACTCGGACGGATTGTTCAACAGTTTAAAGAGTTCCAATACCGTTTTGCGCGGCAGGATCACTTCCGTTTTCGGCAGTTCTGCTTCAATTTGGCTGGCCGCATAAGCAAGGCGGTGGCCGTCGGTTGCAACAAGGCGCAGCTGGTTTCCTTCAACCTGCATCAGCAAGCCGTTGAGGTAATAGCGGATATCTTGAACCGCCATGCTGTATTGCACTTGCGAAAGCATGGTTTTGAAGGTTTCTTGAGTCAGCGAGAAAGTCGCGCTGACGTCGCTGCCGACGTTCATCAACGGAAAGTCTTCAGCAGGCAGGGTTTGCAGGGCAAAACGGGATTTTCCCGCGCGCAGAGTCAAACGGTTGTCCGCCCAATCCAGTGACACCAGCGCACTGTCAGGCAGGGCGCGCAGGATGTCTTGGAATTTTTTAGCGTTGGTCGTAATACGGAAATCGCCTGCCTGACTTTCAGGGCCGGCGGTATTGATTTGGATTTCCAAGTCGGTTGCCAAAAGTTTGGTTTGTCCGTCTTTGCTTTCCAGCAACACATTGGACAAAATCGGCAGAGTATGGCGACGTTCGACAATACCGGTAACGGCTTGCAACGGCTTGAGCAGACTGTCGCGATCGGCTTGTAAAATCAGCATGTTCCATTCCTTTGAATTTGAAATCGGTTGATTTGGATATTTTAAAATATTTTTTGTTTTCAGACGGCCTCATATTGACATCAGGCCGTCTGAATATTGCATTGGGTCAGTTCTGAATCAAAATCAGCAGTTTTTCGTAGTCTTGCGCCAATTCGGGATCTTCTTCACGCAGTTTCGCCACCGCTTTGACGCCGTGCATCACAGTCGTGTGGTCGCGGCCGCCAAAGGCATCGCCGATAGAAGGCAGGCTGAGCGTGGTCAGCTCTTTGGTCAGGCTCATGGCAACTTGACGCGGACGGGCAATATTGCGCGTGCGTTTTTTGCCCAATATATCGCTGATTTTAATACGGTAGTATTTGGCTGTCGCATCGATGATGATGTCGGCGGTAATGACTTTGTGTTTCTCGGCAATAATATCCTGCAAAGCCGTACGCGCCAAATCCATGTCGATGACAGGACGGTTCATAAAACGGCTGCTGGCACTGACACGGTTAAACGCGCCTTCCAGCTCACGCACATTGGAGCGGATCAGATTGGCAATAAACAGAGCGGCTTCGTCTTCGATACTGATACCGGCTGCTTCTGCCTTTTTCTGCAAAATCGCCACGCGCATTTCCAATTCGGGCGGTTCGAGTTCCAAAGTCAACCCCCATGAAAAACGGGACTTGAGACGGTCATCCATACCCTCGATTTTGGCAGGCAATACGTCGCACGTCAGGATCAGCTGTTTTTTCTCGTTGTGGAAATGGTTGTATAGATAGAAGAATTCTTCCATCGTACGGTCTTTGCCTTTGATGAACTGGATATCGTCAATAATCAGCAGGTCATATTGTTTGTATTGTTGCTTGAACACATCATAAGTGTTGTTGCGCACAGCCTTCATAAAGCTGCGGATATAGTCGTCCGAGTGCATATAGCGCACTTTGGCATCAGGACGGTTTTTCAACAATTCGTTGCCGATGGCTTGCACCAAGTGGGTTTTACCCAAACCGGTACTACCGTATAAGAAAAACGGGTTGTAGCCCTGCCCCGGATTTTCAGCAATCGCTTGGGCGGCTGCGGCGGCAAGGCGGTTGCCCTTACCTTCTACCAAAGTTTCAAATGTATAGTCACGTGACAGATTGGTCTGTTCGTAGCGTGCTTCTTCCGCATCGTGTTGCGCGTCGGTTTTGGCTTTAGCAACTGCTTTAGACTCAGCCGGAGCGGCAGTTTGCACTTGAGGCTCATGCGGCAGGTTTTTCATTCGTTGCGCCAAAATCTCGGCAGCCGTCATAGCAGCGGCAGGTTTGGAAACCGTTTCAGACGGCCTATCTTCCTCCATTGGCGCAGCAGTTTGCAAAGGCATTTGGACAGGCTCTACACACTCTTCAACTTCAATGACTTCTTGCACTTGCACCGGCGCAACAGTCTGAGCCGCCATTTCATAATGCGCACCTACGCCCGGCTTAAACGCGAAAGCAGCCTGCTGAGGCACCAATTCGGCACGCACGGCATCAATTTTGGCGGCAAACTGGCTTTTAAGCATATTGCAGGCAAATTGGTTTTTACCATACACCACCCATACGCCGTTTTCTTCGCCCACGGTCAAAGGCGCAATCCATTGCGCAAACTGCCCGGCAGGCAACATTTCGTGAAGGCGGCGAAGGCACAGCGGCCAAAATTCAGCTAACGTCATGAGATTAAGCTCGGAAAATGGAAGATTTGGGAAATACAAGAAGGCAGAGCAGACAGGCAATCCGATAAAAATCAAATTCTTATGATACTCCTACTGCTTTCAGACGGCCTTGCGCACAGAGAAAAGCAAGGTTGGGCGATTATACCCATTCCGCTCTTTTTTATCCACAACTGCCGCAAAATTTTATCCACAAATTCTATCAATGCATAAAACCCGTTGTCACACTTTGGCCAACGAAAAGTTTTTATATTGATTGACAAAAGCAGCAAATTGGAGTGTAATTCACGGTTTAATTATCTACCAATTTTTAGGAAACATCATGAAACGCACTTATCAACCTTCCGTTACCAAACGCAAACGCACCCACGGCTTCTTGGTTCGCTCCAAAACCCGCGGTGGTCGCGCAGTATTGGCTGCCCGTCGCGCCAAAGGCCGCAAACGCCTGGCTGTATAATTTTGAATTACGGCTTCTCGAAGCAGTATCGCTTATTAAAAACGGATGATTTTTCATCCGTTTTTGCGTTGAAAAACCGACGCAGCCGCGATTTGCTGCAAGTCTCCCAGTCCGCAGACAATGCGCTCGGCCATCCGCGCCTTGGCTTGGTCGTCAGCAAAAAGACCGCCAAACGCGCCCACGACCGCAATTATATGAAGCGCGTCATCCGCGACTGGTTCAGACTGAATCAACACCAGCTGCCGCCGCATGATTTTGTTGTGCGCGTGCGTCAGGCGTTTAATCGGGAAACTGCTCCGGAAGCCCGAAACCAACTTGCCCAGCTGATGAAAAAACGCCGATGAATACCCTGCTTTCCAAGCTCTTCCTTGCACTCATCCGCTTTTACCAATACTGCATCAGCCCCCTCATTCCGCCGCGCTGCCGCTATACCCCGACCTGTTCACAATATGCAGTCGAAGCCGTCAAAAAATACGGCGCATTCAAAGGCGGATGGCTGGCAATCAAACGCATCGCACGATGCCATCCTTTCGGCGGACACGGACATGACCCTGTTCCATAATGCTGCTGTCAACCATTTAAAGAACACGATTTCCTTTAATTTCCCGTCGGTTTCTATATAATGCCGTCTGAAGCAGTTTTCATCTCGATTACCTATCCGTCAATTCCAGGAATCTCTTATGGATTTTAAAAGACTAATGGCGTTTTTTGCCATTTCAGTGGCAATCTTTGCCGGCTGGGAACATTTTTTCCCCAGCCCCAAACCTAATCCGGCGCAACAAGCCGCGCAACAGCAAACGGCTGCCGCTCCGGCAAAAGCCGCTACCGAAGCCGCGCTTGCCCCAGCCTCTCCCATTACCGTTACCACAGACACGGTTAAAGCCGTCATCGATGAAAAAAGCGGCGACCTGCGTCAGCTGACCCTCTTGCAATACAAAGCAACCGGCGACGAACACAAACCTTTCGTCCTGTTTAACGACGGCAAAGAATACACCTACGTCGCCCAATCCGAGCTTTTAGACGCACAAGGCAACAACGTTCTGAAAGGCATCAGCTTTACCGCTCCGCAAAAACAATACAGCTTGGAGGGCGACAAAGTTGAAGTCCGCCTGAGCGCACCTGAAACCAACGGCCTGAAAATCGACAAAGTTTATACTTTTACCAAAGGTAGCTACTTGGTTAACGTCCGCTTTAACATTACCAACAGCAACGGCCAACCTGTCAACCTGAGCGCAGACTACCGTATCGTCCGCGACCACAGCGAACCTGAAGGCCAAGGCTACTTCACCCGCTCTTATGTCGGCCCGGTGGTTTACACTCCTGAAGGCGGCTTCCAAAAAGTCAGCTTCTCTGATTTGGACGACGATGCCAAATCCGGCAAATCCGAAGCCGAATACATCCGCAAAACTCCGACTGGCTGGCTCGGCATGATTGAACACCACTTCATGTCTACTTGGATTTTGCAGCCTAAAGACGGCCAAAGCGTATGCTCTGCAGGCGAATGTAACATTGACATCAAACGTCGCAACGACAACCTGTACAGCGCAAGCGTCAGCGTGCCTTTAGCCGCCATCCAATCCGGCGCAAAAGCTGAAACCGCCATCAACCTGTATGCCGGTCCGCAAACCACTTCCGTTATCGCCAATATCGCCGACAAACTGCAACTGGCCAAAGACTATGGCAAAGTACACTGGTTCGCCTCCCCACTCTTCTGGCTCTTGAACCAACTGCACAACATCATCGGCAACTGGGGTTGGGCAATCATCGTTTTGACCATCATCGTTAAAGCCGTACTGTATCCATTGACCAACGCCTCTTACCGCTCTATGGCAAAAATGCGTGCTGCCGCACCTAAATTGCAAGCCATCAAAGAGAAATACGGCGATGACCGCATGGCGCAACAACAAGCCATGATGCAGCTTTATAAAGACGAGAAAATCAATCCGCTGGGCGGCTGTCTGCCTATGCTGTTGCAAATCCCCGTCTTCATCGGTCTATATTGGGCATTGTTCGCCTCCGTAGAATTGCGCCAAGCGCCATGGTTGGGTTGGATTACCGACTTGAGCCGTCCGGATCCTTTCTACATCCTGCCTTTGATTATGGCGGTAACCATGTTTGCACAAACTTATCTGAATCCGCCGTCAACCGACCCAATGCAGGCGAAAATGATGAAAATCATGCCTTTGGTTTTCTCCATCATGTTCTTCTTCTTCCCTGCCGGTTTGGTTCTGTACTGGGTAGTCAATAACCTCTTGACCATCGCCCAACAATGGCACATCAACCGCAGCATCGAAAAACAACGCGCACAAGGCGAAGTCGTTTCTTGATAAAGGTTTAGGCAATACAAAGACCGTCTGTTGTTCAGACGGCCTTTTTTTATCTCCTCAAATACAGTTTGAGATTGAACCTAATCCAGTTTTACGCGGCATGCAACACAAAAATCGTCGGGCGTTTTTTCAAATTCGGCATTTCTTTTCTTTTTCGCCACTGCGCAATCGTCTGGCTGATGATTTCCTGTGTCGGCAAGGTCAAGTCCGTAGCCACACATAAGCGCGTTTCAGGATGCAGGTTTTCCACCGCATCAGCCAACAACGCATCGTTGCGATACGGCGTTTCGATAAACAGCTGCGTTTCATTCTGCTGGCGTGAACGTTGCTCCAAAGCCTTCAAACTCTGAATCCGCTCATTTTTTTCAGACGGCAGATAACCCTTAAACGTAAAGTTCTGCCCATTCGCACCCGAAGCCATCAGCGCCAGCAACAAGCTGGACGGGCCGACCAAAGGCCGTACTTCAAAACCGTGTTTATGCGCCAATGCCACCAAATTCGCGCCCGGATCGGCTACAGCCGGGCAACCTGCCTCACTGACAATACCCATGCTACGTCCCTCTTGCAAAGGTTTCAGCAATTCCGGCAAAGTCTTCAAATCCGTGTGTTCATTCAGCGTTTGCAGATTCAGCTCGCGGATAGGCGTAGTCACACCCAAATGTTTCAAATGCGCACGCGCTGTTTTTTCCGCTTCCACAACAAAATCCGTCAGCCCGACAATCGCCTGTTGTTCATGCGGCAACAGGCATGGCGTATCAGGCGCACCCAAAGGGGTAGGAATCAAATACAAAATCGGTTTCATTCTTGCAACTCCAAAAAATCTCAGGCCGTCTGAACACATTCAGACGGCCTCAAACTATAAAACTTCCACACCTTCGTTTTTCAAAAAATCAATCAGACGGAAAATCGGAAGGCCAATCAAAGCATTTGGGTCTGTACTTTCAATCCGCTCCAACAAAGCGGCGCCCAAACCCTCGCTCTTCGCCGCACCGGCACAATAAACCGCATCCGGCTCGCGTTCCAAATATCGGCAGATTTGTTCCTGCGTCAACTGTCGCATGGCAACCACCGTATGATCGACATGATGCTGAACCTTGCCCGTAGCAGTATTCAAAAGCACAATTGCGCTGTAAAATTCAATCCGTTTTCCGCTTAAGTCCGCCAGCATCTGTTGTGCATTTGCGACGTTCATCGGCTTGCCCAACTGCCGTCCTTCGCACCATGCGACTTGGTCTGCACCGATAATCAGCGCGGCAGGGAAAGTTGCCGCCAATGAACGGGCTTTGCCTTCCGCCAAACGCAGCGCCGTCTCGCCTGCATGCTCGCCCGCAATAGGCGTTTCGTCAAAATCAGGCGATGCCGTCTGAAAATCGATACCCAAACGGCGAAGCTGTCCGCAACGGAAAACCGAACTCGACCCTAAAACCAAAGGCAGTTTTACTTCCATATTTTTACTTAAAAACATTGACGTTAGACTGCCGAAATTATATCATACTCCGTTTATGTCATACCCTAATTTGATTGACCCAGAAGTTTTCGCCGCCGAAGGGCAGAATCTGCAAGGCAGCTTCCTGCTCGAAGAATTGGATGAACGAGTCAGTTCGCACGATTATCCGGCCGACAAACAGACACGCGTGTCGTTTACGCTGCAAGGCGGTCGCGACCGGCTGCAACGTCTGTTTCTCGATTTAAACGTCAAAGCCGACATGCCCCTGATTTGCCAGCGTTGCATTACGCCCATGCCGTTTCTACTCGATGAAACCAGCCGTATCGTCCTGTTTGCCGATGAAGAGAGTTTGGACGAAGCCATGCTTGCCGATGAAGAATTGGAAGGCATGCTGCTCGAAAAAGAGCTTGACGTGCGGACTCTGGTTGAAGACCAAATCCTGATGTCGCTCCCTTTCTCCCCTCGACACGAAGACTGCGGCAACAATGGAACACTGGACGAAGTCAATCGGGACAAACCAAACCCCTTTGCTGTTTTAGCAGGTTTGAAAAGCAGTTAATTAGGACACAGTTTATTTATCTAGGAGCTTGAAATGGCCGTTCAACAAAACAAAAAATCCCCTTCTAAACGCGGTATGCACCGTTCACATGACGCTCTGACTGCGCCTTCTCTGTCTGTTGACAGCGCAACCGGCGAAGTGCATCGTCCACACCACATTTCTCCAAACGGTATGTACCGTGGCCGTAAAGTGGTAAAAGCTAAAGGCGAATAATCCGTTCGTCTGACTGAAAAAGCCAGAATATTGCCATGCAATGACTGGCTTTTTTGCATTGCACCCTGTATTTTCCTCTTCGGAAGCACACCATGAAACGTAAAATCTGGTACACCTACGACGACATCCACCGCGTAATCAAAGGATTGGCGGAAAAAATCCAAAACTCCGGCACCAAATACGATGCCATGATTGCCATTGGCGGCGGTGGTTTTATCCCTGCCCGCATGTTGCGCTGCTTCTTGGAAATTCCGATTTACGCCGTCACCACAGCCTACTACGACAGTGATAACGAAGGTCAAGTTACCGAGGAAGTGAAAAAAGTCCAATGGCTTGATCCCGTTCCAGATGCCCTGAAAGGCAAAAACGTACTGGTCGTTGACGAAGTGGACGATAGCCGCGTTACCATGGAATTCTGCCTGAACGAATTGTTGAAAGAAGATTTCGGCACTGTCGGTGTGGCAGTATTGCATGAAAAAATCAAAGCCAAAGTCGGTAAAATTCCTGAAGGTATCCCTTATTTCAGCGGCATCACCGTTGAAGACTGGTGGATCAACTATCCTTGGGACGCGCTGGACATTGACGAACACAACAAATTGGCCGCGCAAAACCAATAAATTTGGTACGACCGTCGCAACAAGCCTTTTCATCTGATTTTCAATTCAATTTCCTGAAAATCAGATGAGAGTGCTTGTCCGATTATTTGAGGCCGTCTGAAACACACAAACCGGAGAACAACATGATTACACTGGCCGTAGATGCCATGGGCGGAGATGCAGGCCTTGCGATGACCGTCCCCGGTGCAGTGGATTTCCTGAAACAGCAATCCGATGTACATCTGATTATGGTCGGAGATGAAGCAGCAGTCCGCCAAGCATTAAGCTTGGCAGGCGCGCCTATGGACCGCATTACCGTCTGCCATGCAGCGCAAGTCGTCGAAATGGATGAAGCGCCTCAATCCGCGCTGAAAAACAAAAAAGAATCATCCATGCGCATCGCCATCAACCAAGTCAAAGAAGGCAATGCGCAAGCCGCCGTATCGGCAGGCAATACCGGCGCACTGATGGCGACCGCCCGATTCGTCCTCAAAACCATTCCCGGCATTGAGCGCCCTGCCATCGCCAAATTCCTGCCTTCCGACAGCGAACACGTTACCCTGGCTTTGGATTTGGGTGCAAATGTCGATTGCACACCCGAACAACTGGTTCAATTTGCCATCATCGGCAGCGAGCTTGTACACGCTTTGCACCCCGAAAAAGGCAGCCCGCGTGTCGCCCTTTTGAACGTCGGTACAGAAGACATTAAAGGCACGGATGCCGTCAAACAAACCTTTAGACTGTTGAGCAGCAGCAAACTCAACTTTATCGGCAATATCGAAAGCAACAGCGTTTTGTATGGCGAAGCCGATGTCGTTGTCGCAGACGGATTTGTCGGCAACGTTATGCTCAAAACCATCGAAGGTGCGGTTAAATTCATGAGCGGCGCCATCCGCCGTGAATTCCAAAGCACCCTGTTCAACAAACTTGCCGCCATTGCCGCCCTGCCCGCGCTCAAAGGTTTGAAAGGCAAACTGGATCCGCGCAAATTTAACGGCGCAATCCTGCTTGGCTTACGCGGCATCGTGATTAAGAGCCACGGCGGAACCGACGCAGTCGGCTTCCGTTATGCTTTGGAAGAAGCCTATCACGAAGCCAAATCTGCCGGCCTCGCTCAAATCGAACAAGGCGTAGCCACCCAGTTGGCCGCTTTGGAAGCTGCCAAAGCAGCAGCCGAATTGGAAGAAACCGCTACTCCAGCAACGGAAGCTTAAGGCTGATATACACAGGCCGTCTGAAACTTCAAAATGTTCAGACGGCCTGTTTTTATCTTTGATTACCGGCTCCATTCTTAATATTGGGAATTTTCCCATTTTCGCTTACAATACCCGACTATCTGAATTAACTCTCTAAAAAGGCCGTTCTCATGCAATATGCTAAAATTTCCGGTACAGGCAGCTACCTTCCTGCCAACCGCGTCAGCAATGACGACCTTGCCAAAAAAGTGGACACTTCCGACGAGTGGATTACCACGCGTACAGGTATCAAATTTCGCCATATTGCAGACGACAGCGAAAAAACCAGCGACTTGGCCGCCGAGTCAGCACGCCGCGCCTTGGCAGATGCCGGTTTGCAGGCTGACGATATCGATCTGATTATCGTCGCCACAGCCACTCCCGATATGCAATTCCCTTCTACGGCAACCATCGTGCAGCAAAAATTGGGCATTGCCAACGGTTGTCCCGCCTTTGATGTACAAGCTGTGTGCGCCGGTTTTATGTATGCTCTGACCACTGCCAATGCCTACATCAAAAGCGGCATGGCGAAAAACGCTTTGGTTATCGGCGCGGAAACCTTCAGCCGCATCGTCGATTGGAACGACCGCACCACCTGCGTTCTCTTTGGTGACGGTGCGGGGGCGGTTGTCTTAAGCGCATCTGACGAACCAGGCATCATCCACAGCAAACTCAAAGCCGACGGCAACTACCTCAACCTTTTGAACGTCCCCGGACAAATCGCCAACGGCCAGATTTGCGGTTCGCCCTACATCAGCATGGACGGCCCCGGCGTATTCAAGTTTGCTGTCAAAATGCTGGCAAAAATTGCAGATGACGTCATCGAAGAAGCCGGTTACACCGCTGATCAAATCGATTGGATTGTGCCGCACCAAGCCAACAAGCGCATTATCGACTCTACCGCCAAACACTTGGGCTTAAGCATGGACAAAGTGATCTTGACTGTCCAAGACCACGGCAACACTTCCGCCGCCTCCATTCCGCTAGCACTGGATGTCGGTATTAAAAACGGCCAAATCAAACGCGGACAAAACCTCTTGCTCGAAGGCATCGGCGGCGGTTTTGCCTGGGGTGCGGTTCTGGTGAAATATTAATGTTTAGGCCGTCTGAACATCCCTTTCAGACGGCCTATTCTGCTCAAACCCATGAAATCCCTAACGTTTGCACTCTGCATCAGCATCTTATTTTTAGGCGTAACGTTTATGGTATTGCCCAAACTGGCAATCGCCTATCTCGCACTGAGTGCATACGTTTTCCTGCTTTACTACCTAGACAAACAGCGCGCACGCAACCACGGCAGACGCATACCCGAAGCAAAATTGCACCTACTCAACCTGCTTGGCGGCTGGCCGGGCGGTTATTGCGGCAGCCTCGCATTCAGGCACAAAACCAGCAAACCCAGTTTTGTCCGCACCTTCCGGCTGACCGCCGCAACCAATACTGTCGCCACCCTCCTTCTGCTGGCAGACACCCTCAAACATTCAAACCAATAAGGAATTACCATGTCTTTCGCATTCTTCTTCCCCGGACAAGGCTCACAAAGCCTAGGCATGATGAACGGCTTTGCCGAGCAAGCCATCGTTAAAGCCACATTTGACGAAGCTTCCTCCGTATTGGGTCAAGACCTGTGGGCAATGATTAACGGCGAAGATGCCGAGTTAATCGGACAAACCGTCAACACCCAGCCCATCATGCTGGCTGCCGGCATTGCCACCTACCGCGCCTACTTGGAAGCCGGCGGTAAAACCCCTTCCGTCGTTGCAGGCCACAGCCTCGGCGAATACACCGCCCTCGTCGCTGCCGGAGCATTGGATTTCACAGACGCGGTCAAACTGGTCCGCCTGCGCGCCGAACTCATGCAATCTGCCGTACCGCAAGGCGTAGGCGCAATGGCCGCCATCTTGGGTTTGGAAGATGAACAAGTCAAAGCCATTTGTGCCGAAGCTGCACAAGGCGAAGTCGTTGAAGCCGTCAACTTCAACTCCCCAGGCCAAGTCGTGATTGCCGGCAATACCGCCGCAGTCGAACGCGCCATGGCCGCCGCCAAAGAAACCGGAGCCAAACGCGCCCTGCCGCTGCCTGTTTCCGTTCCTTCACATTGCAGCCTGATGAAGCCTGCAGCGGAAAAACTTGCCGAAGCATTGAAAGACATCACCATCAAACAACCGCAAATCCGCGTCATTCATAACGCCGATGTTGCCTCTTACGATGATGCCGACAAAATCAAAGATGCCTTGGTACGCCAACTGTACAGCCCAGTGCGCTGGACAGAAACCGTCAACGCGCTTGTTTCCGAAGGCATCACCGAATCCGCCGAATGTGGCCCCGGCAAAGTCCTCGCAGGCCTCGCCAAACGCATCAACAAAGAAGCCGCGTGCAGCGCATTGACCAATGCCGACCAAGTGGCTGCATTTATCGAAGCCCACTAAAACGTTTTCAGACGGCCTTATCCTGTCAGGCAAGGCCGTCTGAAAAATCAGTCCACTCCAATCCGAATACATTATGAAAAAAACCATTATTCTTGCCGTTCCCTACATATACGGACTGGATCAATGTATCGAAAAAAATCTGCGTTTTCTTGGTTTTGATGTCATTAATCTTTGCTATGACGACCGAGATTCCTATTATCCGAACTTAGGCAGCAGACTCAAAAACCTCTACCACAAACACATCACCAAAAACGGCAACTATAAAAAATACCTCAAATACAGCCGTCACCTCGACGACATTCAGCAAAAATTGGCCTTGCTAAACGGCAAAAAAGCCGATTATGCGCTCTGTATCCGCGCCAATATTTACCCCAAAGAAATTATCGCCACCATCCGCGAACACAGCAATGTTTGCGTGAATTATCAATGGGATGGCGTAGGTCGTTTCCCAGACATTATTGAATATTTGGATTATTTTGACCAATGCTGGGTTTTCGACCCCGATGATATTCAAAAATATCCACAATGCCATTTCAAAGCCACCACCAATTTTTACTTTGACTTTCCTGTGGCAGAATATGCACCCACCAACAAACTCTACTTTTTAGGCGGCTACGAACTCCGACGCGAAGAGCAAACCAAACGCTTTATCCAAGAAACCGAACGCCTCAACCTGCCCTTGGATTTTCATATCTACTGCAAAGACGACAGGGCTGAAAAAGCTTTTGGACACAACGGCATCCGCTATCTCGACCGCAGCAGCATTCTCAGCTTTGAAGAAAACCTCAGCCAAGTGCAAAGTTGCGGTGCGGTCGTCGATTTTGCACAATTCGAACATTACGGCTTATCATTCCGTATCTTCGATGCGTTGCGTTTCGATAAAAAACTGATTACCACCAACAAACATATCTTGGAAACCGACCTATACCACCCGGACCGCGTGTTCGTATGGGACGGTGGTAATTTAGACGCATTGCCTGAATTTTTGGCAGGTCCGTATCAGCAACCTGCCCCTGAAATCAAAGCCTATTATTCGTTTACACAATGGCTAAACCGCCTGCTCGGCATTGATTAACCTTATTGCCTATGGCAAATATACCTGCCTGACAAAATATTATATTGAATACATTATGAGTAAGAAAAAAGTCATTCTCGCCATGCCGGAGCTCTTCAAGATCCACGAACTCATTATTGAGAACTTGGAGAAATGCGGATTTGAAGTGCTGTCCCTGACCTATGAAGAAAAAGAGTTCAAATACAAAAATGTATTTCAACGGCTGAAAAAAATTTGGTATCGAAATATTCTTGGACAAAAAGACTTCAAAAAACGGACCATGTTCCGCGCCGTAGAAGAACGCCTCAATACCCTGTTAAGCGAACATCCCGAACAAGCGGATTATTGCTTCATGATTTGGCTGGGCGCCTATCCGAAAGACTTCATCGCCAAGCTCAGAGCGCATTCAAAATTAATGGTGTATTACAACTGGGAAGCCCTGACCTTCTTAAAAGAAGACTTCGACAATATCGAATTTTTCGACAAATTTTACTTTTTCGATCCGTTTGACCAGGGCAAACATCCTGAATACACCGAAAAACTCATTCCAACCACCAGCTTCTACTTTGACAGCTTCAGGCCGTCTGAAAACCCGCAAAACAAAATCTTGTTTATCGGCTCGTACGCTGCCGACCGTAACAATGACATCCGTGCATTTTGCGAAGCTGCGCGTTCAATCGGTTTAAAAATAGATTTCCGCTTGGCCAGTAAGAAAATTGAAGAAGAAAAAGCGGCTTTAGGCATTCCCGAAGTCGAGTTCTTCTCATTTGAAAACGCCCTCTCCTATCGTCAAAACTTAGAAGAAGCGGCCAAATCCTCCGTATTGGTGGATTTCCTCAACCGAAAGCACTACGGCCTCTCTTTGCGGATTTTCGAAGCGATCGGTTTAGACAAAAAACTGATTACGACCAATCCGACCATCGTACATTACGATTTTTATCACCCGAACAATATGTTCTACTGGAATGGAAGCAACCTTGACGAACTCAAAGTCTTCCTAACCTTGCCATATGTACCGCTTGCCCCCGGCCTGAAACACAAATACAGCTTCAGCAACTGGATCAGCTGCGCATTTGATATTGAACCGAATATCCCTATCGGATTACCAGAAATCGATAGAGAAGTTGTGGAGAATTTAAATGTTTGACAAGGAAAAGCTGCTGACTTCTGTAATTCCTATCAGGACACACCAGCCAGCAGCAACCGTGCAACATATTGTCTATGCGGCCGATCAAAACTACATCCGCCACATCGGCACGTCCATGCTCTCCGTTTTGGCAAACAACCGCTTTCCTATTCATTTTCATCTCTTGGTCAGCGGTTCGGAAAACTATGACTTCAATATTTTCAACCAACTAGAAAATATCAATCCAAATTACGCCGTAACGGTTTATCACCTGAATACAGATTATTTTTCTACCCTGCAGACAACCAGCTATTTCACCATCGCCATGTACTACCGGATGTGCATACCTGCCATACTTGGCGATATAAGCGATACTGCACTCTACTTGGACACAGACGTTCTCTGCTTAGGCGATATATCAGAACTGTTTACCGTTAACTTTGACCGCAAACTTCTCGCAGCCGCTCCAGAAACAACTCTTTACCGTGCCTACATCAACAAATTGAATGTATTCGGTTTTAGAAGTACAGACCCCTACTTCAATTCAGGCGTACTGCTGTTCAACAACAAATTTTGGAACGAATCATCCGCTTACACTATCCTAAGTGAGAAAATACGTCAGGTCGAACTCAGCAAATTTATCTTGGCATGTCCGGATCAAGATCTGCTCAATCTAAGCTGTAAAGGCAAAGTAGAGTGGTTGCCGGAATCTTACAACTGGATACATTGGCACCATCAAGGAAACGAGCTGAACACCAACCCCAACAATATCCGGCTTGTTCATTTTATCGGCGGCACCAAGCCTTGGCACCATCTTGGCTTCCATCCTGTTTATGATTCTTTTTATAGAAAGTCTCCTTGGTATGATGGTTATCTCCATCAAAAGCCCAATATCGACTTACCCTTCCCGAATCCTCATCAGAGATACAAACAAGCTGCAAAACGCCTATTTAAACAAGGCGATAAAAAACAAGCCTGGCTATATTACCGAACATATTTGTTAACAAAATTTCTAGGCCGTCAAAAGCAACCTTATCTTTCAGAAAAACCAATTTATTAAAACAGGGCAGCCTTAGCACGCAAAACATTTACAGACGGCCTGCAGACAAAAGTTAGATTAAAACAACTATGCGTGGTATAAGGCCGTCTGAAACCATTTTTACAATCGCAATTAAGGAATAAAACATGAGTACACAAGATTTGAGCGGCAAAATCGCTTTGGTAACCGGCGCATCGCGCGGTATTGGTGCGGCGATTGCCGATACTTTGGCTGCGGCCGGTGCAAAAGTTATCGGTACAGCCACCAGTGAGAGCGGTGCGGCTGCAATCGGCGAACGCTTGGCACAATGGGGCGGCGAAGGACGTGCATTGAATTCTGCCGAACCTGAAACCATCGAAAACCTGATTGCCGACATCGAAAAAGAATTCGGCAAACTGGATATTCTGGTCAACAACGCCGGCATTACCCGCGACAACCTCCTGATGCGCATGAAAGAGGAAGAATGGGATGACATCATGCAGGTTAACCTCAAATCCGTCTTCCGCGCCTCCAAAGCCGTATTGCGCGGCATGATGAAACAGCGTGCCGGCCGCATCATCAACATCACATCCGTTGTCGGCGTGATGGGCAATGCCGGCCAAACCAACTATGCAGCCGCAAAAGCAGGCTTAATCGGCTTCTCCAAATCTATGGCACGTGAAGTCGGCAGCCGCGGCATTACCGTCAACTGCGTTGCCCCCGGCTTTATCGACACCGATATGACCCGCGCCCTGCCGGAAGAAACCCGCAAAACCTTTGAAGCGCAAACTTCTTTGGGCAAATTCGGTGAAGCGCAAGATATTGCCGATGCAGTCTTGTTCTTGGCTTCCGATCAGGCAAAATACATTACCGGTCAGACACTTCATGTCAACGGCGGCATGTTGATGCCTTAAACCATTTGTTTATTTAAAGGCCGTCTGAATATTTCAGACGGCCCTTTTTGTCAACCAAAACACTACTTTACATTCTATCTTGATATAATCTTAATAATCCGTTAGATAACGCTCGAAACAGTAAGTCCAAATAAGCATGATACGGGAAATTAAATCGCAGAAATGAAGTTCGTTCTGTGCGTTTTTATTTGGGTTTGCTGTCGGTTTTCGACGTGTTTCAGACGGCCTATATAACAATAGCTACTTTTAACGAAAGGCCGCCCACTCTATGCACGAATTCTCCCTCGGTCCCATTGTCATTGTCCTGTTGGTTTCCGTCATTACGGTTATCTGCTGTCGCAAGTTCAACATTCCTTCCATGCTCGGTTATCTTTTGGTCGGTTTTATTGCCGGTCCGGGTATGTTCAAACTGATTCCGCAAAGCCACGCTACCGACTATTTGGGCGAAATCGGCATTGTGTTCTTGATGTTCAGCATCGGTCTCGAATTCTCCCTGCCCAAACTCAAAGCCATGCGCCGCCTCGTATTCGGCTTGGGCGGTTTGCAAGTCATCATTACCATGCTCTCGATTATGGGCATTTTGATGGCAATGGGCACGCCGTTTAACTGGGCGTTTGCCACTGCGGGCGCACTGACCATGTCGTCCACCGCCATAGTCAGCCGCATTCTGTCGGAGAAAACCGAGCTGGGTCAGCCGCATGGTCAAATGGCCATGGGTGTTTTGCTGATGCAAGATATTGCCGTTGTACCGCTGATGATTCTGATTCCGGCACTGGCTGGCGGCAGCGAAGGCAACTTGTGGGTAGAGCTGGGCTTGGCCGGTTTGAAAATGTTGCTGACCTTGGGCATTTTGTTCGTTATCGGCAGCCGAGTGATGTCGCGCTGGTTCAGGCTGGTTGCCAAACGCAAATCGTCCGAACTCTTCATGATCAACGTTTTGCTGGTTACTTTGGGCGTGGCCTATCTGACAGAGCTTGAAGGCCTGTCTATGGCATTGGGCGCATTCGTCGCCGGTATGCTGCTTTCCGAAACCGAATACCGTATTCAGGTGGAAGACGACATCCGTCCATTCCGCGACATTCTGTTGGGCTTCTTCTTCATTACCGTTGGTATGAAGCTGGATATTCAGGCACTGATCGGCAACTGGCAGCAAATCCTGGTTTTGTTGGCAATCCTGTTGGTCTTGAAAGCACTGGTCGTCTTCATCATCGCTTTGCGCATGAAAAACCCTGTGGGCGACAGCCTCAAAAGTGCGCTTTATTTAGCGCAAGGCGGCGAGTTCGGCTTTGTGATGCTGGCCATTTCCAGCAAAATCAATATGGTTTCGCCCGAATTGGAACAAGCAGCCACTGCAGCGGTCTTGCTTTCCATGATTGCCGCACCATTCATTTTGGGCAGCAGCGATGCCATCGTCAGCCGCTTCGTTAAATCCGACTGGGACATGAAAGCCTTGGACTTGCACTCCATGCTGGTGGAAACCATGAGCAAATCAGAACACGTCCTGATTATCGGTTTCGGACGCGGCGGTCAATCGGTTGCCCGTGTATTAGCGCAAGAAGGCATCCCCTACTTTGCCCTTGACTTGGACATTGCCCGCGTACAAGTGGCACGCAACGCAGGCGAACCGGTTTCCTTTGGCGATGCCAAACGCCGTGAAGTCTTGGAAGCCGCCGGCTTGGGACGCGCCAAAATGGTGGTCATCACGCTGAACAATATGCACGAGACCCAACATGTTCTCGGCAACATCATGTCCATGCATCCGAGCATGCCGGTTTATGTTCGTGCCACGAATGACGATTACGTCAAAACCTTTACCGAAATGGGTGCGGAAGAAACCGTCTCCGATACCAAAGAAACCAGCTTGGTACTGGCAAGCTATGCCATGTTAGGCCACGGCCTCTCCTACAACCATGTTTATCAAACCATAACCCACATCCGTCACAGCCGCTATGCATCATTGCAAGACTTGTTTGTCGGCAGTGATGATGACAGCTTCTCTGACGAAGACAGCAAGGCCGTCTGCCGCCATGCCTTCCCATTGCAAGGCGAGGCACACGCCATCGGTAAAACCATCCGCGAATTGCCATTGGCAGCGCATTATTTAAAACTATTGTTTATCCGCCGCAATACCGGAAAAATCCAAGACCTTGACCCTGATTTCGTTCTGGAAACTGGCGATATTTTGGTTGTCGCAGGCAAGCAGGAAGAAATTATTTCCTTTGAAAACTGGTGCTTGCAGGGAGACATCTAATTATCGGCAAATAAATCTTGCGCGCATCAGGATTTTTTGGTTTAATAGCGTCTTCGCAATTTTGCGCATGGGTGATTAGCTCAGTTGGTAGAGCGTCTGCCTTACAAGCAGAATGTCGGCGGTTCGACTCCGTCATCACCCACCACTTTCCTTTTCATTGTCTTTGACAGTGGATGCGCGGTGGTAGCTCAGTTGGTTAGAGTACCGGCCTGTCACGCCGGGGGTCGCGGGTTCGAGCCCCGTCCGCCGCGCCATTATTTAAAAATACTGATTCTTCAGTATCTCCCTTTTTCGGGTGATTAGCTCAGTTGGTAGAGCGTCTGCCTTACAAGCAGAATGTCGGCGGTTCGACTCCGTCATCACCCACCACTTTCCTTTTCATTGTCCCTGACAATGGATGCGCGGTGGTAGCTCAGTTGGTTAGAGTACCGGCCTGTCACGCCGGGGGTCGCGGGTTCGAGCCCCGTCCGCCGCGCCATCAAGTTAAAAATAAAAAATACCGGTTTTTACCGGTATTTTTTTCGTCTGTACCCTATGCCTTTTTATAAAAAATCGAGCTTTTTAGATAGTATAAACAGGACAGCACAATAAAGCAGACATACGGTTTAAATCCTGAAAGATCATCCGCCTCAAGCTGCTTCACACCAAACGCTTATTCATCAAATCCCTAAATCATCTTTCAAAATAGACATAAATACTTACCTCACCTTCTTACACAAAGGCCGTCTAAAAACGTCAATACATTTTCAGACGGCCTTTTTTAGCTTATCAAGCCTGATACCTAATCATGCAGGAGGCCTTAGCATCAATCCAATGTTCGCCACCGGGCTGAACAATTTTAGACACCAGCTTATCCAAGTCGCGTAAATAATCGGTTGATTTTTGGCTGTTGATAATGACGACAACCAGCAACGGCTTTTCGCCCAACCAATACCCTGCCAGCGCGCGGACATCTTTAAGCGTACCGGTTTTGAGGCGCAGGTTTTCACCGGGCTGTTTCAAGCGTGTTTTAAGCGTGCCGTCTTTACCGGCAATCGGCAGCGTACTGATAAACTCGTTTTTAAACGGGCTGAAGTAGGCTTTTTCCAACATTTGCGCCATCATGCGTGCATTGAGCCGTTCTACGCGAGACAGGCCTGAGCCGTTTTCCAACACCAGCCCTTCCGTATTGATACCGGCAACCGCCAGCTCGCTTTTTACGATAGACGCGGCCTTGGCCTGCGCCAGCTTGTAATCAGACATATTTCCGGCAAATTTAAGGAAAACCGAACGGGCAATCAGATTATTGGAATGCTTGTTCATATCGGTGAGGATATCGGTAAGCGGTTTGGATAGATGGCTTGCCAACACATGCGCATCATGAGGCGCGACACCTACCGTCAGGCCATCTGAAACCGTACCGCCTTGTTGGCGCCATTGGTTCACAAAACTTTTACCGACATATTCTTTCATGCTGTACATATTCAGATACAGCCCTTGACCCAAGCAGCTTTCCGGCAGCTTGCCCGATACGGTCAGCGTATTGTTTTTATAGGCAGTCTTCATGTGGTTTTTTAAAACACCGCACTTCCCTTCTTTATTCTCAAGCGTCAATTTGTTTTGAATGTTCAGATTCGGCAGCGGCGGATTGGTACGGATGACCAAATCTCCGTCTTCTTCTTTTTCAGCACGGAGTTCAACGGTTTTATACGCCAACATATTGGGATCGGGCGGCGTCATAAAGCTTTCGGCAGAATCGGAAGCAAAATCATCCGGATTCTTCACATCGCCCCACAGGCTGCGGTCGAGTATCAGATGTCCGTCAATATGGCGTATGCCCTTATCACGCATCTGTTGCTGCATTTGCACCAAATCATGCTGGTCAAACACAGGATCGCCGCTCCCCACCCAATACACGTTGCCTTTCAACGTATCGCCTTTGATTGAGCCGTTGGTTTTAAACTCAGTTTTCCAACGATAATCGCCGCCCAGCATACGAAACGCGGTAAACGCCGTTACCAGCTTCATGGTCGAAGCAGGATTACGCAATTCATCGGCACGGTGTTCGGCAATCACTTTGCCGCTGTCCAATTCCTGCACATAAACAGAAATCTCATTTTCAGGAATACGCCCGAAATCCAAAGCCCATGACGGACAAACCGCCATCATCAGGCCGATTGATAAAATACTTTTTAACTTCATTGTGTTACAAAATCTTATAAATTCTTACGAGGTACTGAGGCCGTCTGAATGTTTCAGACGGCCTTTTTATTTATTTCTGATGCGCTTTCAAACGCAAAGCAAACATGACGACCACAACACCGACAACCAAAGCGCAACCCATCGCCAAATGGATACCGTCCAGCATTGCTTGTTGCGGCATATCTGCACTGGAAAGTTTCTCGCCGATATTGGTCGCACCGACAAAAAACGCCGCGCCGATGGCACCGGCAATCGGATTAATAGTAGTCAGAATCGCCGCACCGTGCGGATTAAGCGTTTTCGGCAACGCGTTCAGACCATGGGTTTCGCCGGTTACACAAGCAGACACGGAAAGCGCCAATAGCGTAAACATCGCCGTCAACATCACCACTTGCGTATCAATCCGCAAAAACAGCCACAATACTGCCAGCGACACCACCAGCATCACTGTTGCTGGCAAGACGACAAAACGTCCACCCTTTTTGTCCAACAATTTGCCGAACAAAGGCGCGGCAACCGCTTGGGCAATGCTGGCAGGCATCAGAATCAGACCGGTTGCCGTACCGGTCAGCATCAACACTTGCTGCGTGTACATCGGTACCATCAGCTCCAAGCCCAAAAACAGGAATACCGCACCGGCCAAAATCACAACGCAATATCTGAACTGTTTGTATTCAAACGCACGAAGGTTCAACAACGGCGTAGCCAAACGGAACTGCCGGTGCGCAAACCAACCCACCAGTACAACGGAAGCGGCAAAGAGCAGGATAAATTCCAGCAGCGGTATATGGGCAAAATTACTGCTCGCATAAACCAACCCGCCGAAACCCGCAATCGACAGCACAGCTGACAACATATCGATTTTTGGACGGCTGATGTTGCTTAAATTGACTGTCAAATATTTACCCACCAGCACCATCGCCGCCAACATAAACGGCGCAGTAAAACCGAACAGCACGCGCCAATGCGTATGGTCGATGATGATGCCCGACAGCGTCGGCCCCATTGCGGGCGCGGCGGTAAACATCATGGTAATCACACCCATCGCCGTTCCGCGCTTGTTGGGCGGAAAAATCGACAACACGCCGTTAAACAGAAGCGGGACAAAGAACGCGGCAGACACTGCCTGCACCATACGCCCGACCACCAATACGCCAAACGTCGGTGCAAACGCGCAAATCAGCGATCCTGCTAAAAACGTTGCCTGCGTAAACAGCACCATTTTGCGCGTTTCAAACCATTGAATCACGCCTGCCGTAATCGGCGTAAATGCCCCCATGACCAGCAAAAAGCCCGTCGTCAGCCATTGGACCGTGGTCTTATCGACACCAAAATCTTTCATAATCGGCGTGAGCGCGACATTCAGCAGCGTGTCGTTGAGATAGCCGAAAAATGCGCCGATGAATAAGGTGGCGACAATGGTTTTAGCAGGAAAGTCGGGATTGTCGGCGTAGTATTCGTGTGCCGTTTCGCCCTCTTGCGAATCAGAAGCGTGCATAATAATTTGAAATATCAGCGAAACCGTTATTTTAGCATAAACCATTTTGACAGGCCGTCTGAAACCTTGACCGCTTCCCCAGATAACACTAAAATTTAGAATTGTTTTCATTTTTATTATTAAACAGGAGAAAAACATGTCAAAGAAAGTCAGCATCTTGGTCGGCAGTCTGCGTAAAGGCTCGTTTGCACGAAAAATCGCACAAAACGTCATTTCCATGTTCCCCGAAGGCTACGAAGCGCAAATCGTCGAAATCGGCCATTTGCCTTTATACAACTTCGACTACGACGATCCTGCCGTTACCGACTTCCCTACTCCGTCCAGCTATACCGAGTTCCGTGAAACCATCAAAGCCTCTGCCGGCGTATTGTTCGTAACTTCCGAAAACAACCGTACCGTCCCCGCCTGCCTGAAAAACGCCATCGACATCGGTTCCAAACCCAATGCCGATGTTGCCTGGAAAAAAACACCTGCCGGCATCATCAGCCATTCTGTCGGTAAAATGGGCGGCTATAGCGCGCAAAAAAATCTGCGCCTTGCCCTTTCGTATTTCGATATGCCATTGACCGGTCAACCGGAAGTGTTCCTCGGCAACTCGCCTACCCTGTTTGACGACAACGGCCAGCTCATCGAATCCGCGCGCGGCTTTGTTCAAGGCTATATCGACCAATTGGTTGCCTTGATTGAGAAAAACCCTAAATAATCGGAATTGAAGCATACAGGCCGTCTGAAAAACGAATTTCAGACGGCCTCATCTTTTGCAAAAAATCAGTTTTTCAACCCTTCCTAAATTTTTACTAATTGAGTGCGGTTATAATCACTGTCCACCCATCCTCACGGAGAACTTCCATGCGCGTATTATTGGTTGAAGACGATGCCATGATTGCCCAAGCCGTCAGCGCCAACCTGAAAGACAGCGGCTACGCTGTCGATTGGGTCAGCCGCGGTTCGGAAGTTGCCGCAGCAGTGGCTGCGCAAGCATACGATTTGCTGCTCTTGGATTTGGGTTTACCCGGCAAAGACGGTTTGGACGTATTGGCACAAATCCGCAACGGAGGCTGTACCGTCCCCGTCTTAATCGTGACCGCGCGCGATGATTTGCACAGCCGACTCAACGGCCTAGACGGCGGCGCAGACGACTACATCGTCAAACCCTTCGACATGGCGGAACTGCAAGCCCGTATGCGCGCCGTATTGCGCCGACACGGCGGACAGGCGCAAACGCTGCTGAGCAACGGCATCATCACGCTCAACCCTTCCACCCATCAGGCGGAAGTGGTCGGGCAGGAACAGGCCATCATGCTCAGCAACAAAGAATTTGCCGTCCTCCAAGCCCTGCTGCTGCGTCCGGGCATGATTCTGTCGCGCAGCGATTTGGAAGACAAAATTTACGGCTGGGGCGAAGAAGTCGAAAGCAACGCCGTTGACTTCCTGATTCACGCCTTACGCAAAAAACTCGGCAAAGAAGCAATTCAAAACGTCCGCGGGGCTGGCTGGCTGGTTGCACAAAACAACCAGGCCGTCTGAAAAACCACAACAATATCAACACACAAACCATGCAACGCCTTATCCACACCATCAAACAATCCCTGCAAGTTAAGATCAGCCTCGCCCTGATCTGTATGCTCCTGCCCCTCTCCATTCTTGCAGGCATATTTTCATATTACGATACTTATCACGAGACCCAAGAGGTTCAAGACGACCTGTTGCGCCAAGTCGCGAACTATCTCGATCCGAGTGATGCCGATGACGAAAATCACTCGCTCGACAACGACAACAAGATTTCCGTTCAATTTCCCAATACGCCCAACCCCATTGTCAGCCTGCCTAAGCAGATTTCAGACGGCCTGCACACCATTCAGGCCGATGACGACGACGATTACTACCGCGTTTATACCCGTAATACCAAGCAAGGCCGCATCGCCGTCATGCAGGAAAGCGACTATCGCGAAGAGCTGGCCGAAATGGCCGCCGTGCAGAGCATCCTCCCCATGCTCCTCGCCCTGCCTCTGATTATCCTGCTCACCGTCTGGATTACCCACCGCGCCATGCGTTCTGTCAAAATCCTGTCCAACGATTTGGAACAGCGCCAAATCAACGACCTCTCGCCGATGGACACGCAAAACATTCCCAGCGAAATCCAAGGCTTTGTCGTCGCCATCAACAATCTGTTGCAACGTACCGATGAAAACGTCCGCCAACAGCAACGCTTTATCGCCGATGCCGCACACGAATTGCGCAGCCCTATGACTGCCCTTTCCCTTCAGGCAGAGCGGCTCAACAATATGCAGCTGTCCGCCGAAGCACGCGAGCAGTCCGCCCTGTTGCAACAAAGCATACAGCGCAACCGCCACCTGCTCGAGCAACTCCTTTCCCTCGCACGCGCCCAAGCACCCGAAACCCAACGCCCCAAAACCCTGATCAGCCTGCAAAACCAGTTCCGCCGCGTCTTGCAGGAACTCATGCCGCTGGCGCTGGCCAAAGGTCAAGACATCGGCGTCGCCGTTGAAAACGACTGCCAAATCCACGCCGACGACACCGAAATCTACACCCTCATCAAAACCTTTACCGACAACGCCATCCGCTATACCCCCAAAGGCGGCCGCATCGATTTGGGCTTTGATGAAACCGCCGAATACCTCAACATCTGGGTGGAAGACGACGGCCCCGGCATTCCCCCAAGCGAACGCCAACGCGTTATCGACCCCTTCTACCGCATTCTCGGCACCGAACAACAAGGCACCGGCCTGGGGCTTTCCATCGCAAACACTATTGTCAAACGCCATCAAGGCCGTCTGAAACTGGCCGACTGCCGACGCTTTGACAGCGGCTTGTTGATTATTGCCGAGTTGGATAAAAAGACGCTTTAAATAATCGACCCGCTCAAATTGATTTATCTAGCTTTAACCCGATAAATGAAAACGTTTTAAAACCAAAGACCGTCTGAAAATACCTTTCAGACGGCCTTTTTTATATTTTAAAGCAAACCTCATTCATTCTTCACAAATACGGCTGCAAGGTTTGGCGGAGGATTTCCATATCGGTAATTTCGGTGATATTGGCTTTGCCCAAGTATTCCAAACCGACAAAACGCATGATGCCGCTGCTGACTTTTTTGTCGTGGCTCATGTGTTCAATCCATTTTTCAAAGGAGAAAACAGGCGGCGCAGACGGGAGGGAAGCGGCTTCCATTAAAGCGGCAATGCGGTCGGTATCGGCTTGTTGGGTTTTGCCCAACATTTGCGACAAACGGGAAGCAAGGACGCAACCGGCGGCAACGGCTTCGCCGTGCAACCATACGCCGTAACCCATTTCGGCTTCGATGGCATGGCCGAAAGTGTGGCCGAGATTAAGCCATGCGCGGATGCCCTGCTCGGTTTCGTCTTGGGCAACAATATCGGCCTTCATTTTGCAGCAATGATAAACGGCTTCTGCCATTTTTTCTTGATGTTGCGCCATCAGGTCGGCCATATTTTCTTCCAACCAAGCAAAAAATTCAGCATCGCCCAATGCGCCGTATTTGATGACTTCCGCCATACCTGCAGAAAGCTCGCGTTGCGGCAGCGTTTGCAGGGCGGTCAAATCGGCTAAAACGGCTTGCGGCTGGTAGAACGCGCCAATCATGTTTTTACCGAGCGGATGGTTGATAGCGGTTTTACCGCCAACCGAGGAATCAACCTGGCTGAGCAATGTGGTCGGCACTTGGATAAAAGGTGCGCCACGCTGATAAGTCGCCGCGGCAAAGCCGACCATATCGCCTATCACACCGCCGCCCAAAGCGATTAAAGTGGTTTTGCGCTCGGCACGGTTTTGCATCAAGCCATCGTAAATCAGGTTGAGCGTCTGCCAGTTTTTATATTCTTCGCCGTCGGGAAGGATGATGCTGAAATGCGGCATGCCCAGTCTGTCTAAGGCCGTCTGAAGCTGTTTGAGATAAAGCGGCGCAACGGTTTCGTTGGTAATGATGGCTGCTTTTTTGCCTAAATAGGGCTGAAGCAGCGTATCGGCCTGCTCAATCAGTTTATGCCCGATAAAGATGGGATATTGATGGGACGGGGTTTGGACAGTCAGGGTGCGCATGATGTTCCTTTGCAAAGCGTGTTTATTCGCCTAAAGCCTGCATCAGGCGTTTGAGCGTTTTGTGGCAGCTGTCGGATTCGATGACGAGATGGGCGGTTTGACGGTACAGCGTATCGCGTTGATCATACAGCTCTTGCAGTTTGGCCAAAGGGTCGGCAACTTGCAACAGCGGCCGGTTGCTGTCGTAACGGGTACGCTCCAGCAAGGTTTCGGGGCTGGCATGCAGATAAACAACCATACCGTTTTGGCGCAAAATCTGTCTGTTTTCACTGCGTAATACGGAGCCGCCACCAGTTGATAAAACAATATTGCGCCGGGAAGCGAGCTTCTTCAGCATATTGGTTTCGCGGTTGCGGAAGCCTTCCTCCCCTTCCATCTCAAAAATAGTCGGAATGGATACGCCTGAAGAAGTGCAGATTTCGTAGTCGCTGTCGTAAAACGGGCATTCAAACATTTGGGCAAGCTGCTTGCCTAAAGTGGTTTTACCCGCGCCCATCAGCCCGATTAAAATTAAATTACCGTTGATTTTTTCCATGTGGGTCATTTTATACGATATGGTGGTTTCGTGGAAAAGTTCGTCGTTTTTCAGACGGCCTTTTCATCTCAGGCCGTCTGAAAACCAAAACAGGCATACCTTTGCAGATATGCCTGTTTGTCATTTTAAAAATCAGTAACGCAGATTGTTACCCACATTATCCATGATGCGCGGCGTGATGAAGATCAACAGCTCACGGCGGTTTTCACGTTTACCACGTGATTTGAACAGATTGCCGACAACAGGAATATCGCCCAAAACAGGTACTTTGTTCACTGCATTGGTGCTTTCTTCTTCGTAAATACCGCCGACAATCAGCGTACCGCCATCTTCAACCATGGCTTGGGTATTCAAGTGTTTGGTGTTGATACACTTGGTTGTCAGAGAATCCACGGTACAGTCGATCGGGGTATCGCGATTAATCTTCACAGTCATGATGATTTGACCGTCAGGCGTAATGTTCGGCGTTACGGTCAAGCCTAAAACGGCTTTCTTGAAGGTAATCGAAGTCGCACCGCTGGAAGAAGCCTCTTGGTAAGGAATTTCCGTACCGGATTCAATTTTGGCTTCTTTGCGGTCTTGTGTCAGCACGCGCGGATTGGAAATGGTTTTGCTCTTACCTTGTTCTTCAGACGCGCTGATTTCCAAGCCCAATGCGCCGGACGAGAACGCACGCACCAGCGCAATACTGTTGACTGCGGCTGCGGTCGGCAGACTGACGTTCGGATCCAAAGTCCATGTGCGGTAGCCTACGTCGCCACGATTAAATGAGGCATTGGTATTGTAGTTGGTTTGTGCATTGCTCCAGTTGCTGCCCCATGCGTTACGGCCACTTGCACCACCGGAACCGAATTTAACGCCCAAGTTGCGGAAGAAGGTATCTTCAGCTTCCACAATACGCGCTTCCACCATCACTTGACGGGTTGGAACATCCAATTCATCAATCAGTTTGCGGAATTTCTCAATCACGCCGCGGTTGTCGGTCACAATCAGCGTATTGGTGGCTGGATCGATTAAGGCGCTGCCTCGGTTGCTCAACAGAGTGTTGCGGGTATTGGAATTATTGCTGTCGTATTCTTCCAGACGCAGAATTTTGCGGAATTCTTCCACGTTTTTGTATTTCAACTGGAAGGTTTGAGAATACAGCGGACCCAATTCGGCAATCTCTTTTTCAGCCTGCAAGAAGGCTTTGTCTTTTGCCAACAATTCATCGCGAGGCGCAATATTGATAATGTTGCCTTGACGGCGCATATCCAAATTACGCGCCTGCATAACCAAGTCTAAAGCCTGATCCCAAGGTACATCTTTCAGGGACAAGGTCATGGTGCCTTTGACGGTATCGCTGGCAACAATATTCACGCCGGATTCTTTCGCCAAAATCTGCAAGATGGTACGAACTTCTACATCTTGGAAATCCAAAGAAATTTTACGGCCTTTGAACGATTTGTTTGCATTTTGGTTCAAGCCGCCGGATTCGGTATTGGCAGCTTTAGGCGATACTTCAAATACAAAACGGCCGGAAGAAGCTTTGGTATTGATGTCCCAATTCGCATTATTGTTGCGGATAATGAGCTGGGTAGAATTGCCGATACGTTTGAGCGTAACGTTTTGTACAGGGGTATTGAAGTCAGCCACATCCAAACTGCGTTGCGCTTGTGTCGGCAGCGTATGGTTTTTCAAGGTCACAACCACACGGTCGCGCTGCTGTTTAATATCCGGCTGCTCGCTGAAACCAGGGGCGGACAATTCAATAATGCCGGAATTGCGTGCGCCTTTGCGAAAATCGATATTGGCTGCTGAAACAGCTTGATAAGTCTGAGCAGCGCGCGCGGTAGACGGCGTAGCCGCACGTTCATTTACAACGGCCGCATTGGTTTGGTCAGTAGATTCGTTTACAAATACCCAAACTTCGTTGCCGCGAATCTCAGTATTGTATTGGCTGATTTTGTTCAGGCCCAAAACCACGCGTGCTCGGTCATTGTTTTGCGCCGCAGTAATTTGATTCAGCAATGGGTCGGCATATTCCAAAACAGGCTGAGGCAAACGGATATTGGTGTTGGCAAAATCCAATGCGATACGCGCCGGAGTAGATGTTACAAAACCATGAGGTGTGGTGACGTCTTTGTCGAAACGGATTTTGATGATTTTTTGGTTGTCAGGCAAAGTGGAAACGTTGATATCGGTAATATTGCCTGCAAAGGCCGTCTGAACAGCGAGGGCAACGCTGAAGCCGGCAAATAATTTTGTCATGTGCTTGGTTTTCATAATCGAGTGAGACCCCTAAATTAATTTGAATTCGAACTATCTGAGCTATTGGAAGAATCTGCCTCTTTACTGCTCAATGGCAATTCGGCCTTCCGGTACACCCAGTTGCCGTAGCTGTCTTCAACTTGCTCGGTCAAGATAATTTTATCTTCGGTAATACTTTGGATTCTGCCGTAATTCTGACCGATATAGTTTCCTGGATAAACGGTATAGACATGGTCGTTGACCTTGATAAATCCGGAAACTTTGCCGCCGCTTTGAAGCGTTCCGACGAAGGCCATGTTTTCCAAACTGAAGGCTTCCAATGTTTCTTTCGGACGGTTCACATCCGGCGCATTGCCGCCTTTAGGGGCAGTGTCCAAACGGCGTGAATCAAACGCATTTAAGCCTTTAAAGTTCGGCGGGCTATACGGCTTAGGCAATGTAACCGTCGGCTCTTCAAACGGAATAATCTTGGATTTTGCTTCCTGACGGGTTTGCGTCATCCATTGAGTCAAATCTTCATAGCTTTGCGTACAGGCTACCAAGGGAAGAAGACTTAAGAGTAAGATGATTTTTTTCATGATTTCCCTATTCTTTTATTTTTGCTCATTCTCGGCAGGTTTGCCTTCTTCTTGTGCCTGTTGCGCAGCCAATTCGGCAGCAATCTCTTCGGCCGGACGTGCTTTGTAAGTCGTCGCAATCGCGCTCAATGTCAACTCGCCTTTATTGCCCTTGCCTTCTTTGTCCTCGCCTGCATTCACGAGTTTCAAAGAATCTAAAGTAATAATACGCGACAAATCGCCTACATCACGGGTAAATTGGCTGATTTGAGAGTATTTGCCTGTGATGGAAATCTGATAAGGCAGTTTTTGAATCGGACCATCGTTTTCAGGTTGGAGCGGCGCAACGCTGTCCAAACGCAGTCCGTTGGTTGAACCTGCCTGATGCAGCTCTTGAATCAGGTTCGGAATTTCTGCATCGGTCGGCAATTGTTTCAACAAAACGTCAAATGCAGAACGGATCGAAGCCAATTCAGCCTTCAAATTGTTCAAGCTTGCCGCCTGAATGCTTTTACGCGTAAAGGTTTCCTTCAGCTCTTCTTCTTTGGCCTCCTGCGTATTCAAGGTTTCAATCTGATCTTTAAATACGCCGACATAGCCCAAAGCCAACATACCGACAATCAATAAACCCGCCAGCAAAAGTTTTGAAGGCATATTGAGCAGGTACAGGTTTTGTACGTCCAATTGTTTCAGGTTTTTAGATGCCATTATTGAGCCTCCGGAGCAGGTTCTGCCACAGGTTCGGCCGTTTCACCGCTGCTTTGGGCAGTCGGTGCAGGAGCCGGCGTATTCACTTGGTTGATTGAAGATTTCAAAGTAAATTCTTGGTAGTTATCTACTTTTTTAATGCTCAACAATTCAGGCTGCAAGAAAATACCTGTGCTTGGCAGGGAGCGCATCATAACGGCGATTTTATTGTCGCTGATGGCATGGCCGCTGATTTTATAGCTGGTCGGGCTTTCTGCTTCCAACGCAGTCAAATAAGTATTATCGGGCGTAAGCGCATTCAAAGAATCAAGGATATAAGCCGCTTGATAGCGTTTTTCCTGCAACTCTTCCACTTTCAGCTTCTTGGCCAAAAAGGCTTCTTTTTCTTGCTGAAGTTTATCGATTTCGCCCAATTCTCTATCAAGTCTGTCGATTTCGGTTTGCAGGAAGTTGTTGCGGCCTTCTTGATTGCTGATGGCGCTGTCAATACCGAGATAGGTAGCGGCCGCCAAGCCCAAACCCACTGCAAAAGCACCAAGCATCAATATTTTGAATTGCTGCTGCTTGCGCTGTTTAATCTCTTCCCGATACGGAAGAAGGTTGATTCTGGTTAATTCGATCATGTTCTCAAAGTCCCCTTAATGCCAATCCGAACGCCAAAGTCAGTGACGGCGCATCAATTTGAAACTGCGGCAATTCTACTTTTGCACTGCGCTCCACATATGAAATCGGATGCAGATATTCTGTTGCCGTATTGGTTTGCGAGAAAATGCTTTCTGCCAAACCTGCCTGTTGCGCGGTAAAGCCGGTCAGCAGGATGTGTTTGATATTGGCGAAAGAATCAGTGGCCTGCGTGGTATAGTAAAATTGCAAAACACGCTGAACTTCTTGCGCAACCTGCACATTAAAACGGTCGGCAATCTGAGACTGGTAGTCGGAAGGCTTGTTTTGAGAAGCCATCATTTGCGCGGCTTTTTCTTCCGTCACCTGATAAGTACGCTGAATCAGCTGATTGAGCTGCTCTGTGCTGACCGGTGTTTCTTGTTTATAGAGAATGCGGCCGTTTTGCAAAATCAGTGCATACATTTGTGTCGCATGAATGCCGAACACGGCAACTTTTTCCTCTGCCATTTCGGGAGCATGCGTATTCATCCAATAAACAAAGGCATTGCGTTGCGCCAACAAGTCCAAATCCAAAGCAGACAAAGGCAGGCCCGCATTTTCAAACATTTCAATGCGCGGCTCGACATCGTCTTTTTTGGCGGCAACAGCTAAAACATGCTGGCCCGAACCGACTTCTTCGGCTTGAAAGTCGTAGTTCATTTCTTCAATAGGCGCAAATTGGCCGACTTCCGCCTCGACAAACTCTTCCAAGTCCAAATCGGTATCACGCGGGTTGTAAATAATTTGCTCGACTGTCGCCAAATTTTGTGGCACAGCCGCAACAATATTTTTGCAAGAACTGCGTAATTGTGTGTAAGTATGTTGGATGTAAGTAGCAAGCTGATCGTAGTCTTGAATTTTGTTGCCTTTGACAATATTTTTAGGCAATTTGGTAATAACGTATTTTTCCAGCTGAATTTGGTTTAAACTACGGCCTGTCAGTTGTACCATCTTAATGGCATGTTGGCTGATGTCGACGCCGATGGCAGAGCGGTTGTTCAATCCGCTAGAAGCCTTGCCTGTTTTGGTATCTTTCGTGCTTTTAAATAAGCGCATGATTTGACTTCCCTGTATCATTTAGGAGTGAGTAACTGTTTCGTTATCCGTAAAGGACTTCTTATTCTTTACACAGTATTGACTGTGGCTGATAGAAATCGTTTCCCATTTTACTTTATTTATCGCCATTAATGGCAAAATTATTACTTAGTCATGATTAAAAAGATTATAACGACCTGCATGGGTCTCTTATTAGGACTGGCTCTTTTTGGTGTAGGTCTGATTGCAATTGCAATTTTGGTAACCTATCCAAAACTGCCGTCTTTGGACTCTTTACAACACTACAAACCAAAAATGCCGCTGACGATTTATTCTTCAGATGGCCAAGTCATTGGCGTTTACGGCGAACAACGGCGTGAATTTACCAAAATCGGCGACTTCCCGAAAATTTTGAAAGACGCCGTGATTGCCGCCGAAGACAAACGCTTCTATGACCACTGGGGCGTGGACGTTTGGGGCGTGGCACGCGCTGCGATCGGCAACGTCATGGCCGGTGGCGTTCAATCCGGTGCCAGTACGATTACGCAACAGGTTGCCAAAAACTTCTACCTGAGCAGCGAGCGTTCGTTCACCCGTAAGTTCAACGAAGCCCTGTTGGCCTACAAAATCGAGCAGTCTTTAAGTAAAGACAAGATTTTGGAGCTGTACTTCAACCAAATCTATTTGGGTCAACGTGCTTATGGTTTTGCCTCCGCCGCCCAAATTTATTTCAACAAAAATGTTAATGATTTAACATTGGCCGAAGCCGCCATGTTGGCCGGCTTGCCTAAAGCACCTTCCGCCTACAATCCGATTGTAAACCCTGAGCGTGCCAAACTGCGTCAGGCTTATATTCTGAACAATATGCTGGAAGAAGGCATGATTACTCTGCAGCAACGCGATCAGGCTTTGAAAGAAGAGTTGCATTACGAACGTTTTGTACAAAACATTGATCAAAGCGCCCTGTATGTTGCCGAGATGGTGCGTCAAGAACTGTTTGAAAAATACGGCGAAGATGCTTATACACAAGGCTTCAAGGTATATACCACCGTCGATACCGCACACCAGCGCGTGGCTACCGAAGCCCTGCGTAAAGTTCTGCGCAACTTCGACCGCGGCAGCAGCTACCGCGGTGCAGAAAACTACATCGACCTGAGCAAAAGCGACAACGTAGAAGAAACTGTCAGCCAATATCTTTCTACACTTTACACCGTCGATAAAATGATTCCGGCGGTTGTTTTGGAAGCCTCACGCAAAGGTGTACAGATTCAGTTGCCGAGCGGCCGTAAAGTAACGCTGAACAGCCACGCTTTAGGCTTTGCCGCCCGTGCCGTCAACAACGAAAAAATGGGCGAAGACCGCATCCGTCGCGGCTCCGTCATTCGTGTTAAAGGCAGCGGCGATACCTTTACCGTCGTTCAAGAGCCTTTGTTGCAAGGCGCATTGGTGTCTTTAGATGCGAAAACCGGTGCAGTCCGTGCATTGGTCGGCGGCTACGACTACCACAGCAAAACCTTCAACCGCGCAACTCAAGCCATGCGCCAACCCGGCTCGACGTTCAAACCGTTCGTTTATTCCGCCGCTTTGGCAAAAGGCATGACTGCTTCCACCATGATTAACGATGCGCCGATTTCCCTGCCGGGTAAAGGTGCAAACGGTAAAGCGTGGAACCCGAAAAACTCTGACGGCCGCTATGCTGGTTACATCACGCTGCGCCAGGCTTTGACCGCGTCGAAAAACATGGTGTCCATCCGCATCCTGATGTCTATCGGTATCGGTTACGCGCAACAATACATCCAACGCTTCGGCTTCAAGCCGTCTGAAATCCCTGCCAGCCTGTCTATGGCTTTGGGTACAGGCGAAACCACGCCGTTGCGTATTGCAGAAGGTTACAGTGTCTTTGCCAACGGCGGTTACAAAGTATCTGCCCACGTCATCGACAAAATCTACGACAGCCAAGGCCGTCTGAAGGCGCAAATGCAACCTTTGGTAGCCGGTGAAAATGCACCTCAAGCCATTGACCCGCGCAACGCCTACATTATGTACAAAATCATGCAGGACGTTGTCCGTGTCGGTACCGCACGCGGTGCAGCCGCGCTCGGCCGCTCCGACATCGCCGGTAAAACCGGTACCACCAACGACAACAAAGACGCATGGTTTGTCGGCTTCAACCCTAGCGTTGTGACTGCTGTCTATATCGGCTTTGACAAACCGCGCAGCATGGGTCGTGCAGGTTACGGTGGTACAATCGCCGTACCGGTATGGGTAGAATACATGCGCTTCGCCCTGAAAGGCACCAGCGTCAAACCGATGAAAGCCCCTGAGGGCGTGGTTTCGAACGGCGGCGAAGTGTATATGCGCGAACGCATGACCACCAGCTCCGACCTGGCCTTGGACAACAGCGGCGTTGCACCTCGCCCCGCTCAACCTGCCCGTCGCGCGGTTCCGAATGAAAACCGCCGCCGCACCGAGAGCGGCAATGCGCCAGCCCGTGAAGAATTAGACGAAACCCCAGTTCTGCCAAGCAATACCGGCAACAATAACAAACAACAACTGGACTCTCTGTTCTAACAAATCAAGGCCGTCTGAAACGTTCAGACGGCCTTTTTTGAGAAAATTCAAAGCAAAACCATGATTGATTTACACTGCCATTCGACCGTTTCAGACGGCATGCTGTCCCCAACCGAAATTGTCCGACTCGCCCGTCAAAACGGTTGCACCCTGCTCGCCCTGACCGACCACGACCATACCGGCGGACTTGCCGAAGCACGCGCAGAAGCCGGTACCCTCGGCCTCCCCTTCGTCAACGGCGTGGAAATATCCGTCACTTGGCGCGGCCGCACCATCCACGTTGTCGGCTTGGACTTTGACGAACACAATGAAGCCCTGCAAAACCTGCTTGCCGAAGTCCGCAAAGGCCGTCTGAAACGATTGGAAGCCATTGCGGCCAAACTGGAGAAAAAAGGCATAACAGGCGCGTATGAAGGCGCGCTGGCATTGGCCGCCAATAAAGAGATGGCCAGCCGCACCCACATTGCCGAATTCCTCATCCGCGAAGGCCATGTCAAAAACAAACAGCAGGCATTTACCAGATATCTGGGCGACGGCAAATCCTGTTCCGTCAGACACGAATGGACCACACTGGAAGACTGCGTAGCCGCAATTACAGGCGCAGGCGGCATGTCCATTATCGCCCATCCGATGCGCTATGAATTATCCGCCACCGCCAAACGAAACCTGTTTCAAGAATTTAAAAACCTCGGCGGCGCAGGAATTGAAGTGCACAGCGGCAACTGCTGTAAAAACGACCGCCTCAACTATGCCCTGCTTGCCGACCGTTTCGACTTTCTCGCCAGCGCAGGCAGCGACTTCCACCGCCCCAACGACTTCAGCGGCGGCATACTCGGCGCCTGTCCCGACTTACCCGAACAATGCCGTCCTGTATGGAAACACTTTAAGGCCGTCTGAGTTTTTCTAAATTTTCAAAACGAAAATACAGCCCCTAGTTTTTAAGCAACCTGTTTCCATTCAGCTAAAGTTCAATATTCTTAAAATCAGCGTTTCCATCATAAATCAGGCCGTCTGAAAAATACTTTCAGACGGCCTGTGCATTTTTATTTCTGTTTACCGCAAGTTAAAACGACCTCACCAGCGACAAACCGACTTCGTTTTGTTTGTAGCTGTACAGCCAGTCGGTGTTGCCGTTGACGCGGCGGTGTTTGTAGCTGAGGACGGGCTTAAGTCCGGCGAATTTCCAGCGGTCAGCGCCTATGCTGAGGCGGTAGGTTTGTTCTTTGTCGCGGCGGCGTTGCTCGAGGACGGCGTTTTCTTCGCGGTGGCTGCGGATGCCGAAGGTGGCAGATACGGAGGCGTCGAAGCCTGCTTCAAACATTTTCGCCGCGCCCAGCCGTGCAGAAATTTGGTGATAGCTGTCCACAGGGTCTTTCGTTTTACGCTGTTGCCAGTCCATGCCGCCATAGAGCATCAGGTCGCCACGAGGGAAATAAGACAAGGTGTTGTAAACGGAGAGGAGGCTGCCGTCGAGCAAACGGGTTTTGTCTGCATAAGAAAGATGTTCCCACGCGGCTTCCGTGTTCCACGTCCAGCCACCCTTGTCGAGGTTCCACTCGCTGCGCACACCATAGGCGCGGTTGAGGGTTTTGCCGCCACTGCCGTTCCATTCGACGAGCGGAGCGAGGGCGAAAGTGTAGCGCTGGTTTTCAAACTGGTAGCCTGCACTGAGGTTGAGCGCGTGTTCGTTAAAGTTCCGATGATCACGGTAGAAGCGGCCGTAGCCGAGCGCGCGGGCGGCGATGCCGTGGTGTCCTTTAACCTGCCAGCGGCGGACGGCGGCAGCTTCGTATTTGATGCCGTTAGCGGAAATGGGTTTGTCGCCGGAAAATTCTTCCCAGCATTCGCCGTCGATTTCGGTTTTGCACCACACTTTGCCGCTGCCTTCATTGATGTTGCTGTTGTGGACGGCACCGACGGAAAGGCTGTCCTTCCAGCTTTGACGCTGGTTCAAGGCATCTTGGAAATGGGCAATGTTTTCTTTGACGGCTTCAGGCAAGTCTTCGTTTTGAAGGCGTGCAAATTCAGAAGAGGCTTCGCGGTTCAGACGACCTTCAAAAAGCAGGCGTGCGTAATCCAGCCGTCCGCGTGTGAAGTCGGGATGACGTTGCAACAGGGTTTCGTATTCTTGTTTGGCGGCTTTCCACTTGCCTTCGCCTCGAGCCAACGAGGCGCGGGCAAACGAAGCAATATCGGGATCGTATTCGCTTTGCTGGGTATAACGCTCCAGCAGCGGACGAACGGTTTGCCAATCGCTGCGGTTGACGGCGTTAAACAATGCCTCGCCTTGGTCGGCTTCGGAATCGCTCTCGGCTGTCTGCCCGGTATGCGGAGCAGAAATATCGAGATGATATTCACGCACTTTTTGTTCCTGCTCCTGCATGGTTTGGCGGGTATCCTGCCACAGACGAAGCGTTAGCACAGAATTAGCAGTCCTAAAAATCTCCAATAATGCGAAAATCTTTATTTTTAATTCGATACAGCCTGTATCACCTACCCAAAAACGGCAAAGAATATATTGAAACTGCCTGCCCGATACACCATAATGACCCTATAAATACCCAAAACAAAGGTTAACGCCATGTGCCAACTGCTCGGCATGAATTGCAACACTCCCACAGACATCATGTTTTCTTTTGAAGGCTTCCGCCGCCGTGGCGGCATTACCGACCACCATGCCGACGGATTCGGTATCGGTTTTTTCGAAGGCAAAGGCGTGCGTTTGTTTCACGACGACAAGCCCAGCGCCAACTCGCCCGTTGCCGACTTGGTACGCGCCTACCAAATCAAATCTGAAAACGTTATCGCCCATATCCGCAAGGCCTCACAAGGCCAGACCTCGTTGGCGAACACTCACCCCTTCATGCGCGAGATGTGGGGCGAATATTGGCTGTTTGCACACAACGGCCATTTGATTGATTTTTTCCCCGAGCAGGGAGAGTACTACCACGCGGTCGGCACGACCGATTCCGAACGCGCGTTCTGCTTTATCCTCAACCGCCTGCGCAGCCGCTTTGCCACCAAACCCGAACCTGAAGTTTTGTTTGATGCCATTGCCGGCCTGACCCATGAAATCCGCCGCTTCGGTTTGTTCAACTTTGTGATGTCCAACGGCGACTGCCTGTTTGCCCATGCCAGTACCTTGCTGCACTACATAGTACGCAAAGCCCCGTTTGGCAAAGCTCGCCTACTGGACGATGATGTGATGGTCGATTTTTCCACAGTGACCACGCCAAACGACAAGGTCTCCGTCATCGCCACCCTGCCCCTGACGCGTGACGAAACTTGGTCGCAGTTGGCAGTCAATGAATTGGTGATGTTTCAAGACGGCGATATCGTCCGCAGCGACCGCCCCGAGAATCCTGTTTACATGAGCGCGGAAGAAGGTTTGGAAATCGCCCGCGCCGTCGGCGTATCGGTTTAACGGTTGATTGACTGAAAAACTCAAGGCCGTCTGAAAAGATCAACTTCGCTCAAGTTGCCCTTTCAGACGGCCTTTTTATACTTAATCCATAGTCAAAGCCTTTACTATACGAAAATAACGCAATCCGCTACAATAATAGTTCACAAACAATAAATTCAATTGCTTAGCGACCTTGCCGAGCGTATGACAAGGAAACCCGATGAAGTGTCCGTTTTGCCAACACCCTAATACACAAGTAACCGACTCGCGATGGTTGGAAGACACCAACAGCATCCGTCGCCGTCGCAAATGCTTGGAATGCGGACAACGCTTCAGCACTTTTGAAACCGTTGAAATGCGGATGCCGCAAGTCATCAAATCCAACGGCACACGGGTTCCCTTCAATCCGCACAAACTGCAGACCAGCCTTGAGCGCGCGCTGCACAAACGCCCTGTCACACAGGAACAAATCGATGAAACCGTTGCCCTTATCGAGCAGCGTCTCTACCGCTTGGGCAAAAAAGAAGTCGCTTCGCGCATCGTCGGCGAAATGGCGATGGAAGAGCTGGCAAAAATCGACCAAGTCGCTTATGTCCGCTTCGCGTCCGTCTATAAAAGCTTTAAAGACGTTTCCGAATTCACCCAAGTCATTGCCGAATGTAAAGCCAAATAAGGCCGTCTGAAACCATGTTTTCCGCACTTGATACCCAAATGATGCAAACCGCCCTCGAGCTGGCCAAGCTTGGGCGGTTTTCTACTTCCCCCAATCCCCGCGTCGGTTGCGTGATTGCACACGGCGCACAAATCGTCGGACAAGGTTTCCACGTCAAAGCAGGCGAACCACACGCTGAAGTTCACGCGTTAAGGCAGGCCGGAGCGGCGGCAAAAGGTGCAACAGCCTATGTCACACTGGAACCTTGCAGCCATTACGGCCGCACGCCGCCATGTGCCGAAGCGCTCGTTCATTCCGGCGTAACGCGCGTTGTCGCCGCCATGACTGACCCTAATCCGTTGGTCGCAGGTAAAGGCTTGTCTATGTTGGAAGCCGCCGGAATCCGTACAGAAAGCGGTTTGCTGGAAGCTCAGGCACGCGAACTCAACCGCGGTTTCCTGTCGCGTATCGAACGTGGCAGACCGTTTGTCCGCCTCAAATGCGCCGCCAGTTTGGACGGTAAAACCGCCCTTTCAGACGGCCGCAGCTTTTGGATTACCGGCGAAGCAGCGCGCGAAGACGTACAAATTCTCCGTGCCGAAAGTTGCGCCGTTTTGACCGGTATCGGTACCGTACTTGCCGACAACCCGAAACTCAACGTCCGCAGCTTCCCCACCCTGCGCCAACCTGCGCGTATCGTCTTGGACAGCCGACTGCAAATCCCTTTGGACTGCCACCTCGTTACCGATACAGAAAGCCCGACCGTTATCGTTACCCTTTCCTCAGACGAACAACGTTTGCAGGCTCTAAGCGCATTTGAACACATCCGCATCATCAGGCCGTCTGAACACATCAACGGCTGCATCAATCTTCTTTCACTCATCCCGCAACTGGCAGAGCTTGGCTTTGGCGAAGTTCTGGTAGAAGCCGGCTCAACACTTGCTTCAGCCTTCCTGAAGGATGACTTGGTGGATGAAATCGTCCTCTACCAAGCACCGAAACTGTTAGGCGCAGGCAAACCTCTTTTCTCCCTTCCTGAAAATCCGGCCGCCCTACTTTCAGACGGCCCTTGGCAAAGTCAATCGGTGGAAATCATCGGGCAGGACATTAAATGGGTTCTCCGAAAAAAATCCGTCTAATTGCCTCAGTTTAATAATTAAATCATATTCAATAGAGTATATTTATCATTTATATAGCAATAAATGTAATTTTTTCGTCAATATATTATAATGACTATAGCGTATTTCAATTTAAAACTTTGACTTAAGTTAACTATCCTCAAGCAGATTGTCGACAAGTTCTCCTTTTTTTCATCACGAAATAATAGATTATTAAGATAGGTTAAGCCACGAAAATTTATTAAAAGTTTTTATTCTAGGAGGGTTTTAAACGGCATAAACGGTAGTTTAACTTCATGAACCATACATTTGACAAAGCAATATCTAAAGTCAAAACATGTAGTTGAATGTAACTTCTAAAAATTTAATATTCAAAAATACCGTTTCCATACCACAGAGGTCGTCTGAACGACCGTTAAACTTTTTCGATTGAGACGAATCAGATAAGTGCTTATGATTTTGTCTAATGTAATTATAAGTATGGTTTTAAGGCTTCACACGATACGGCAGCCGACTATGGCTATGCGGCAGCAGCAAACAACTCAGGCATCGGGCAAACACTCCCGATTTACTCATTCATTACACGAAAGACATCATGAAAAACATTACGATACAAAAATTTGCCGATAAGACCGCAAAAATCGGCATCGTCGGCTTAGGCTACGTTGGTTTACCACTGATGCTGCGCTATGTGGACATCGGTTACCAAGTTTTGGGTTTCGACATCGACAAAACCAAAGTCGACAAGCTCAACAAAGGCGAAAGCTACATCGAGCATATTCCTTCCGACAAAATTGCCGCCGCTTCCAACAGCCTGTTTGAAGCCACCACCGACTTCTCCCGCATCGGCGAAGTAGAAGCCGTGATTTTGTGCGTACCGACTCCGCTGAACAAATACCGCGAGCCGGACATGAGCTTCGTTATCGACACTACCGACGCGGTCAAACCTTACCTGCGCGCCGGTCAAGTGCTGTCTTTGGAATCCACCACCTACCCCGGCACTACCGAAGAAGAATTGCTGCCACGCATGGAAGAAGGCGGCTTGAAAGTCGGTCAAGACGTGTTCTTGGTTTACTCTCCCGAGCGCGAAGACCCGGGTAACCCTAACTTCGAAACCCGTACCATCCCCAAAGTCATCGGCGGCCATACCCCTGCTTGTTTGGAAGTCGGCCTGGCGCTGTACCAACCTGCCATCGATAAAGTTGTTCCGGTAAGCTCCACCAAAGCTGCCGAGCTGACCAAACTTTTGGAAAACATCCACCGCGCCGTAAACATCGGCTTAGTGAACGAGATGAAAATCGTTGCCGATAAAATGGGCATCGACATTCACGAAGTCATCAATGCCGCCGCAACCAAACCGTTCGGCTTCGTTGCTTATTACCCGGGCCCCGGCTTGGGCGGCCACTGTATCCCTATCGACCCGTTCTACCTGACTTGGAAAGCCCGCGAATACGGCGTAAACACCCGCTTCATCGAGCTGGCAGGCGAAGTGAACTCCCACATGCCCGACTACGTTATCGAAAAAGTCGGCCTGGCTTTGAACGACCACAACCGTTCCATCAAAGACAGCAAAATCTTGGTATTGGGTATCGCCTACAAGAAAAACGTAGACGATATGCGTGAAAGCCCGTCTGTGGAAGTGATGGACCGTCTGCACAAACTGGGAGCAGTGGTTTCCTACTCCGACCCGCACGTTCCAGAATTCCCGCACATCCCCGGCCACCACTACTTCGACCTGAAGAGTGAAGCGCTGACCCCTGAAACTGTCGCCCAATACGACTGCGTGGTTCTGACCACCGATCACGACAAATTCGACTATGACATGATCACCGAACATGCCAAACTGATTGTCGATACACGCGGCAAATTCCCAGTGAAAAATCCTAAAGTCATCAAAGCATAATCTTGCTTCAGACGCATCCGGCTGCCTCCGGTTTCCCCACCGGGACGGCGGCCGGTTTCCCAAGGCCATTTGTTTTTCAGACGGCCTTGGGAAACCGGCAACGGTAACAACGCATCTCTTACGAAAAACGCTCAGCTCGAACTTCCGGCCGTCTGAAAACAAATAATATGAACGCGAAAAAAATCCTCGGCTACGCATTGGGCCCGATAGGAAGCGCCGCTTTCGGCCTGCTTTCCCTGCCGCTCATCTCATGGTACTTCCCTGCGGAAGACATCGGCCGTATCGTACTCTTGCAGACCATTGCCGGACTGAGCATCCTGTTGCTGGGCCTGGGGCTGGACCAATCCTATATTCGCGACTATTACGCCGTTAAAGACAAGGCCGCGCTGTTCAAATCCGTTTTTTTATCGCCATTGATTCTGACGGTGGCGGTTGTGGTTTTAGTGTTGCTGATAAACGCATCATGGCCGTCTGAAATCATTTTCGACATCCCCAGTGCGAATTTGGGGATTCTCTTCCTGATTTTCTTGGCCACCACGCTGATTATCCGTTTTTTAGCCTTGATTTTGCGGATGAAAGAGCAGGCACTGGCTTTTTCACTCAGCCAGCTTGCGCCGAAATTTTTGATTTTGGTGTTGGTTTTTGCCGTGATTGCTTCCGGCCTGCCCGCCAATACCACTTCGCTGGTTTTTGCCTACACCGCCGCCCAAGTGCTGACCGTTGCGCTGTTGATTTATCAACTGCGCCGAGACCTGCAAGCCGTTTCCCATGCGAAATGGTCGCCTGAGCTGCACCGGGACGGCCTGCGCTACGGCCTGCCGCTGGCATTCGGCAACTTGGCCTATTGGGGCCTGACTTCGATTGACCGCTTTGTCCTCAAGAATATCTCGGGCTTGGACGAGTTGGGCATTTATTCGATGGCAGTCAGCTTTGGCGCTGTCGCCTTGATTTTCCAAAGCGTGTTCTCCACCATTTGGGCGCCTTTGGTGTTCAAATGGGTGGAAGAAAAAACCAATCTGGACAAAATCGGTGACATCACACTTTCCATGACCGTCCTCATCAGCGCAATGATTTGCCTCATCGGGATTTTCTCGCCGATGGCGACTTGGATACTGCCGGAAAAATACACGCAGGTTCAATTTATACTGCTCTCGTGTATGCTCTTCCCCCTGTTTTATACGCTGACCGAAGTCAGCGGCATCGGTTTGAACGTCGTCCGCTCGACTTGGCTGATTACCGTCATCAACATCGTTGCCTTTATCGCCAATACCGCCCTGCTCTATCTGCTGGTACCGAAATTTGGTGCAAAAGGTGCGGCCATGGCCAGCGCAACGGCTTTTTGGCTGTTTTTCATCTTGAAAACCGAATTCTCTTCACGCCTGTGGCAACCTTTGCCGCGCCTGAAGATTTATATCAACTCAACGCTCTGCCTGATAATCTGCCTTGCCTATACTTGGCTGGGTACGCGCGACAACTACATCTGGTTTGCGCTGGCATGGGCAGTCGGACTGGGTTTCCTGTTCCTAAAATACAAACACGCACTATTTGCCGCGACCGAAAAAATCAAAGCCAAATTAAACCGTTCGGCAAAATAGCCAATCTGAGATTCACGTCTCTACGATAACAACAGAACGACTATGAAAATAAAACGTCTGAACTTATACACTTACATCCTATACATCATGCTCTCAGCCTATATGCTGGGGCCTGCGCTGTCCTTTAAGGTCGGCGTACCGCGTATCGACAACCCGCTGACCCTGATATTTGTACTGCTTGGTTTTGTCGTATTTTTTCTGGAAAGCAAGCATATTCCGCGCAAGATTTTTGCCATGCTCTGCGCCCTGACCGCCATGTGCATCTGGCCTGCTATCCACATGGGCATTACGTCGCTGACGCCGACGCAGTACATGGATATTTTGTTTTTTATGGCGGTTCCAGCTTTCTTCTACTTGTTTTACCAAGTATTGAAGCGCGCCGACGACCCTTTGGGAACAATTCAGAAATTCCTTGTCGTATTTACGCTGTTTATCGCCGTACCGCCGTTTGCAGAGCTGGCCACCGGTATTCAGTTTGTGAGTGCCAGCGATGAATTGGCCATTGATGAAGGCTCGCTCAAGGGCTTGTTCTTTAACCCGAACAACCTTGCTGCTACCGCAGTCTGCCTTGCGCCTGCCATTTTGTTTTTCTTCCAACTCCAAGGACGGAAACACAAAGAAAAACTGCTGGGCTGGAGTTTGTTCCTGCTGTTGGGCATGGCCATTTTCGCCAGCGTATCGCGTACCGCCATCGGCTGCTACCTGTTGATTTTGTTGGTTTATACAGCCTATCGCAAAAACGGTTTTATTACGGTCGGCGTAGCTGGTTTGCTGGCATTGGTGTTGTCGATGATTCCGTCACGCGCGATTGCGGAATTTTTGCTGTCGCTCAATGGCAACCAGTTTTTAGAACGCTTTTCCAGCCGTGTGTACCTCTTCCTGTACGACTTAGGCAGCGACAACTCCGTGTCCTACCGTCAGGAGATTTACAACTACTTCTGGAACAATCCGCCCCTGCTGCTGACCGGCTACGGTCCTAAAAACTTCCGCGAATATTTCGGCGGACATTTGAGCGGCAGCTTGGGCTTTGAAAACCCGCACAGCTTCATCATCGAGCTGTATCTGGGTTTCGGCATGATTTCCTTGCTCGGCTTTATTGCTTTTGCGGCGTTTTATTTCCTTTACATCGCCTCAAACCGCGCAGTAACAGGCAAATCGCGCGTTTTAGCTTGGGTTGCCTTGGGCATTTTCCTGCTGGCCGGTTTTATTCCGTCCACCATTTTGCGTATGCCGTTTATTTGGCTGCCCTGCCTGCTGATTTTTATTTACAGCGTATTTGTTGCGCCCAAGCTGAAAGATATGGCCGCTTACGCATACAACGAAACACTATACGATACGAAGAAACCATCATGAAAATCATCCTGACTACCTCCATGTCCGGCCTCGGCGGCACTGAAAACGCCACTTTCCGCCTCGGCCGCCTGCTCAAACAACGCGGACACGATATCGTATTGGCCTCTTCAGACGGCCCTTTGATTCAGGAGGCGCAAGCATTGGGCATCCGTTGGCAGCCGATTGATTTTTACCAAGGCGGTCTTTTGGGTTACGTCAAAGGCATGTTTGCCTATATGAAACTGCTGAAAAAAGAAAAACCTGATGTAATTCACTGCCAAATGGCGCGTATCGTTCCGGCCTGCGCCATTGCGGCCAAGTTTGCCTCGCCGAAAACCAAAGTGTTCTACCACGCGCGCGGCCTTGATCCGGAAACTTATCCGAAAATTGCCAAGCTTTTCGACAAGCTGGGCGTGTACATCATCGGCAACTGCAAACATGAACGCGAAAAACTCATCCGTTACGGTTTCCCTGCCAACCGCATCACCTACACTTACAACGCCCTGCACAAAGCAGATTTCGTTCCTGAAAAAACGGTCAAAGACTATGTCCAACTGGGCACGCTTTCCCGTTTGGACACCGTCCGCGCCGTGCATCTGATGTTGGATATTTTGAAGAAAATGGTTGACCGCGACATGCCTGTCCGCCTCAACGTTGCAGGTATCGGCGAAGAAATGGACAACCTCAAAGCCCAAGCCAAACGTTTGGGCATTGAAGACAAAGTCACCTTCCTCGGCGGCGTCCGCGACTTGACCGGCTACTTCAAAGAAGTCGATATTTTAGTGAACACGCCACATTGCGTAGGCGACCACGGCGCAGGTGTCGGTAACAATATTTTGGAAGCCGGCCTTTACGACACACCTGTCGTGACCTACAACATGGCGGGCATTTCCGAAATGGTCATTACCGGCCAAACCGGCTACTGCATTCCTTTCGGTGATGACGAAGCGTTTATCGAAGCCGTCGATACACTCATCAAGCATCCAGAGTTGCGCGGTCAAATGGGCAAAGCCCTGCACAAACACGTCGAAACCTTATGCTCCGACGACGAAATATACCGCACCACCATGGCTGCGTACGAAATGTAAGGCCGTCTGAAACATGAACATTACCATCGTCGCCCCTTATTGCTCGCTGCCTTCCGAGCCGCATTTCAACCGCTTCTGGTATCTTGCCGAGCTGTTGTCGCAGTCGCATGACGTGTTGCTGATTACCAGCAACTTCAAGCACTACGACAAATCTTTCAGACGGCCTGAAGATGCCGAAGCCGCCTCACAAGGCCGTCTGAAAGTCATGCTGTTGGAAGAAAGCGGATACAGCAAAAACGTGTCTTTGGGACGCGTGACCAGCCATCACCGCTTCGTCAAACATTTTGAAAAATGGTTGGAAAACTGCCGTCCTGGCGAACAAGACGTCGTCTTTTCCGCCTATCCGCTGATTGCAACCAACCTACTGTTGGGCAAACACAAAGCGCGTTTGGGCTACAAACTGATTGTCGATGTGCAGGATGTATGGCCGGAGTCTTTCTCCTCGGTCGTACCGTTTTTGAAAAAAGTACCGCACAACCTGCTGCCCTTTGCTTCACGCGCCAACCAAGCCTACCGCTACGCCGACGCGCTGGTTGCCGTATCGCAGACTTATCTCGACCGCGCCAAAGAAGCCAATCCGAACGTACCCGGCGAAGTCGTCTATATCGGCGCCGACTTTCCCAAACTCGATGCCGCGCCTGCCAAAGATTTTGGCGACAACAAAACCCGCTTTTTCTACTTGGGCACGCTCAGTTACAGCTATGACGTGGAAACCGTGTGCAAAGGCGTTCGCAAGCTGTTGGACGCCGGCGAAAACGTCGAGTTGCACATCATGGGCGGCGGTCCCGATTTGGACAGGCTCAAACAATATGCCTGCGACGGCATCAAGTTTTACGGCTACATTCCTTACGCCGAAATGATGTCGGTCGCCAAAGGCTGCGACATTTCCGTCAACGCTATCCACTCTTACGCCATGCAGTCGATTACCAACAAACTTTCCGACTATATGGCTTTGCAAAAACCGATTCTGAACAGCCAGGTCAACGACGAAGTTGCCGAAGTCCTCACCCTGCTGCCGCATGCGAACTACCGTTCCGGCGATGTGGAAAGCTTCGTTAAAGCCGCCAAAGATATTTTGAAGCGCAAAGACGATCCTGTTCAGTCCGAAGAAATCGTCCGCCGCTTCAAGCGCGACGTTGCCTATCAAAAAATCGTCAACCTGATTGAAAGATTAGCTCATGAATAAATTTTTCAAACGCCTGTTTGACATTGTTGCCTCCGCCTCAGGGCTGATTATCCTGTCGCCTGTGTTTTTGATTTTGGTGTACCTCATCCGCAAAAACCTAGGCTCGCCCGTGTTCTTCATCCAAGAGCGGCCGGGCAAGGATGGCAAGCCGTTTAAAATGATTAAATTCCGATCCATGCGCGATGCAATCGATAAAGACGGCAACCCGCTACCGGACAGCGAACGCCTGACCGATTTCGGCAAAAAATTACGTGCCACCAGCTTGGACGAACTTCCTGAATTATGGAATGTCTTAAAAGGCGAGATGAGTTTGGTTGGCCCTCGTCCGCTGCTGATGCACTACCTGCCGTTGTACAACGACTTCCAAAACCGCCGCCACGAAATGAAACCGGGCGTAACAGGTTGGGCGCAAGTCAATGGCCGCAACGCTATTTCATGGGACGAAAAGTTCGCCCACGATGTTTGGTACATCGACCACTTCAGCTTCTGGCTGGATATTAAAATTTTGTTCCTGACGGTTAAAAAAGTCTTCGTCAAAGAAGGCATCTCAGCCGAAGGAGAAGCCACTATGCCTTATTTCACGGGTAATAAAACTGATGAAAAAAAATAACATACTGATTCTGTCGGCAGGCCGCCGCGTCGAATTGGTGCAGGACTTCCAAACCGAAGCCGCACGTTTTTCAGACGGCATCGGCGTGTTTGCCACCGACCTCAATCCCCACATGTCTTCAGCCTGTCATGTCGCCGACCGCGCTTTCAGCGTACCGCGCATCGACGCAGCCGAATACATCGACAGCATTTTCGAACTGGCCAAACAACACAACATCGGCCTGATTGTGCCGACCATCGATACCGAACTGCTCAAGCTGGCCGAAGCACGCGACCGTTTTGAAGCCGAAGGAATACACATCGTCATTTCCGACGCCAAACTGATTACCCTGTGCCGCGACAAGCGCCTGACCGCAGGCCTGTTTGCACAATACGGCATCCGTTCGCCTGAAATTTACGAACGAGACAGCCTGGCCTTCCCGTGTTTTGCCAAGCCTTATGACGGCAGCCGCGCCATCGGTGCGAAAAAAATCAACACACCGGCCGATCTGACCGCCGACATTGCCGAAGATCCGAAAATGATGTTCGCCCAATACATCGATATTGAAAATGCTTTTTCCGAGTTCACCGTCGATATGTATTACGACCGTCAAGGCCGTCTGAAATGCGCCATTCCTCGCGAACGTTTGGAAGTGCGCACCGGTGAAGTCAGCAAAGGCGCAACCCGACGCAATGCCCTGTATGAAGAGTTGGTTGAAAAAATGGCCGTATTGGAAGGCGCACGCGGCTGCATTACCGCTCAATTCTTCGTCAGCAAAACCGACAATACGACCTACGGCGTGGAAATCAACCCGCGTTTCGGCGGCGGTTTCCCACTGACCTACGCCGCAGGCGGCAACTATCCGGGCTGGCTGATTCAAGAATACATCGGCGGCCAAGACATTCCCTTCTCCGACGACTGGGAAAACAATTTAATCATGCTTCGTTATGATGCTAAGGTTTTGGTAAGAGAACATGATTAAGCCGGAAGAATCCGTCATCGTTTTTGACCTTGACGATACGCTTTACTCCGAACATGACTACAAATGCTCCGGAATACGGGCAGTTGTAGAGATGATTACGTCGCTTTATCCGCAATACAATGCCGGCGTACTATATGAAATTGCCGACAATAAAAGTAAAGACTGGCTCGACAATTTGTGTCATCATTGCAAATTAAACGAATCAGAGAAACAATCACTCTTGTGGCAATATCGACTGCATCGGCCTGCCATCCGACCCTATGTCGAACCGTCTTTTTTACGGAAGCTGATGCGCCCTTTTGCCGCACGCGCCCTGATTACAGACGGCCGCAGCCTGACACAGCGGTTGAAAATACAGGCCTTGGGCCTGACCGATTTGTTTGACGACATTTTGATTTCGGAAGCCATGCAATCGGAAAAGCCCGACGATAAGCGTTTTGTCTTCCTGCAAAACAAATATCCGGCCGCAAAACGTTTTATTTACATCGGCGACAACATCAAAAAAGATTTTGTCGCACCCAACAAACTGGGTTGGCTCTCCATAGGCATCATGCCTAAGCCGCACAATATTCATCAAGCCGAGCCCGAGCAATACGGCCGTGAATACCAGCCCACCCTTTGGATAAACACCCTGGAAGAATTGACTACACTGACAACTTCCGCCACCGAAAAAGCAAATGCATAAGGGACATTTCTCCATGAAAATCTTATTTATGGGTCGTAAACAGGTTTCCGCTAACCTGCTTCGTTTTTTGACCAAACAAGACCATATCGAAATCGTCGGCGTCTTGACCGACAGCCATCTGCAAGGCTCGCCGACCACGGCTGCCGCGCAGGAATTGGGCCTACCCCTGTACACCTTCGATACGGCTTTGGAAGCAATGCGTGAAGGCCGTCTGAAATACGATTTGGGCTTGTCCGTCCTTTACTGGCGCAAGCTGCGTGATGAATTCCTGAGCATTCCGACTTTGGGCACGATCAACTTCCACCCTGCGCTGTTGCCCGAATACAAAGGCACAGGCGGCTACAACCTGGCCATCATGGACGAACTGGACCAATGGGGCAACACCGCCCACTACGTCGATGCCTCCATCGACACCGGCGAAATCATCGAAGTGGACCGCTTCCCCATCGACGCCGAAACAGAAACCGCCCAATCGCTCGAACGCAAAACCATGCAGGCGCTGGAGCCGTTCGCACAACGCATCATCGCCCGAGCCATCGAGTCGAAAACCAAATTGCCGACCACGCCAAACATCGGCGGCCGCTACGTCAGCCGCGACGAAATGGAAGCCATGAAGCAAATCCTCGACGGCGACAATATCGAGAAGAAAATCCGCGCCTTCTGGTTCCCGCCTTACGACGGCGCATACGTCGAAATCAACGGTCAGAAATACACCCTGATCAACCGCCAACTGCTGGAAGAAATCGCCCCCAAAGGCTCAACCAGTCTTTTTGCAGGAAAAACAAATGCTTAATACATCACTCTCCCCATGGCCAAGCTTTACTCAAGAAGAAGCCGATGCCGTTTCCAAAGTCCTGCTGTCCAACAAAGTCAACTACTGGACAGGTACGGAATGTCGCGAATTTGAAAAAGAATTTGCTGCCTTTGTCGGCACGCAATACGCCGTCGCCCTTTCCAACGGTACGTTGGCTTTGGACGTAGCCCTCAAAGCAATGGGCATCGGCCAAGGCGATGATGTGATTGTCACTTCACGCACCTTCTTGGCTTCAGCGTCCTGCATCGTGACTGCCGGCGCCAATCCGGTTTTCGCCGATGTCGATTTAAACAGCCAAAACATCAGCGCCGAAACCATCAAAGCCGCGCTGACGCCAAACACTAAAGCCATCATCGTGGTTCACCTTGCCGGCATGCCTGCCGAAATGGACGACATCATGGCTTTGGCCAAAGAACATAACTTGTGGGTTATCGAAGACTGCGCCCAAGCGCACGGCGCCAAATACAAAGGCAAATCCGTCGGCTCTATCGGCCATGTCGGCGCATGGTCGTTCTGCCAAGACAAAATCATGACCACCGGCGGCGAAGGCGGCATGGTGACCACCAACGACAAAGAGCTGTGGAGCAAAATGTGGTCGTACAAAGACCACGGCAAAAGCTATGACGCCGTGTACCACCGCGAACACGCACCCGGTTTCCGCTGGCTGCACGAAAGCTTCGGTACCAACTGGCGCATGTTGGAAATGCAGGCGGTCATCGGCCGCATCCAGCTCAAACGCATGCCCGAATGGACGGCGCGCCGCCAAGAAAACGCCGCCAAACTGGCTGAAAGCTTGGGCAAATTCGCCAGCATCCGTTTGGTTGAAGTGGCCGACTACATCGAACACGCGCAATACAAGTTCTACGCCTTCGTCAAACCCGAACACCTGAAAGACGGCTGGACGCGCGACCGCATCGTCAGTGAACTGAACGCGCGCAAAGTCCCCTGCTATCAAGGCAGCTGCTCCGAAGTGTATTTGGAAAAAGCCTTTGACAACACGCCTTGGCGTCCGAAAGAGCGGCTGAAAAACGCTGTCCAACTGGGCGACACCAGCCTGATGTTCTTGGTGCACCCAACCCTGACCGATGAAGAAATTGCGTTCTGCAAAGAAAACATAGAAGCCGTATTGACTGAAGCCACGGCATAATCATTTTCAGACGGCCTGCAATTTCAGGCCGTCTGAAAAAATAAAACAACCTGCTTCAAACAATCCGTACCAAGCCACATTACAACACTCAGACACAAGAAATATAAAATGAACTTGGAAACCCTGCTGGCTCTGCCGCGCAACCTTAAAAAAGCCTTCTTCGTCATCCACGATATCTTGATGATATTCGTGGCGTTTTGGTTTGCCCAAAGCCTCAAAGTGCAATATTCCGACGAATGGTTGAGTATCGCCAACTGGCTGGCTTTCGGCAGCACCGCTGTGCTGACCATCATCCTTTTCATCCGTATCGGCCTCTATCGCGCCGTCACGCGCTTCGTCAGCATCCGCGTCCTGACCGCCGCCGCATTCGGCAGCATCATTTCAGCGGTCTTGTTCTGCCTGACTACCCTGATTTTTGAACAAAAACTGCACCTTGCCCTGCCCATCGTCTATTTCTTGGTTCTGGTGGTCGGCGTAACCAGCTCGCGCATGATCCTGCGTGCGATTCTGACCGATCATCACCGCAAACAGATGACCCCCGTCATCATCTACGGTGCAGGTCAGTCCGGCCGCCAGTTGTTGGAAGCCATCAAACAGGTTAACGAATATTCAGCCATTGCCTTTGTCGATGACAACCCAAAAATCCAACGTACCGTCATCTATGACCTTGCCGTCCACAACCCCAACGAAATCCCGATGCTGATCAGCCGTTACGGCGTCCGCAAAATCCTGCTGGCGATTCCAAGTTCTACGCCAGAAGAACGCAAAGACATCATCCGCCGCCTCGAAGCATACAAATGCGAAGTCCTGACCATTCCGGGCATGAAAGATTTAGTCGACGGCAAAATCAACGTCAGCTCATTGAAAAAAATCTCTGTGGTCGATTTGCTCGGCCGCGCCCCTGTGACACCGCGCCCTGAATTGATGAGTGCCGACATCAGCGACAAAGTCGTGATGGTGACCGGCGCAGGCGGCTCTATCGGCTCCGAACTTTGCCGTCAGATTCTCAACTGCCGTCCGACCAAACTGCTATTGTTTGAATTGTCCGAATTTGCCCTGTACAGCATAGACAAAGAATTGCGCGAAACCCAAGCAGCGCAAGGCAGCCAAGTCGAAGTCGTACCGCTTTTGGGCTCGGTTCAAAACAAAGAACGCCTTAGCAGCATCATGAAGACCTATCACGTCGACACCGTTTATCATGCTGCGGCCTACAAACACGTCCCTATGGTCGAGTTCAACACCATCGAAGGCATTCAAAACAACGTGTTCGGCACACTCTGCTGCGCACAGGCTGCCGTAGATGCAGGCGTTTCCACCTTTGTTTTAATTTCCACCGACAAAGCCGTCCGTCCGACCAACACCATGGGCGCCAGCAAACGCATGGCCGAACTCTGCCTACAAGCGCTTGCCGCCGAGCCGGAACAAAAAACACGCTTCTGCATGGTGCGTTTCGGCAATGTATTGGGTTCGTCCGGCTCCGTTGTCCCCGTATTTGAAAAACAAATTGCCGAAGGCGGCCCGATTACCCTGACCCACCAAGACATTACCCGCTACTTCATGACCATTCCCGAAGCGGCGCAACTGGTTATCCAAGCCGGCGCAATGGGTAAAGGCGGCGACGTATTCGTCCTCGACATGGGCGAATCCGTCAAAATCATCGACCTTGCCCGTCAAATGATTGTCCTCAGTGGCCTCAAAGTCAAAGACGAGCAACATCCCCACGGCGACATCGAAATCAAGATTACCGGCCTGCGCCCGGGCGAGAAACTTTATGAAGAACTGCTCATTGGCGACGAGGTGCAAAAAACCACTCATCCCCGTATTATGACCGCCAGTGAAGTAATGCTTCCATGGGCGCAATTATCTGACATACTGTCGGAACTCCAAACCGCTTGTCTCCAAAGCGACCAAAACAGCCTGCGCCAGCTTCTGTTACGCGCACCGACAGGCTTTGTACCCAAAGACGGTATCTGCGACTTGGTTTGGCAACAAAACAATAAGGCCGTCTGAACATTTTCAGACGGCCCGGACACCATCCCGCAAGGACTACTACATGAAAAAAACGCTCTCCCTGCTTACTCTATTGGCACTGACTGCCTGTAACAGCACGACAGTCATTCCCGGTTCGACCATCAAAACCAGAACCAAAACCATTGTTTACACCGATACCGACACCGCAGCCGATACCAACCTCGACAGCCGCGTTGCCGTTTACCCTATCACGCCCACCCTGATTGAAAAAATGCGCAAGCCACCTGTACTTTCCCAAAACAACCAAGGTTTGGAGCAAAGCAAAAGCGCTTACCGCTACCGCATCGGCAGCGGCGACGTCCTCAATATCATGGTTTGGGCGCACTCCGACCTCAACTCCCCTATCCAGCAAAGCAACCCGCAAACCAACCAAGTCAGCCGCGGTGCCTGGGTAGATGAGGGCGGTTACATCACTTACCCGTTGGCAGGCAAAATTCAAGCCAAAGGCAAAACTTTGGATGAATTGCAAAACACCCTGACCAACCTTCTGAAACGCTACATCAAAAACCCTCAAGTAGCCATCAACGTTACCGAATTCCGTTCGCAACGCATTTCAGTATCCGGTGCCATCAACCAAGCAGGTCAGCTGCCGATTACCAATATCCCGATGACCATTTTGGATGCCATCAACCAAGCAGGCGGCGTTACCCAAAGTGCCGACACCCAGCACATCAAATGGACGCACAACGGCGTCGACCGCACCATCTCCCTGCAAGACATGCTGCAATACGGCGATATGTCGCAAAACCACCTCCTCAGCCATGGCGACATCGTTTACGTTCCTAACAGCAGCAACAACAAAATCTACATCATGGGCGAAGTCGGCAAACAAGCCACCCTGCCGATCGGCAACCACGGTCTCAACCTGACCCAAGCGCTTGGCGAAGTGGGCGGCATGAACCAAGCCTATGCGGATGCAACCGGCGTATTCGTGATCCGCCGCGCACCTGAAGATGCGACCAAACCTATCCACATCTACCAGCTAAACCTGAAAGATGCGACTTCTTACGCACTGGGCAGCGAATTCAAACTGCGTTCGGAAGACACCGTTTACGTTACCGCCGCCCCGGTTACCCGTTGGAACCGCGTAATGTCACAAATTACCAACTCCATCAGCAACGTCAACACCCTCGACAATACGTTCAAATAAACAGTGGTTCCTGCTGTCAGACCCTTGTTTGACAGCAGGATACAAAATCACGCACAATCCAAACCAATTACATAAACGGCATACAAAAGCCGTACACACCGCACAAACGGGAAAGCAGTACCTTATAGTCTGACTCACGCTTTTTTTCAGACCATAAACCGAAAACAATATCATGTACCACAACATACTCATCGTCTGCCTAGGCAACATCTGCCGCTCCCCCACCGCAGAGCGGATTATGCAGAAAAAACTACCCGGCCACCGCATCAGCAGCGCCGGCATAAAAGCACTGGCAGGTAAGGATGCCGATTTCCAAGCCATCAAAACTGCACTCAAACACGGCGTTATCGTTGCAGGCCATACAGCACGCCAACTGACCGCCCAAATGTGCGAACAGGCCGATTTGATTCTCGTCATGGAACCCTGTCAAATCGACATGGTGGCCGACATCCACCCGCCGGCACGCAGCAAAACCATGCTGTTTGCCCAATGGTTGCCGAAGAAAACCGTACCTGACCCATACAAACAAAGCAGCGAAATGTTTGAAGCCGTTTTCGAACAGCTCAATGCTGCCGCAGACACTTGGAAAACCAAACTAAACGGAAAAACTCAACCGGTATAAAACCGGCATGAACAAGAAAGCAAGCAATGAAAAAAACGACCTACACACCTTATAGCGCAGACAACGACGAAATCGACTTCGGCCAACAGCTCCGCGTCATTTGGATGCACAAATACAAAATCCTCGCCGCCCTGCTTGCAGGCGGCATACTCGGCGCAGCCTTCAGCCTGGCATCCACCCCGCAATACCGCGCCGACGCCATGCTGGAAATCGAAACGCGGCAAAACCAAATCCTGACCGAAATCAACAGCATCTTCAACAACCAAACCACGCCGTCTGAAGCAGAAGTCGAGCTGGTTCAATCACGCCTGGTGCTGGGTAAAACCGTTGACGACCTCCAACTCGACCAAGAAGTCAAAGCCAAATACACGCCCGTTATCGGCAGCCTGATGCACAATCTCAGCGGCAACCCCGATCCCAAACTGACCGTCGGCAACTTTACCGTACAAGAAGAATGGTTCAACAAAACCTTCACGCTGACCGTCAAAAACAACAAAGCCTATACCCTCACCCTTCCCGACAAACACGTCGTCGAAGGCAAGGTCGGCGTGCCTCTGAAAATCAACAACCAAACCATCCTCAAAATCGATCAAATCCTGGCCGATCCGGGCCAAGAGTTTGCGTTGACCAAATTCTCACGCATCAGCGCCATCGAAAACATCCAAAGCAAACTGGCGGTCATCAGCAAAGGTAAAACCAGCCCCATCATCAACCTTACCTTTACCGGCACCGACCCTAAACGCACCAGCGTCATTCTCAACAGCATTGCCGACAACTATGTTGCGCAAAACCGCGAACGCGACGTCCAAGTTGCTTCCAGCGGCTTGGCTTTCATCAGCGAAGAATTGCCACGCTTGAAAGAAACCTTGCAAGACGCTGAAAACAAACTCAATGCCTACCGCCAACAATCAGGCTCCCTCGACATTCCGCTCGAGTCCAAAGGCGCATTGGAAAGCCTGACCGGCATCGAAACCCAAATTACCCTGCTCAAAACCGAAGAAGCAGGTTTGGCCGAGCTGTACACACCGGAACACCCTTCCTATAAAGCCGTATTGGACAAACTCTCCGTTCTCGAACGCGCCAAAAACAAAATCAACCAACAAATCGCCGAATTGCCCAATACCCAACAAGAAGTCATCCGCCTGACCCGCGACGTAGAAACCAACCAAGCAACCTACGTCCAACTGTTGAGCAAACAACAAGAACTCAACATCATGAAAGCCAGTGCGCAAGGTAATGTCCGCATCGTCGATTATGCTTACGTCCCTGAAAACCCGGTTGCACCGCGCAAAGCCGTCATCACGCTCCTGAGCGCACTTGCCGCAGGCTCGTTGACCGCTTTGTGGCTGATGATCCGTAACCGCATGAAAAACGGCATCACTTCATCCGAAGAAATCGAAAACCTCAATTTGGAAGTCGTCGCTCTTGTTCCGCATTCCAAAACCCAGCAAAAACGTGACTTCTTCAAAAACAAATTCAAAAAAACCGGCGGCCGTTCCAACTATCTGCTGGCCAGCGAAGACCGTACCGATACGGCCGTCGAAGCCATCCGCGCCCTGCGCACCAATATCTACTTCTCCATGCTGGACGCGCCCAACAACGTCCTCATGATTACCGGCGCCGCGCCTGAAGCAGGCAAGTCCTTTATCTCCGCCAACCTCGCCGCCGTAATGGCGCAGTCGGGCAAACGCGTCCTGCTTATCGATACCGATATGCGCAAAGGCTATCTTGACCGACTCTTCGGCCTTACCCCCGAGTTCGGCCTGTCCGACATCCTAAGCGGTAAAGCGGCTCCGGCCAAAGCCGTACAAGAGACCGGCATTGAAAACCTCCACCTCATCAGCAGCGGCAGCTATCCCAGCAATCCGTCCGAGCTTTTGATGGACAACCGCTTCAACGAGTTGCTCGCCCACGCGCGCCAACGCTACGATTACGTCATTTTGGACACGCCGCCCGTATTGGCCGTGACCGACGCCGTCATCATCGGCCAACATGCCGGCACCGTCCTGATGATCAGCCGTTATGCGCACACCCGTGCACGAGAGCTTGAAGCCAGCGTCGAACGCCTCAAACAAAACCACATCAATATCAAAGGTGTCGTCCTCAATGGCATGAAGCGCGAAGCCAACAACAGCTACGACTACTACGCCTACGATGCCTACCATTCCGGCAACAATAAATCATAAACCGAAGCAGGCCGTCTGAACTTTCAGACGGCCTGAGGCTTTTTAAACAGCACAAAATGTTTTTCACAAACGCCGCCCTTGCACCCCAAAGCCGTTTGTTTTAAAGTAAGCCCCGTTCCCATATGGAAGAGAAACATGAAAATTACCGTCATCGGCGCAGGTTCGTGGGGTACAGCTCTCGCGTTGCACTTTGCGCACCACAACAATGAAGTCGCCCTTTGGACACGCAATCCCGACCAAATCCGCACCCTGCAAGCAGACCGCGAAAACAAACGCGGCCTGCCCGGCTTCCCTTTCCCTGAGTCTCTGACCGTTTATGCCGATTTGAGTGAAGCGCTGAAAGACAGCCAACTTGCCCTGATCGTTACCTCCGTAGCCGGCCTCAGAAGCAGCGCCGAGCTGCTCAAACAACATAACGCCGCCGACATTCCCGTTCTCGCAGCCTGCAAAGGTTTTGAACAAGATACCGGCCTTTTGACTTTCCAAGTACTGAAAGAAGTCCTGCCAAACAATAAAAAAATCGGCGTTCTCTCAGGCCCGAGCTTTGCCCAAGAACTGGCCGCCCAACTGCCTTGCGCCGTCGTACTTGCCTCCGAAAACAAAGAATGGGTGGAAGAAACCACCGCCCAACTGAACACCAACGTAATGCGCCTGTACGGCAGCACCGACGTCATCGGCGTTGCCGTGGGCGGTGCCGTTAAAAACGTCATGGCGATTGCCACCGGCCTTTCAGACGGCCTCGAATACGGCCTCAACGCACGCGCAGCCTTAGTAACACGCGGCCTTGCCGAAATCACCCGCCTTGCCATCGCCATGGGCGCGCAACCCAAAACCATGATGGGCTTGGCAGGTATCGGCGACCTTATCCTGACCTGTACCGGCGCACTCTCGCGCAACCGCCGCGTCGGCCTCGGCCTCGCAGAAGGCAAAGAGTTGCATCAAGTGCTTGTAGAAATCGGCCACGTTTCCGAAGGCGTCAGCACCATCGAAGAAGTCTTCAATACTGCCGCCAAATACCAAATCGATATGCCCATCACCCAAACCCTGCTGCAACTCATCCGCAAAGAAATGACCCCGCAGCAAGTCGTTGAACGACTGATGGAACGAAGCGCGCGCTTCGAATAAACGGTCGCGCCGTCTGTCATTCAGACGGCCTGACGCACAATATGACGGCCATCAGGCCGTCTGAAGGGAAACACATGAACCAATCACTGAACAATCTGGAAATCAACGTTTACCAACTTGTCCAAAAATTTGAAACGCTGGTTTCAGAAAACCGCCGTCTCAACGAAGAAATCGACAGACTCAAACTCGAGCAAGAGCAACAAAAACGCCAACACGACGCGGCCATTGACGAACTCAGCGAAGCCTTGCTGGTTCAAGTCGGCAAACTCAAAGAAGACCTGCAAAGCAAAATTGACAGCCTGACCGTCGAAAAAGAAAACTACCGCAACGCACTGGCCCAAAGCGCAGACCAAATCCGCAGCCTCATTGCCCGATTGCCCCAAGAAACACAACAATAAAAGGACGCCCCGTGAGTATCGAACAAGTCAATCTCGACATCATGAATGTCAACTTCACCATCAACACGCCGAGTGAAGAAAAAGCCACCCTCCTGCAAGCCGTTGAAATGCTCAACAAAAAAAGCGACGCGATTAAAGAAAGCGGCCGCATCGTCGGCACGGACAAAATCGTCGTCATGGCAGCCCTCAACGTCGTACACGACCTCTTGAAAACCACCCTCAACGACGATTTGGCAATCGGTGAATTTGAGCGTAAAATAACCGACATGAACAACGCGTGCCAAAAAGCACTGGCGCGCTTGGAGCAAAACTAATTTCCCCTTTTCCCTGCGGTGTTCGCGAAGGCATATATTCCTTTGAACCAATACGTTCGCTTTAGGTTGCCGGGAGCTGTAGTGGGCGCGAGCGTCCGTTTGCCGGACGCACCCGAAACTACCCGAGGTGACCGCCTTGTCAGCAAGGTTCAAGCGGATTCAGCCCAAACGGCACTCGTGGGGATTCCCTAAAAAAGCCATACCGAAAGGTGTGGCTTTCCCCTTTATAAGTAAAGACTTTCGTAAAGATTTCCGGCCGTCTGAAAAAACCGCATATTCATGCATCAAACACGCTCAATTAAGATTGACAAAAACCAATCTCCTCTTTAAAATCCATAACTTTCTATATATATCTGGATTCCAACCATGAAAACCTTCTCTGCAAAACCCCATGAGGTGAAGCGCGAATGGTTCGTCATTGACGCAGAAGACAAAGTTCTGGGTCGTGTCGCAGCCGAAGTCGCACACCGTCTGCGCGGCAAACACAAACCCGAATACACCCCTCACGTTGATACCGGCGACTACATCATCGTCATCAATGCAGACAAACTGCGCGTGACCGGTGCTAAATTCGAAGACAAAAAATACTTCCGTCACTCTGGTTTCCCAGGCGGCATCTACGAGCGCACTTTCCGCGAAATGCAAGAGCAATTCCCTGGCCGCGCTTTGGAACAAGCCGTAAAAGGCATGTTGCCTAAAGGTCCTCTGGGCTACGCCATGATCAAAAAACTGAAAGTGTACGCCGGTGCCGAACACGGCCACGCTGCACAACAACCTAAAGTTTTGGAACTGAAATAATAAGGACACGACATGAACGGTAAATACTACTACGGCACAGGCCGCCGCAAAAGTTCAGTGGCTCGTGTATTCTTGACTAAAGGTACCGGCCAAATTATCGTAAACGGCCGTCCCGTTGACGAATTCTTCGCACGTGAAACCAGCCGCATGGTTGTACGTCAACCTCTGGTTCTGACTGAAAATGCCGAATCTTTCGACATCAAAGTTAACGTAACCGGTGGCGGCGAAACCGGTCAATCCGGCGCTATCCGTCACGGCATTACCCGCGCCCTGATCGACTTCGACGCAGCCCTGAAACCAGCTCTGTCTCAAGCAGGCTTCGTTACTCGCGATGCTCGTGAAGTTGAACGTAAAAAACCAGGTTTGCGCAAAGCACGTCGCGCAAAACAATTCTCCAAACGTTAATACGTTTTCAGAATCGAATCAAAAAGCCTTGCTCTGCAAGGCTTTTTTCATTTATAAAACAATAATCCAATATTCCCGCAATATATGATGAAAACCCTGCTCCACTACGCCAAATCATTGCTTCAGGCTGTGATTATCTTCATCTTCTTATCCCTGGTTGTCGACTGGGTGCGCAAGCCTGACCAACCCTTGCAGTCGGCAGCACAAACCATCACTTTAACCAATGGACAAACCACCTCCCTTCAATCCTTCAGCCAAAATCGGGTTGCCGTCGTTTATTTTTGGGGCAGCTGGTGTCGTATTTGTTCATACACATCATCCACCATAGAAAAGCTGCACCAAGACAATATCCCAACACTGGGCGTAGCCTTGCGCTCCGGAAGCGATGCGGATATTGCCCACCATATGCAACAAAACAATCTATCCTTTCCAAACTTCAATGATTCAGACGGCCTGATGGCTCAAAAATGGAACATAGCCGTCACACCGACCATTATCATATTAAAAGATGGCAAAATGATTCATCACACATCCGGACTTTCCAGTTATATCGGCTTAAAAATCAGAATTTACTTGGCAAATATCTTCAGCTAAATTCATTGAAAATCCGCCAAAAATAGAGAATCTAAAGAATAATTTCACCTAAATATATTCAACCAATTCCATTTCATAAATAAATAAACTATCTCTTTCCCAATAACATATGATTTTGTTGAGATTATAAAGAAAATAGACTAAGATATAACCATAAGAACAATTGGAAACATTATTATCAAAACAAACTGTTAGAGATCTTCATCTAATATTGTGGCAGTGATGCTTTTGTTCCCATGACCCGGCTGCCGACGGCAGCCTTAAAACAGCAATATTCGCCTTTATCAATCTACCTACGCTTCAACGGTTTGATTTTTGATAACACCGGAGACTTAGTAATGCCCAACCAATCTAAACATGCATCTATCAATATCGGTCTGATTCAGGCGCGGGAAGCATTGATGACCCAATTCCGCCCTATTCTGAACCAAGCCAATATTACCGACCAGCAATGGCGTATTATCCGGCTCTTAGCGGAAAACGGCACACTCGACTTTCAAGATTTGGCCAATCAGGCCTGCATCCTTCGCCCCAGCCTGACCGGCATTCTGACCCGCTTGGAAAAAGCAGGGTTGGCCGTCCGCCTGAAGCCTTCCAACGACCAACGCCGTGTTTACCTGAAACTGACGCCCGAAGGTGAGAAACTCTATGAATCCACCGGCGCATTGGTTGACGAACGCTACGATGCGATTGAAAAAGTTCTGTCCAAAGAAAAAATGGCACAACTCAAAGAACTCTTAGCAGAGCTGGCAAAAATCGAACAGGCATTAAAATAAAGAAAGCCGGATGACAGACTCAACACACACATTCAAGAGACCATTTCGAGATGCCATGGCCTCCTGTGCCGCCGGCGTGCACGTCATCACGACAGACGGCGAAGCAGGACGCTATGGCATTACTATGACTGCCGTCACTGCCGTTACCGACGAGCCGCCGACGGTCATGCTGTGCATCAACCGCCAATCCGCCATCATTCCCATTCTGGAAGGCAACCGTGATTTATGCATCAACACACTCAACGACAGCCAGCAGGATGTCGCCGAACACTTTGCCGGACTGACCGACCTCTCGCCCGAAGAACGCTTCGAATACCATATTTGGCATAGAGGGCAAACCGGACAGCTCGAAGTCGAAGGCGCACTGGCGCACCTGCACGGCAGCATTGTCGATCAGCGCGAAATCGGCACGCATTACGTCTTTTTCGTTCAGATCAACGAAATCCGCAATACCGACACGCAAGCACCGGCATTGCTGTATTTCCGTAGGCAATTTAAATCGTTGGCATAAATAAAGGTCTCAGGCCGTCTGAAACATCGGTTTCATTTTTCAAACGGCCTGAGACCTTTTCTGTTTCACACATTATAGGCACACCCATGAAAGCAATGATACTGGCCGCCGGTCGTGGCGAACGCATGCGCCCCCTGACCGACCACACGCCCAAACCCTTACTCGAAGTAGCAGGCACGCCGCTTATCGGCTGGCACTTGCGCCGCCTGCAGCAGGCCGGATTCACTGAAATCGTCATCAACCATGCCTGGCTTGGCCAACAAATCGAAGATACTTTGAAAGACGGTTCGGACTACGGCGTGCACATTGCCTATTCTCCAGAGCGCGCCGGAGGCCTGGAAACCGCCGGCGGCATTGCCACCGCCCTGCCTCTTTTGGGCAACGAACCGTTTTTGGTCGTCAATGGCGACGTATTGACCGACATTGATTTCCAAGCTGCACAACTGGCTGCCAAGCGTATGCAGGAACACAACCTTCTCGCCCATTTGTGGCTGGTGGATAATCCGCCCCATCATCCCGAAGGCGACTTCGGCCTGCTTTCAGACGGCCTGGTTTCCGCCTCATCCGCAGACGGCCAAGCCCTGACTTTCAGCGGCGTGGGCGTTTATCATCCTGCGCTTTTCAAAGACACCCCGGCGCACCAGGCTGCCAAACTTGCCCCGCTGTTGCGTCAGGCCATGAGCCAAAGCCAAATCAGCGGCGAACACCACAACGGCCTTTGGTTGGACGTCGGCACAGTCGAACGTCTGCAAGAAGCCGACCGTATCGCCCAAAGCTGGTAAAACAAAAGGGGCGTATCCGATACGTCCCTTGCAATATCAAACCTTAATTTATCATTAAACTTTGACCAATTTCTTTTCTTTCTTCATCCCCAACAAGCCATTGACGATCATCACGCACAATCCCGACCAAATCAGGCCATAGCCGATTAATGCGCCTTTTTCTACCGGCTCGCCCAGCCATACAATCGACACGATAAAAAGCAATACAGGTTCCAAATAGCTCAACATACCGAACACCGCAACCGGCAGTAACTGATTCGCCTTCAAATTCAAATGCATGGATATTGCGCTATTGAAGCCTAGCAACACAATAAAAAAGATTAATGCCGGTTTGGCCGCAATCATCGCCGGCGTATCTGTTGCCAGCAAAATATACGCTAACGCAAACGGCGTAATCATCACTAAATCAAAGGTCAGTCCGATTAAAGAAGGCACGCCCAGTTTTCGGCGCAGCAGATAATAAAACGGATAAGTACCGAACACCCATACAGTCGTCCACGAAAACGCACCCGACCGTACCAATTCACATGCCACACCTGCACAGGCCAACACAACGGCAACCGTCTGCAATCGGTTTAAACGCTCTTTAAACCAAATCCTTCCACCCAGCATCATCGCCAAAGGAAACAGGAAATAACCCATGGCGATGTTTACCCCTTCCCCGTTGACCGGCCCCCAGACAAACAGCCACAACTGGTTGGCAAATATCGGCGTCGGCAATACAATCAACAGCCACCGCTTCCAATCGCGGCCGATATTGTTCGCAAACCGCGCCGCCGCCTGCCAACCGTTGACCATCGTCATCAGCACGCATAAAGCCGACAGCATCGCCACCATACGCCACGCAAAAATTTCCGTGCCGCTCATCGGCTGCATCCATATGCCGTACAAAAACAGCATGGCAAACAATGCATTGGACGTTATGGCCGCCAGCAAACCTTTGGATAAATTCGTCATTTCAGACGGCCTTCCTCGATAAATCAATATTGATATTGTAAAGAAAATGTGTGAAAAAATTTCTCATATTTTTTTATATAATAAAGATAATTTTTCTATTATGATTAGAAAATCAAAAAATATTACATTCAAAGGCCGTCTGAAATGGAACTGGACAAACTCAACCGCAATATCCTCAACATTCTCCAAACTCGCGCAGACATTCCGCTGAAAGAACTGGCCGCACAAGTGCATTCGTCAATCGCCACTTGCCAGCGGCGCATCAAAAACCTGACCGAACAAGGCGTCATCATCCGCCAAGCCGCCATTGTCTCGCCGCAGGCAGTCGGCTTGAACATCAGCGTCTTTGTCCAAGTTGACCTCGAACGCCAGTACCACGATGTGCAAGAGGCATTTGAACGCAGTATGCAGAGCGAGCCGCAAGTTGTCGGGTGTTATGAAATTTCCGGTAATTATGATTTCTTGCTGTTGGTACATTGCACCGATATGCCCGCCTATCACGCCTTTACGCGCCGCGTGCTTACGTCCGTCAACAGGGTGCGCAATTTCAAAAGCCAATTTGTGATGAATTTCGCCAAAACGGAAACCAAAATCGAAATTCCAGGATAACTGCTCTTCTTCGTTTACAAAGAGACTTCACAACATAAATCCATTTAGTTAAAGGCCGTCTGAAAACCATATTTTCAGGTTTTCAGACGGCCTTTCATTGCATCGAAGCAGTCTAATGCATCAACCCTGCTTCACAATATCTGACAGCGGCCAGCGCGGCTTGACATTAAATGCGCCGACAGCCTGACGCTCGGCAAGACGCATCGCGCCAGCAAAGGCAATCATTGCGCCGTTGTCGGTGCAATATGCCATCGGTGGGAAATAAACATTGATTTTTTCTTCCTGCGGTTTGGGTTTGCCTTTTTCAGACGGCACTTTGACGGTTAAGCGCGAAAATTCATCACGCAGTTTCCAGTTTGCACCCACACCGCCGGCAACCACCAAAGTTCTGAAGCCGGTATCCAACAACGCTTTTTGGGCTTTGGCCGCCAATACGTCAACTACCGCATCTTGGAAAGCGCGGCAAATATCGTTGCGTGTTTGTTCCGGAATTTCATCGCTGCTGGTTTCGGCACGGACTTTTTCGACAGCGGTTAAAACGGCGGTTTTCAAACCGGAAAAGCTCATCTGCAAATCGTGCGAGTAGAGCATGGGGCGTGGGAATGAGAAAGCATCAGGTGTGCCGAGTTTGGCCAACTCGGACAATTTGGCACCGCCGGGATAAGGCAAACCCAAAAGCTTGGCCGTTTTGTCAAAAGCCTCGCCTGCCGCATCGTCTACGCTCTCACCCAGCAAGGTGTAATCGCCGATACCGCGTACAGCCATAAATTGCGTATGTCCGCCCGACACCAGCAAAGCGACAAATGGAAATTCAGGCTTATCGTCTGCCAACAAAGGCGAGAGCAAATGGCCTTCAAGATGATGGATGGGGATAACGGGCTTGCCGATGGCAAATGCCAAGGCATTGGCAAAGCCTGAACCGGCCAGCAATGCGCCGCCCAAGCCCGGGCCTTGCGTAAAGGCAACCGCGTCAATATCGGCATAGCCTACGCCTGCTTCTTTCAAGCAACCTTGCGTCAACGGCACGACACGGCGGATATGGTCGCGGCTGGCCAATTCGGGGACAACGCCGCCGTATTCGGCGTGCATCGCCATTTGTGTGTGCAAATGATGCGCCAACAGGCCGCGCTCGGTATCGTAGAGCGCAACGCCTGTTTCGTCGCAAGATGATTCAATTCCTAATACCAACATGGTTTGAGGCCGTCTGAAAAATGATTAAAACGATTCAGACGGCGTTTTCTCCGAAAACGGAAAAAGGCCGTCTGAAATAAAGTGCGGGATAGGCTGCTTACAAAGTGCCGTAAGAATGCAGGCCGCTTAAGAACATATTCACGCCGATAAAGGCAAAGGCGGTAATGATCAGGCCGATGACCGCCCACCAAGCCAACACCCTGCCACGCCAGCCTGCCACCAGCCGCAAATGCAACCAGACAGCGTAATTCAGCCAAACGATAAATGCCCAAGTTTCCTTCGGGTCCCAGCTCCAATAGCGGCCCCACGCATCGGCCGCCCACAATGCGCCGAGAATGGTGGCAATCGTGAAGAACAGGAAACCGACGGCAATCGCTTTGTACATGACTTCTTCAATGACCTGCGAGTGCGGCAGCCATGATTTTTTGCCTGCATCTTCTTTTCTGAGTGCCAACAGTTCGGCAATACCCAGCATGGCGGCGATACAGAATGCGCCGTAACCGATAAAGTTGGCCGGAACGTGGATTTTCATCCACCAAGACTGCAAAGCAGGAATCAGCGGCTGAATGGCATGCGCCTCGCGTGAAACGCTGTACCACAAGACAAATCCGACCACAATCGCCATAAAGCTGAAGACGAAGCCGCCCAGTTTTTGTACGGCAAAACGACCTTCGTAATGGAGGTACATCAGCGCCGTAATGACCAAGAACAAGATAAATACTTCGTAAAGGTTGGAAACCGGAATATGGCCGGCATCGGGACGCAGCAGATAGCTTTCATGCCAGCGCACCAGCAAACCGACAAAGCCCGCCACCGCAGAAACCCATGCAAACACGGTACCCATGTCCAAAAGCGTATTGGACGGCACATTTTTGCGTACCGCCGCTATCGCGCCGACGATATAGGCAAACAAGGCGAAGAACACAAACGCGCATTGCCACATAATCGCCGACTGGCTGCTTAACAGGTATTTGAGCAGGAATCCGTCTGCACGTTTGATGTCGCCGCCATACAAATCAACGGCCAAATACGCCAAGCACACGCCCAAAGGGATAAACCAGCGCATCGGTTTGAAAAACCAACCCAGAAAAACGGCAATACCGCCACTCGCCCACAAAATCACCATTTCGTAGATGTCCATGTGCAGACCGGCCTGGGTTTGGGCAATAAACGCGCCGACTGCAATCAGCAGCGCGAATGCCCAGTCGAAAAGGTTGAGGTTTCGGATAAATGATTTGTGTGTCAGAAGCTCATGCTCGGGCAAGGCCTGATGTTTGTTATTCATGGTTCAAATCCTTGGCAAGCTGCTGCAATTGCCGTGTGTGTTGCGGAAATTCTTTCTGCAAGTCGCGTTCGTTGCGGCTGGAAGACATGGCAAAACGGATACGGCCGTCTGAAAACAGCAGCCAAGCACGTTTTTCACGAATATAGAACATAAACACCGTACCCAACACCAGCAATACCGAACCCAAATACACCAAGAATGCGCCCGGCGAACGGGTCATCTGCAGGCCGGAAGAGCGCACTTCGGTAAAACTTTCCAGTTGCAGCAGCATCGGCGCGGGATATTCGGTCAAACCGGTGTAAGCATCCATTGCATGCAGCAGGAAGCGGTTGCGTTTTTCATCTTGCGGCCAAGCCGGCAGATCGTATGTGCTGATCGTATCTTCCAGAGCGGCATTCATCACGCCATAGAGCATCTCATAGAAATAGCCCTGCATTTTTTCCTGCTGCTCTTTCGGAATATTGGTGGTAACAAATTCGTCCAAAGCCAAATAGCCGCCTTTGGCAAAAATAGACAAGGTGTTTTCCGCCGCCGCCATGAATTGCTCACGGATTTCGGCAGGTGCGCCTTTAACAGCATTGGCAACGGTTTTACGGCGTGCCGCATCGTCTTTCAGATATTGGCGCAAAGCCATAAAGGTGTCGATTTGGCCGTTTTTATCCATCGGAATGCGCAACCAGCGGTATTGCTGCGCCAAGCCGCTGCGTGTGCCGGTAATGAAGAAATAGTCTTCATCTTGTTTTACCGGCAGCATATAGTTTTTATATTCAACCGCCTGCCCTGCTTTGTCGCGGATACGGTAAACGATAGATGGGCCGATATTGGTGTATTTTTTACCTTCTTGGCGGACGGAGCGAACATCGTTGAGAGCGGATTTCAAGTTTTGCTCTTTTTCAGACGGCTCGCTCATGTCTTCGACGTTCATCGAAGTAAACTGGTCAAATTCCAGTTTATAAGAAGCTTTGCCCAAATCCAGCGGAAACTCGCGCATGGAAGTCGCTTTGAGCTTGACCGGAGTACGGTCGGCATCAGCCAGATTCCACGCTTTAAACGTCAAGTCAGAGCCGCCGTCAGCAAAACTTGCCTGATAAACCGTAATACCGTGCAGCGTCAAAGGATGGTTGACGCGGATAGTGTGTTCGCTGACTTTGCCGGTCGCCTTGTCCGTTACTTCCAAGTCACTGGCAAAATCACGCGGCATACCGGTATCGTAAAAGTCGATATGGAACTTCTTCAATTTGACCGAAAACGGCAGGTCTTGCACCAGCATGCCGTTATCCGCATTCAGAAACACCACGTCCGCACTCTGCCCTTCCGCGATATTGACATTGCCCCTAAACGACAGGTTGGATTCACCCAACACGCTTTCTGGCTTAAAGTCTTTGGCATAAACCGCAGTATTGTCCGGCACGACTTGGCCAGTAAGCATACCGATTTTCAGCAGGATATTGCTGTCTATCAAACCGCCCAAACAAATCACAATCAGCGCGGCATGGGCAAAGATATAGCCCCATTTGTTCATTGCGCCTTTTTTCGCCGCCACCAAAACCGAACCGTCTTCACGCGTAACGGTTTTGCAGCCGTAGCCTTGTACTTCCAAATACCGTTGCGCGACTTCGGGCGTCACCTGTCCGTCTAAAACGATGGAATGGCGCATTGCCGCCAGCGATTTTTCCTTCGCGTTTTCACGGAACGAACGAATTTCGCGCAAAAACGGCGGAACATTGCGAATCAGGCACAATCCGGTGGAAATCACCAAAAACATCATGATGACAACGAACCACGCCGAGGCGTACACGTCATACAGACCCAAAAAGCCGAAAATCTGCGACCAAAACGGGCCGAATTTCACCAAATAATCGACTTGTGGCTGGTTTTGTTGCAAGACCGTACCGATAATCGAAGCCACGCCCAACAGGCTGAGCAGGGCGACGGCAAAACGCATGGAGCTGAAAAAGGCAAACCATGGTCTACGGATAAGTGGGACGGATGATGAAGATTTACTCATGTCTCAAATGTCGGCTGGGGGCAATCCGATCGATGGAACGGACTGCAATGACGTGCGATGCGAAAGGAAGAATACTGCATATTGTAGTAAAAATCTTGCTGTCGCTATTTGAAAAAAACAATCAGGCTTATCGGCCTATATTGGCTAAGGCCGTCTGAAGGGTTTTCAGACGGCCTGTATCAATAAGCTCGTTTCAAAACGAAATTAGTGCAAACCTTGGATGAAGTTGGCTACTGCATTCAACTCTTCTTCGCTCAGGCGGTTGGCAATATCGGCCATGATGGCGTTTTTGCGTTGGCCAGATTGGTAAGCTTTCATTTGCTCGACAACGTAAGCTTTGTGTTGGCCGCCCAGACGAGGATAGGCTTGGATTTCAGTACCGCCGCCAGGGATACCTGCGCCGCTAGGACCGTGGCAAGACATACATGCCGGCAGTTTTTTAGCGCTCAGGCCGCCGCGATAGATTTTCGCGCCCAGCTCTGGGTTTTCTTTAGGATTGGCTTCGCCCGGTTTGCCTTGTTGTTTAGCGTAGTAGGCGGCAGCGTCGCGGATGTCTTGTTCGGACAAGTTCATCACCATCGGTTTCATCACGCCGGCAGCACCGTGGGTACGGGTACCGTCTTTGATGGCCATGGTTTGACCGTAGGTGTAGGCCGCAAACTGACCTGCCAGTTTAGGATAAGTTGCGATACCGCTGTTACCATCGGCTGCGTGACACGCCGCACAGATAGTAGTCGCTACCTGTTTGCCTTTTTCAGCATCTGCTTTAGGGGCAGCGGAAACCGCGCCGGCAGCCAATACCAAGGCCAATAAAGTCAATCGTTTCATGGAGTGCTCCTGATTACAGCATTGCGTACCGCGTCAATGCCTTTTTTATACTCAAATACCGGGGAATTTTCCCGATTAAAACCGATAATTCTATAAACGTGCTATTCTATACCAAGTTTACATTAAATTACTACTCAAATTACCAAACTGCTGCAACATAAATGCCCGATACAAATTATGATGTTGCAGTTTTGTTTCCATGCAAGGAAATACTGATGAACCTTTTTCAAAACGCCAAATTCTTTACGACGGTCAACCATCTGAAAGACCTACCCGACACGCCGGCTGAGATTGCCTTTGTCGGCCGAAGCAATGCAGGCAAATCCAGCGCCATCAACACCTTAACCAATCATGTGCGCCTTGCCTACGTTTCCAAAACACCGGGCCGCACCCAACATATCAATTTCTTTGAACTGGAAAACGGCAATTTCATGGTCGATTTGCCCGGCTACGGCTACGCGCAAGTACCGGAGGCCATTCGTGCGCACTGGGTCAAACTCTTGGGCGACTACCTGCAACAACGCCGCCAACTGATCGGCCTGATTTTGATTATGGACTCGCGCCATCCGCTCAAGGCTTTAGACATTCAAATGCTGGACTTCTTCCACATCACCGGCCGCCCTGTGCATATCCTGCTGTCAAAAGCAGACAAGCTGTCTAAAAACGACCAGATTAAAACGTTGGCCGCAGTAAAAAAATCACTCAAACCCTACACCGAACGCCAAAAAATCAGCGTTCAACTGTTCTCCAGCCTGAAAAAGCAAGGTATGGACGAAGTCAATCAAGTGGTCGGCTCATGGTTTGACGCGCATCTCGAAGAAATCGAGAATCTTGCAGGCGAAGCATCTCCTGAATGATTGTAAAACAAGGCGGAATGAGATAAGTTGACCAACCGCAAATCTTATTCCGTCATTTGGTTTCTCACTACCGCGCTTACCATTTAATTCGGGGCATGTCTCACACATGCCTTTTTTTCATCACGCTTTTTTTTGTTTTCACACGCAAACCACAATCTGCGCCAAATATGCCATCACAACATATCAGCAAGGCCGTTTGAAAGCGCGGCTTCGATCTCCATTATTATTAAAGTGTTAATTTTAGTATTGCAACCCATTACACATCTTAGCGTTTTGCTCATGTTCAGCTAATTGTTGAGGCATAGAATACATTCATCGTTCAACAACACAGTAGGAAAGAAAATCATGAAACGCATTAACGCTTTTATTTCAAAAAAACTCATCATTGCCGGTATTATTGCTTCAAGTTTGGGCGTTGCCGGTGCGGCAGGTACCATGGCTTTCAAAGAAGGTATGTTTGCAAAGGTTTCCGGCCAGCAAGCAGCCGCAGCAGCGGTAGCAGAAGTGGGCGGCGTCGTTAAAGATGTCGATTACAAATACAAACAACATTTGGGCGGCCGTTACAAAGTAGAAATCTTGAAAGACGGCGTCGAATACGAAGCTTTGGTTGATGCTCAAAACGGCAAAGTATTGGCAGTAGCACAAGATGACGATCAAGACAAACGACACTTTGGTAAACATGATAAGCATCATAAACATGATAACTATGACAATGCCGAGCCCTCTTCATCGCAAAATACAGATTATCAGGCTCCTGCAGATGCTGCACCTGGCACACCTGAAAATGTAACCGCTTCCGAGGTAACACAATCTTAATTTAAACTTTAAAAAAGCCAATGCCGTCTGAAACTTTCAGACGGCATTGGCTTTAATGCAGCATTGTTTGAAACACAGCTCCTATCAAGCCCAATCGTTTTCAGACGGCCTTTGCCTCATCTTCGCCATCACTCCAACCCGCTTCTTTCAATTTCCGCTGTTGCGCGTCATAGCGTGCTTTTTCCGCCCAATACATTGTCTGAATACAGGCATCACCGCATTCGCTGCCGCAACATTCCCACGACTCGGGGCGGATAGGTTCATATAAAAGAGGCTCGCCCAAGATGGCTTCGGCTTTATTCTTCAGGGTCGTATCCATCGGCAATTTCCAAGCGTGCGCCGTCAAACTCAATCACTTCGCCGCCGCGTATTTTGGCGGTTTTACGGGTTTCAGTTTCGCCATTACGCAACACCAGCCCTTCGGCGATAAACGCTTTTGCCTGTCCGCCGCTTTCGGCAAGACCAGCCAATTTCAACAGGTCGCATAAAGCGATGTATTCGTTGTCTTCAAGATAGACAGTTGCTTCCATCATTTAATCCTTTTCAATAATAGCGATATTTTAACATGGCCGTCTGAAAGAAAGCCCCCTTCTGTTTGATTTGCTTTATCCAACCCCATTACATTTAGTTTTCAGACGGCCTTTAGCTGCCAACCCTGCTACAATACGCCTTTTATTGTTCACGCCGATTTTGCCATGACCGAGCCGACCTACATCCCCCTGCGCCTGCATACCGAATTCTCGATTACCGACGGTATGGTGCGGATTAAAAAACTGATTGCCAAAGCGCAGGAATACGGTTTGCCTGCTTTGGGCATCAGCGATTTGATGAACGAATTCGGCTTGGTGAAATTCTATAAAGCCTGCCGCGGTGCAGGGATTAAGCCCATCGGCGCGGCGGACGTATGGATAGGCAATCCGAATGCGCCCGACAAGCCATTTCGCGCCATGCTGATTATCCGCAACGATGCGGGCTATCTGCGCTTGAGCGAGCTTTTGACGGAGGCTTATGTCGGCAAAGACCGCAATATCCATCATGCGGAACTCAACCCCGAATGGCTGGACAACGGCGACAACAGCGGCTTGATTTGTTTGAGCGGCGCGCATTACGGCGAAGTGGGCGTGAATCTGTTGAACGGCAATGAAGACGCGGCACGTGCGGCGGCGTTGAAATATGCGGCGTGGTTTCCCGATGCGTTTTATTTAGAGCTGCAACGCTTGCCAGAACGCCCTGAATGGGAGGCTTGTGTTTCCGGCAGCGTGAAGCTGGCAGAGGACTTGGGTTTGCCGGTGGTGGCGACGCATCCGACGCAGTTTATGAGCCGCGACGATTTTAACGCGCACGAGGCGAGGGTGTGCATCGCAGGCGGCTGGGTATTGACGGACAAGAAACGTCCGCGCGATTTCACACCGAGCCAATTTTTCATTCCGCCGGAAACCATGGCCGAACGTTTCGCCGATTTGCCTGAAGCCTTGGAAAACACGGTAGAAATTGCCAAACGCTGTAATCTGCACATCACATTGGGCAAAAACTTCCTGCCGCTCTTCCCTACCCCGGACGGCCTGTCGCTGGATGATTATTTGGTGAAACTGTCCAACGAGGGTTTGCAGGAACGCATGATTCAGCTTTATCCCGACGAGGCAGAACGGGCGGCAAAGATGCCGGAATATCAGGAACGTTTGGATTTTGAGCTGAACATCATTATCCAGATGAAATTCCCCGGCTATTTTCTTATCGTACAAGACTTTATCAACTGGGCAAAAACGCACGGCTGTCCAGTGGGGCCGGGCCGTGGTTCGGGCGCAGGCTCACTGGTGGCGTATTCATTGAAGATTACCGACCTCGACCCGCTGAAATACGCGCTGCTGTTCGAACGTTTCTTAAACCCTGAACGCGTTTCCATGCCTGACTTTGACGTCGACTTCTGTCAGGCAAACCGCGGCCGCGTGATTGAATATGTGCGCGAGAAATACGGCGCGGATGCGGTCAGCCAGATTGTTACCTTCGGCACGATGTCGTCCAAAGCGGTGATTCGCGACGTCGGACGCGTGCTGGAGCTGCCGTTTATGCTGTGCGACAAACTGTCCAAGCTGATTCCGTTGGAAGCCAACAAACCTCTGAGTTTAGAAAAAGCCATGGAGGCCGAGCCGCAGATTCAGGAATTAATCGAAGCGGAAGAAGCGGACGAACTGATTACACTGGCGAAAAAGCTGGAAGACCTGACGCGCGGTTTGGGTATGCACGCGGGCGGCGTGTTGATTGCGCCGGGCAAGATTTCCGATTACAGCCCCGTGTATCAGGCGGACGAATCCGCATCGCCCGTATCCATGTACGACAAAGGCGACGTGGAAGACGTGGGTTTGGTGAAATTCGACTTTTTGGGTCTCCGCAACTTGACCATTATCGAAATGGCGCAGAACAACATCAAAAACACCACCGGCGATATCGTCGATGTCGGCAAGATTCCGCTTGACGACCAGACCGCCTACCAAATCTTCCGCGATGCGAACACCACCGCCGTCTTCCAGTTCGAGTCAACCGGCATGAAAAAAATGCTGAAAACGGCGCACACCACCAAGTTTGAAGAACTCATCGCCTTCGTGTCGCTCTACCGCCCCGGCCCGATGGACAACATCCCTGACTTCGTCGCACGCATGAAGGGACAGGAATTCCAATACATCCATCCGCTGCTCGAAGGCATCCTCGCGCCGACCTACGGCATTATGGTGTATCAGGAACAAGTGATGCAGGCAGCGCAGATTATCGGCGGCTACTCGCTCGGCGGCGCGGACTTGCTGCGTCGCGCCATGGGTAAGAAAAAGCCCGAAGAAATGGTGAAACACCGCGAAATATTCGCCGAAGGCGCGGCAAAACAAGGCATTTCGCGTGAAAAATCCGACGAAATCTTCAACTACATGGAAAAATTCGCCGGCTACGGTTTCAACAAATCCCACGCCGCCGCCTACGCCCTGATTTCCTACCAGACCGCATGGCTCAAAGCACATTACCCCGCCGAATTTATGGCGGCAACCATGTCGTCTGAATTGGACAACACCGACCAGCTCAAGCATTTCTACGACGACTGCCGCGCCAACGGCATCGAGTTCCTGCCGCCCGACATCAACGAATCCGACTACCGCTTCACACCGTATCCGAACATGAAAATCCGCTACGCACTCGGTGCGATTAAAGGCACGGGTGAAGCCGCCGTCGAATCCATCATCGCCGCGCGGCAAAGCGGTGGCAAGTTTACCGGCCTGTTGGACTTCTGCGAGCGCGTCGGCAAAGAACACATGAACCGCCGCACCCTCGAAGCTCTAATCCGCGGCGGCGCGTTCGACAGCATCGAACCCAACCGCGCCATGCTCTTGGCAAACATCGACCTTGCCATGAACAACGCCGACCAAAAAGCCGCCAACGCCAATCAGGGCGGGCTCTTCGACATGATGGAAGACGCCATCGAACCGGTGCAGCTCGTCGACGCGCCCATGTGGAGCGAATCGGAAAAACTCGCCGAAGAAAAAACCGTCATCGGCTTCTACTTGTCCGGTCACCCGTTCGGCCCGTATGCCCAAGAAGTCCGCCAAATCGCCCCGACCAAATTAGGCCGTCTGAAACCGCAAGACAGCGTGCGCCTCGCCGGATTCGTGACCGCCGTGCGCACCATGATGGGCAAACGCGGCAAAATCGCCTTCGTCAGCCTTGAAGATTTGAGCGGGCAGATTGAAATCATGGTCAGCGGCCACACGCTGGAAAACTGCGCAGACTACCTCAAATCCGACCAAGTGCTGATTATCGAATCCAAAGTCAGCCGCGACGACTACGATGGCGGCGACGGGTTGCGCATCATGGCCAACCAAGTCATGACCCTGCAAATGGCGCGCGAACGCTACGCCCGCAGCCTCAGCCTCGCCCTCACCCCCGGCCACGACATCGCACACCTCGCCGCCATCCTTACCGCCCACCGCCTGCCCGACACGTCGCACATCCCACTGCAACTGTCGTACAGCAACGGCAAAGCATCAGGCAAATTGAAAATTGCACCCAAATGGATGGTAACGCCAAGCACCGCCTTGTTTGACGAACTGGAAACATTGCTCGGCAGTAGGGCTGTTCGTGTGAATTGGTAAGACTAAAGGCCGTCTGAAGCTACACGTTCAGACGGCCTTTAATTTAAAAAACGCTTTAAAAACATAAATCAAATAAAGATTCGGCTTTCAGACGACCTTATTGTATGGAGAGTTTATCTGAAAAGTTTATTGCACAAAGCCTTTGGCCAATAAGGAAAGGTAGCCCAAAACAAAGGGAAGCGACAATGCCGAAACCATGCCAAGCACCCAGTAAATACATTGGTTCAGTACAGTTTTTGAGGCGGTAAGCCGCAGCAGTTTGAAATACAGGGCAAACCAAGCAAAGGGGGTGAAAATACACCCCCTTTTCCTACAGATGCCCCATATTAAAGGCCGTCTGAAAAACAGTTTTATTTAACGATTTCAACAGGGCCGTGGTCGTCGCAGTGATCACCGTGTTGGTGGTGCAGACGGCCGTTGACGATGTAGTCAACGTGATCACCGTGCGGTACGGCTTCGTGGCCGCAACCTTCGCCGTGAACGTGGCCGTGGCAGGTGTCAACCGGATGACAGCCGTCAGGGTTGGTTTCATTGACACTCAGGGCGTGTTCGTCGTAGTGGCCGTTGTGCTCATGGTGTAGGTGGCCGTCGTGCAGATAATCGACGTGGCCTTCGTGTTTGATGGCAGTGTGGCCGCAGTTTGCGCCGTGGACGTGGTCATGATGTTCGTGGGTTTTACAGGTCATTTTTTCTCTCCTAATGTTCAGTGAATAGCAATCTTTCGCGATTGATTCTTTCATTTTATCTTTTTTTTGATACAAACGTAAAAAATTTTACAGTTATTAATATATTGTTACGATATATCATCTGTTGATATATAAGCCTATTTTATTTTTCAGACGGCCTTTCATCTATAATTCATTTATTTTCAGCGAGAACTTCAAACCCTTCCGGCAATGTAAAATATCGAATTTTTCAGCCGTAACAGGTAACATGGAAACAAAGGGATGGATTCTTCAAACAAACAGGTACTGCAATGGGAAAACAAGCCAGACTTTATATGGTTCGCAGCACGCAAGGTGCGCTTTATGATGTATTTTTCGAGCGCGGCGTGGCGGCGTTGGCCTGGCCCATGCTGGCCGAAGCGGCGGCCAAGGGTTTTGGCCGTGAGAAACTGACGGATATTTACCGTTCGGCCGTGCCGGATGTGAAATTGAGAACAGCGCAATCGGGTGCGGCTCAGATGTGGCGGTTTGCCAACGAGTTGGCCGATGGAGATGCCGTACTGACCTACTCGCCTGCCCTGCGCCGTTATCGGATCGGCAGGATTACAGGCGGCGCAGTACATTGTCCGCAATGGGACGATGAGAAAATGTCGCTGGTGCGGCCGGTTGAGTGGCTGGGCGAAGTATGTCGCGACGATTTGAGCGTGGCAGCACAACGGGCTTTGGGCAGTGTGGCAACTTTGTTTGCGGTATCGGAAGCGTGTGCGGCAGAAATTTTTGAACGCGTGGGTTTTCAGACGGCTTAAAAAGGGAAAGGAAACAGTATTATGTGGAACACCATACAGGAATGGCTAAACGCTTTGCCTGTCAGTGAAGAAATCATCAAATCGGCTTTGATGATTGTGGCCATCATTGCCGGGCGCAGCATTTTACTCTCGGCTCATTTTCGCAGCCATCCGGATTTAAGCATTGAAAACAAACGCCGTTCGCTGGTGGTCAGCCGCAACATCACCATGCTGCTGCTCTTGTTCGGGCTGGCGATGATTTGGGCGGCGCAGATTCAAACGTTGGCGTTGTCGATGTTTGCGGTAGCCGCAGCGATTGTGGTAGCAACCAAAGAATTGATTATGTGTTTGTCCGGCAGCATCCTGCGCTCGGTGACTAAACAATATTCCATCGGCGATTATATCGAAATCAACGGCCTGCGCGGACGGGTGGTCGATATCAATATGCTGAACACGCTGATGATGCAAATAGGCCCAAATCCGTTGGTTGGCCAGCTTTCCGGCAAAACGCTCTCGTTTCCCAACAGCTTACTTCTAAGCCACCCCGTGCGCCGCGACAATATTTTGGGCGATTATGTAATTCATACAGTGGAAATCCCCGTGCCGATTCATTTGGATTCGGACGAAATCATCGGCCGTCTGAAAGATGTTCTTGAGCCCTTGTGCGAGCCTTATGTCCCTGCCATCAAGCAGCATTTGGAAAACGTGCAAACCCAAAAGTTGTTTATCACGCCCGCCGCACAACCGCGTGTATCCCGCGTGCCACATGATGACAAGGTGTACAACATCATCGTGCGCTTTGCCTCGCCCGTGGCCAAACGCTTGGAAATCCAACAGGCGATTTTGGACGAATTCTTGCGCACGCAATGCCGATTAATCAATAAATTAAAATAGCCCAGTTTATATATACTATCAAATCCCTTACAATACCCAAATTCACAATCAACAATAAGGAAAACTCATGTTGCCCGAATCAGCCCTTGCCGAAATGTACCCTGTAATCATGACCCCCAGCCATGACGGCAAATATTTCCACAACTATACCCTCTCACTTCTAAACATCGTCCACACCAACGCCTCCCTCGGCCTGCCGCTTCAAGTGATGATGCAACGCGGCGAAAGCCTGATTACGCGCGCGCGCAACAACTGCGTGGCCAGATTTTTGGAAAACAAAGAATGGACGCATTTATTTTGGATTGACTCCGACATCGGCTTCTCTCCCGATTCATTCTACCGCCTGCTTTTGGCCGACAAAGACGTTGTAGCCGGCGTTTATCCGCTCAAACGCGAGAATTGGCCTGAAGCAGGCCTTCCGGCCGGCATGACCCAAGCCGATTTTGAGCGCATGTACACTTCTTACACCGTCAACACCAACGACAAAAACGAAAACGGTGAAATCGTCCTGAAAGTGGATGAAGAAGGCTTCATGAAAGTTCATGACGCGCCAACCGGCTTCATGGTTATCAAACGTAGCGTATTTGAAAAAATGATAGAGGCCTACCCCGAGTTGAACTACGTCTCCGACAGCGACTACAGCCCGGAAAACAAAGGCCTGCACTACCGCTTCTTCGACTGCATGGTCGATCCTGAAAGCAAACGCTACCTGTCCGAAGACTACACCTTCTGCTACCTCTGGCGTCAAATCGGCGGCGAAGTGTACGTCGACGTACAATCCAACCTGACCCACCAAGGCGCAAAAGTGTATCGCGGCTCGTTTGCCGAATCCCTGCAAACCAATGTTGCCAATGCGGTTTATGCCCCAGAAGGCACCACCATGCGCCTCGAGCTGGCTGCGCCATTGCACGCCAATCCGCGCGGCGCAGAATAAGATTGGCCGACAGGCAGGCGGAATACTTTAATTCTGCCTGTCTGCCACCATATAACGCCTATCGTTTTCTTTTCAGACGGCCACAAGGCCGTCTGAATCCATCTTATTCAGGAGAAACCATATGAACGACAACGTCCTGCTCCACTTGGGCGAAGAACCCCGTTTCGACCAAATCAAAACCGAAGACATCAAACCCGCCCTGCAAACCGCCATCGCCGAAGCGCGCGAGCAAATCGCCGCCATCAAAGCGCAAACGCACACCGACTGGGCCAACACCGTCGAAAAACTAACCGACATTACCGAACGCGTCGGCCGCATTTGGAGCGTGGTTTCCCATCTCAACTCCGTGGTCGATACGCCCGAGCTGCGTGCCGTATACAACGAATTGATGCCTGAAATCACCATTTTCTTCACCGAAATCGGTCAAGACATCGAGTTGTACAACCGCTTCAAAATCATCAAAAATTCTGCCGAATTCAACACCCTCTCCCCTGCGCAGCAAACCAAGCTCAACCACGACTTGCGCGATTTCGTCCTCAGCGGTGCCGAATTACCGCCCGAACAGCAGGCAGAACTGGCGCAACTGCAAACCGAAGGCGCGCAACTGGGTGCCAAATTCGCACAAAACGTCCAAGACGCGACCGACGCTTTCGGCATTTACTTTGACGATGCCGCGCCGCTTGCCGGCATCCCCGAAGACTCCCTCGCCATGTTTGCCGCCGCCGCGCAAAGCGAAGGCAAAACAGGCTACAAAATCGGCCTGCAGATTCCGCACTACCTTGCCGTTATCCAATACGCCGACAACCGCGAACTGCGCGAACAAATCTACCGCGCCTATGTTACCCGTGCCAGCGAATTGTCTGACGAAGGCAAATTCGACAACACGGCCAACGTCGAACAAACGCTTGCAAACGCGTTGAAAACCGCCAAACTGCTTGGCTTCAAAACCTACGCCGAGCTGTCGCTGGCAACCAAAATGGCGGATACGCCCGAACAGGTTCTGAATTTCCTGCACGACCTTGCCCGCCGCGCCAAACCGTTTGCCGAAAAAGACTTTGCCGAAATCAAAGCCTTTGCACGCGAGAGCCTGAATATCGAAGATCCGCAATCTTGGGATTTGAGCTACGCCGCCGAAAAACTGCGCCAAGCCAAATACGCCTTCAGCGAAACCGAAGTGAAAAAATACTTCCCTATCAGCAAAGTATTGGCTGGCCTGTTTGCCCAAATCAAAAAACTCTACGGTATCGAGCTGGCTGAAAAAACCGTCCCCGTTTGGCACAAAGACGTGCGCTATTTCGAGCTGAAACAAGACGGCCAAACCATCGGCGGCGTTTACATGGACTTGTACGCACGCGAAGGCAAACGCGGCGGCGCATGGATGGACGGCTATAAAGGCCGCCGCCGTTTCGCCGACGGTACGCTGCAACTGCCGACCGCCTACCTCGTCTGCAACTTCACCCCTCCGGTCGGCGACAAAGAAGCGCGTTTGAGCCACGACGAAATCATCACCCTCTTCCATGAAACCGGCCACGGCCTGCACCACTTGTTGACCCAAGTTGACGAAGTGGGCGTATCCGGCATCAACGGCGTCGAATGGGACGCGGTCGAGCTACCTAGCCAATTCATGGAAAACTTCGTTTGGGAATACGACGTATTGGCGCAAATGTCCTCGCACGAAGAAACCGGCGCGGTATTGCCAAAAGAGCTGTTCGACAAAATGCACGCGGCCAAAAACTTCCAACGCGGTATGTTCCTCGTCCGTCAAATGGAATTTGCCCTCTTCGACATGGAAATCTACCATCAGGAAGATGAAGGCCGTCTGAAAGAATGGCCGCAAATCTTGGACAAAGTGCGTCAAGAAGTCGCCGTAACCCAACCGCCGGCATACAACCGCTTTGCCTTAAGCTTCAGCCACATCTTCGCCGGCGGCTACGCCGCAGGCTATTACAGCTACGCATGGGCGGAAGTTTTGAGTGCAGACGCTTACGCCGCTTTTGAAGAAAGCGACGACGTTGCCGAAACCGGCCACCGCTTCTGGAAAGAAATACTGGCTGTCGGCGGTTCGCGCAGCGCAGCAGAATCCTTCAAAGCCTTCCGCGGCCGCGAACCAAGCCTGGATGCCCTGCTCCGCCACAGCGGTTTCGACAACGCAGCTTGATTTGAAAATCCGCCGTTTTAATTGCTGATTCAATGCTAAAGGCCGTCTGAAATGTTTCAGACGGCCTTTTTATAATCAATTCAATATTTTCAGCAAAACAAATATAAAACCATTCAGCCGATAAACCCACCCAGCGCGGAACGCCACAATGATTGCCAAGCTCAATATTTCCCTAATGCAGACCAACCGCCCATAAAAACAGGGCATGTTCCCATGCCCTATCATTTGAATTTCAGACGGCCTTTCGGTTGCCAAAACTGATTAGGAATAATAAGTAAGCCCTGTCCCTAACAAGACTTCGAGAAAAACAGAAGTCCGCATTTCAAACTCCTGTCTCCCCATGCCCATCGCTAAAATTAGTTTTTACCATTTTTATCGCCGGCTGCCAAACGCATATTGATAAATTCCATCATCAAATCTTTTTTCATCCAGAAAAAGGTTTTCATTTTTTCCAAAGAATAGATTTTCCGAATCATCGCCGGCAATCCTGCATGAACGATGGCCGCGACTTCGCCATTGGTTGTTTCGTTGTCCATGGCGGCTTTGAGGTTTAGATTGCGCGTATTCAGGTAGTTGCTAAGCTCTTTCCTGACGCTGTTGCTGATTTCAAATTGTTTCATGTTTTCCGTCCATAATGTTTTTATAATTAAATAGCATAGGATTTTAACAAGTTTTTTGCATTGTGCGTATATCAACTTGCATATTGTTGCGAAATTTACAATTTGGTTTTTGGGTAAAATCGCGCCTGCAACACATTGTTGTGGCGAACTAAATCAGATTGTTTTGACTATTTTATTTTGGCTCGGGCCGTATTGCGGATAAAATAATGGTTTTAGGTTTTGGGGCCGTCTGAAATGTATTTGTGGTTTAAGCTGTTACACATATTTTTTGTGATTTCTTGGTTTGCCGGACTGTTTTATCTGCCGCGGATTTATGTGAATCTGGCGCAATTAGAGCCTGGTAGCGTGGAATATGTACGGCTGACGGATATGTCGCGCAGGCTGTACCGCTTTATGTCGCCTTTGGGCTGGGGAACGCTGATATTTGGCGCGGCCATCGGATTTGTAAACAATTGGTGGGGCAACGGCTGGCTGGCGGTTAAATTATTGTGCGGCCTGTTGCTCTTGGCTTACCAGCTTTATTGCGGCCTGCTGCTGCGCCGTTTTCAAAACGGCAGCAATGTGTATTCGCACCGCTGGTATCGGGTATTCAACGAACTCCCTGTATTGATGATGGTGGCCGCGCTTTATATGGTGGTTTTCAAGCCGTTTTGATCTTCAGACGGCCTGTTTGGTAAATAAGGAAAGAATTCATGACGGTCGAAATCGAACGCCGCTTTTTGCTGGCGGATGACAGTTGGCGCGAAGCGGCAGGCGAGCCGCTGGTGTTGCAACAGGGCTATTTGAGCGTGGAAAAAGAGCGCACCATCCGTGTGCGGATTATCGGCTCGCAAGCCTGGCTGACCCTGAAAGGCTATATTTCCGACATGACGCGCAGCGAGTTTGAATACGAAATTCCGTTATCTCACGCGCAGGCGATGATGGCGGACATGTGTCCGTTTAAAATGGAAAAATACCGCTACCGGGTCGAATTTGAAGGCTTTGTGTATGAAATCGACGAATATTTCGGCGACAATGCGCCATTGATTGTGGCGGAAATCGAATTGCCGTCTGAAGATACCGAGTTCCCAAAACCGTCTTGGCTGGGCAAGGAAATCACGGCAGACGGTAAATTCACCAATGCGTATTTGAGCAAACATCCGTATTCGTCTTGGACGGAATAAGGGCGACAACTGCACTGCACATACAAAAAAGGCATGTATCGAACATGCCTTTTTTCTTTTCAGACGGCCTGATTTGCCTTACCGATATTTGAATCAAGTTGCTTTTGACATACCATTTCAAATATTAGGTAAGCCCGTGTGTTTTATCAGTTGAACCTTATGCCGGACGGCAGGCAACCATATAGTTGACCTCGGTCGAGTCACACAGGGAATAATGACCGCTCAACAAATTATAGGTCATGCCCTTGCTGCCAACGGTATCCAATCCGGCTTGGCGGCACATACGCGCGAGTTCTGCCGGCGTGATGAATTTTTTCCAGTCGTGCGTGCCTTTGGGGACAAATTTCAATAGATATTCCGCACCGACAATCAGATGCAGATAAGATTTGGGATTGCGGTTGATGGTGGAGAAAAACACCATGCCGTCGGATTTGACCAGTTTCGCACAGGCTTGAACGATGGCGGACGGATCGGGAACGTGTTCCATCATTTCCATACACGTTACCACGTCAAAGCTGTGCGGTTGCTCGGCGGCGAGATCTTCGACACGGATGCAGCGGTAATCGATATTGGCAACATGTTGAGCGGCCGCATGGGCAGCGGCGGTTTGCAGGGATTTTTCCGCCATATCGATGCCGGTCACGTGTTCTGCGCCGCGTTTGGCCATGCTTTCCGACAAAATCCCGCCGCCGCAGCCTACATCCAGCACGCGTTTGCCTGCCAATCCGGCATAGCCGTCGATATAGTCGAGGCGTAAGGGGTTGATGTCATGCAGGGGCTTGAATTCGCCGTTTTTATCCCACCATTTATCGGCGATTTGGCTGAACTTGGCGATTTCGCCGGCATCTACGTTGTCGTGTTGATTGCTCATGGTTTGCTCCTGCATAAAATAATTCGCCTGATTTTAGCCGATTGTGCTTCAAAATAAAATGTTTCAGACGGCCTTTGCCTGTTTATCGGCCCTATTTCAACTTTCATCCGTCTGCCTATAAAAAACGCACCTTGTTGCAAGGTGCGTTTCAATCGGTGCGATTTAGAATTTAGCGCCGGATTCGTTGGCCATGTAGTCAACTGCGGCTTTCACTTCGTCGTCGCTTAAGCTGCCGTTGCCGCCTTTGGCAGGCATGGCTTGGAAGCCTTCGAGGGCGTGTTTGTGCAAGGTGTCTTTGCCTTGTTTAATGCGAGGCGCCCAGTCTTCTTTTTTGCCTACTGCAGGAGCGCCGGGAATCAAGCCGCTGTGGCATGCTTTACAGTTCGCTTCAAAAACAGCTTTGCCGTCCACTTTGGCGGATTCAGCAGGCTTGGCCTCAGCGGCAGGCGCTTCGGCTTTCTCTTCAGGCTTGGCAGCTTCTTCAGGTTTAGCGGCTTCCTCTGCTTTGCTGGCAGCGGCTTCGACTTTATCGGCAGCTTCTTGAGCGGCAGACGCAGCAGTATCAGCAGCAGAAGCAACTTCGTTTTTAACTTCAGATGCAACGGCTTGAGCAGCCTCTTGAGTCTCCTGTTTAGCCTCTTGGGAACAAGCTGTCAAACCAGCCATCATCATTACGGCAATCAGTAATTTGTTCATGTTCTGTCTTTCCTTAGTTTTAGTTTAAATCACTGTTTTATATAAACAGCTTAAAAATTCTAGCATAGAAACTAATACCTTCGACCTACACTATAATAAATATTGGCATAAATCAGATTTTGTCACAAAAACAGGAAAAACATATTGACATCACACCTCTACTCAGATAGAAATCCACGCCCATTTGTCATTTGGCGTGATAATTTTCATTTTATTGTTCAATCAGTTATACTCTTAAATCTTAATGTTTCTTTTTAAATTCAATTTTTTACAAACTTTCTAGATAATACCATAAGCATTAAACCGCCTCTTATCCTAAAAGGGCCGTCTGAACCCAAATCAGGTTTCAGACGGCCTTTTTGAATCATGTTAATAAATATTTGCCGCTTGCCTATGCAAAAGACACCAGCAGGCTTACCTATTTATGTGGTTATTCATATCCCGACTACAATTTAATCCATTGCCGCCATTAACCTTTTGCCAATGTTTCAGCTTCAGCCCATAATCCCCGCTTCTGCTCTGCCGTCAATTTCTTAATGCCGATTTCCCGTTTCAGCGCTTCACTTTTGTTCAGGCCGTCTGAAACGATGCGCATCTCGACAGGCTTGTTCAACCTCGTGTATTTCGCGCCTTTTCCTGACAAATGCGCCGCAAATCGCTCTTGCGGACGGTTACTGATGCCGCAATAAAACGCGCCGTTTTCGCACAAAATCAGGTAAACGCGCCAATTTTCCGCGTTCATAAATCCCCTTCCTTGGCAAAACTCTCGGTAAAAATGCGCACGGCAGCCTCGGTTTTGGCAGACTGCACACGATAAGGCGTCACCAAATAAAGGCTGATCGGCGGCAATGTCCATTCCGGCAAAACCACTTTCAGACAGCCCTGTTCAATTTTTTCCCTCACTTCGCCGCCTACTTGCAAAGACAAACCGAAACCGCTTTCGGTCAGGCTGCGGACGGCGGCAAGATGCGTGCAGGCAATGCTGTCGGCGACATCGAGAAAATAGCTTTCTTCACCGTTTTGCAAGGTGGTGCGGACAGGTAAAAAATGCAGCCAGCGGTGCGCATGAAGCTGAGAGGGATGGGTAATGGGCGGATGCCGGTTGAGATAATCGGGCACGGCGCAAATCATATACGGCCACGTCACGAGATGGCGCGCAACCAAGTTGGGATCGTCCAAAGCCCGATCACCGCCGCGTATGGCGATGTCGGTCTGATTGTGTTGCAGGTCGTCCAAGGTATCGCTGAAATTGAGGACGGGGCGGATTTTTGGGAACTCGGTTTGCAATCTTGCAAACGCCGTCTGAAAAGCACGGGATTCGATGACCGTAGACGTCAAGGAAATCTGCAATTCGCCGACGGGTTCGGTTTTCAGATTGTCGATAACGGTACGCGTATCGGCAAGCGTGGCGGCGAGGCGGCGGCAGTATTCGCCCAAGGCGCGGCCGGCATCGGTAGGCGCAAGGCTGCGCGTGCTGCGGTTTAACAGCTTGATGCCGTGCAGGGCTTCGAGGCGGTTGATGTGCTGGCTGACGGCAGACGGAGTCATGCCCAACGCGGCAGCGGCGGCGTTCATGCTGCCGTGTTCGAGGACGGTAGCGAAAACAAGTAAGGGTTTGATGTCTTGCATTTGGAAATAATTATTTAGTTTAACTTCACAATAATAACAGCAAAACAAGGATTATCAAGCGTTTCAGACGGCCTTACAATGCACTCATCTAATCAATCACATCCCCACAAGGAGTTAAATATGAAAATCGCAGTTATCGGTGCAACAGGTTATGTCGGCAACGCAGTCGTTCAAGAATTGGCAGGTCGCGGTCATGAAGTAACCGCTTTCGCCCGCAACACAGACAAAGTGTTCCAAGCGCAAAATGTTGCCGCTGTCTCCGCAGATGTCAACGCAGCAGATTTTGCCGACAAACTGGCCGGTTTTGATGCCGTGGTCAGCGCGTTCAATCCGGGTTGGAGCAATCCCAATATCGGCGCGGATTTTACACGCGGCGCAAACAGCATCGTCGAAGCGGCAAAAGCAGCGCAAGTGCCTTATTTATTGGTAGTTGGCGGCGCGGGCAGCCTGTATGTAGCACCCGGTTTGCAACTTATCGATACGCCTGACTTCCCGAAAGAAATTTTCGACGGCGCCAATGCCGCACGCCATCTCTTGGCAGAACTCCTGCCGCGCCGTGAACTGGTCTTTCGTTTCCCCTCCGGCACGACTGGGCACGGACGGCGGCTTCAGCGAAGACAAAACCGGCAAATACCGCTTGGGCAAAGACGATTTGCTGATGGACGGTGAAATTCCGGCAGGCATCAGCGTGGCCGATTTGGCAGTCGCCATCGCCGACGATGTGGAAAACAAAGCGCATTTGTTTGAACGCTTTACCGTCGCCGCTGTTTAATCATCTTAATTTAAAGGCCGTCTGAAACCCAAAGTTTCAGACGGCCTTTTCATATTCGGATCGATAGAAATAAATATTTAATTACAATTTTGCTATAGCAAACATAACTAACTTCCGATATTTCAAGGCTTCCAACCTCGTCAGTCCCACCTGCGCGGAAATGACGGCAATAGGTATTGCGTATCGAAAATAAAGTAATTGGGCTATATAAAACAAAAACCACCGTTTCCACCCACCTCAAACGGCAGGCGGTTTTAATTCAATTTGATTTTTCGAGCCACCACCAATTTCGTTATCTATAAAATCATTGAATTGTTGACGGAACTCCATTGGTCGAGCGATATAAGGAATCGGAGCATGACTGCCGCCCGTCCCTCTGACCACTACGGAGCCATAATTGAAAATCCTGCCCCAAAAACCTTGATTTACCGAAATACTTTCGATACGGTTGATATTTATCTCAATTGTTTGCCGGCGGATAAAGCCAAACTTAGCGATAACCCTTTTGTTAGTTAAAGCAAGCTCGGTTGTCATTACATTCAATACCGCGAACACTATAAATACGATACCGATTACCCACATCAACAGCAGGATACCGAAAAAAATCCTCCAGAATTGGGAAAACCACGATACTTGCGCTTTATAAACAATACGTTCACCTCGCCCTAAAGAGCTTTCAATATAACTTGCCATTTAACGTTCTCCACATTAGATATTTTCTAAAAATACGGATTATAATCCGTGGATAAATAAGCGTCAAAATTGGATATTTTGAGATTTGTGAAGACAAATCTCATGAGTAAAATCAGTGTATTGATAGGTATAAAAATTCGAGAAATCCGCAAACAGTCCAATATCAACCAAGAAAGCTTAGCCTTACTTGCCGATATAGACAGAAGCTATATGGGTAGAATAGAAAGGGGGGAGGTCAACATAACGGTTGATAAACTATATCAACTGTCTTCTGCTTTAAACTGTTCCGTACACGACTTACTGCCGGATGATTTGGAAATTAAAAATACTTGAACCATTCAAGTAGTACGCCCACATTTCCAATCTGCTAAAAAGGTCGTCTGAAACCCCAAAACCCAAAGTTTCAGACGGCCTTTTGCTATAATACGCCCATTAAATTTATCTATACGCGAGTTCTCATGTCCGCAACCCAACCCACCATCGCCGCCATCGCCACCGCCCCCGGACGCGGCGGCGTCGGCGTTATCCGTCTTTCCGGCAAAAACCTGCTGCCTTTGGCGCAAACCCTCAGCGGCGGCAAAACGCCCAAACCGCGTACCGCGCTTTACACTGATTTTCTCGGCGGCGACGGGCAGCCGATAGACAACGGCATCCTGCTCTACTTCGCCGCCCCCGCCAGCTTTACCGGCGAAGACGTGATTGAATTGCAGGGGCACGGCGGCCCCGTCGTGATGGACATGCTGCTCTCGCGCTGCCTCGAACTGGGCGCGCGCATGGCGGAACCGGGCGAATTTACCAAACGCGCCTTCCTCAACAACAAACTCGACCTTGCCCAAGCCGAAAGCGTTGCCGACCTCATCGACGCCTCCAGCAAGTCCGCCGCACGCATGGCGTTGCGTTCGCTCAAAGGCGCGTTTTCCCAACACATACACGAGCTGGTGGACGACCTTATTACTTTGCGGATGCTGGTCGAAGCCACACTGGACTTTCCCGAAGAAGACATCGACTTTCTCGAAGCCGCCGACGCGCGCGGCAAGCTTCAAGCCCTGCAAGGCCGTCTGAAAACCGTCCTCGCCAGTGCGGAACAAGGCGCGATTTTGCGCGAAGGCATGAACGTCGTCCTCGTCGGCGCGCCCAACGTCGGCAAATCCAGCCTGCTCAACGCCTTGGCTGGCGACGACATCGCCATCGTAACCGACATCGCAGGCACCACCCGCGACACCGTGCGCGAACAAATCACCCTCGACGGCGTACCCGTCCACATCATTGACACCGCCGGTCTGCGTGAAACCGACGACGTGGTCGAACAAATCGGCATCGAGCGCAGCCGCAAAGCCGTTTCTGAAGCCGATGTCGCCCTGATTCTGATTGACCCGCGCGAAGGTGTGAACGCCAAAACCCAAGCTATTTTAAACAGTCTGCCCGAAGGTTTGAAAAAAATCGAAATCCACAACAAAGCCGACCTGACCGGCGAACCCGTCGCCGTCCGTTCAGACAGCCTCGCGCAAACCGGCGCAGAAAGCGTTATCAGCCTGTCCGCCAAAACCGGCGCCGGCCTCGATTTGCTCAAGCACACCCTGTTGCAGGAAGTCGGCTGGCAGGGCGAAAGCGAAAGCCTGTTCCTCGCCCGCAGCCGCCACCTCAACGCCCTGCACGAAGCCGAAGCCGAGCTGGAAAACGCCGCCCTCTGCGACAACAACCAAATCGAGCTTTTCGCCGAACACCTGCGCCTCGCCCAAAACGCGTGCAGCGAAATCACAGGCGAATTTACCGCCGACGATTTGCTGGGCGTAATTTTCTCGCGCTTCTGTATCGGCAAATAAAACAGTTTGCCATCAAATACAAAGGCCGTCTGAATGTTCAGACGGCCTTTTTTATCACCAAAACAAGCTTAATTTTACTTGCGTTTATTTATTGGCAGCTTCTGCCATATTTTTTGCGATTTTGGTTGCGCCAACTGTCAAACCGGACATGCCGATCAAAGAAGCCGCAGCCAATTTGATTAATGTTTTCATTTTAACTCTTTTCTGTGTATTTAAGGGTGTGTTGTGTATTTTTTTATTTGTCGGCATCAGCCATATTGTGGGCGATATTGGTTACGCCGACGGTCAGGCCGGACATACCGATTAAAGAGGCGGCTGCCAGTTTGATTAAAGTTTTCATTATTTGTCTCACTTTCTTGTCTGTCGGCCGAAAAACGGCCTAAGTTGCGTTTTCTGAAGTATTGTAATCAATTCGTTTATAATTGAATTATTTGTGTACTACCGTTTCAATATTGTAGGCGACGCCGAGTGCGGAGGCCGGTATCCCCGACATGCCGATTAAAGAAGCGGCGGCAAGCGTTATTAAATGCCCCATTTCAAGTAGTCCTTTTTCATAGATACAAAATGTTATTTAACAACATACACATTTTTTCGCCGGCATCTGCGCTGCCGACAAGACGAATCATACCGTGTTAATCGTTAATTAATACAATATTTCCGTAAAGATAAAATACTAAAAACATACATAATAAAGATTTTCGTTAATTTATATTTTGTTTTGAAAATGACACCGATGTCTTTTTCAATGACACCGATGTCTTAATTACATACACACTACAAACGTATCTTGCTGCGCCCATAAAATCCCTCCTATTTTGTTGCAAATTTGCACTCTAAATTAAATATATTTTTAAATTCAAAATGTTATAAACATATCTTTTTCTCAAACCAAATCTTCAATTAGTCAAAACCAATACCTTTGATAGCTTCTTTTAAAGAAAACACTCGTTTCTAGCACCTATCCGACCATAAAATGCGCTGCAAATATATGATATAGTGAAACATTCTGCGTATTGACTATTTCCAGCATGAACAACATCCTAATCCTGACCGGCGCGGCCGCATTTTTTATCGGCGCGCTGTTTGCTTGGCTGATAACACGCTACCAAGCCCAAAGCCGACACTTTATTGTTTTGCAAGAATTAGCCGAAAGCCGCCGCCTGCATGAGTTTGCCGAACAGGTGCAGGTTCAAACTGCGGCGGATTTGGCGCAAAGCCGCCATACCGTGCAGGAATTGCAAGACGAATTGCAGGAGACGGGCAACCGCTTTGCCGCAGCCGAAAAACAAATTGCCTATCTGCAAGATTGCGAGGCCGAAGCCGAAGCTTTAAAACACGAATGTGCAAAATGGCAGCAAAGCGCGCAAAACCTGCAAATCAACAACGAGCGCCTAAACACGCAACTGGTTCAAGAACAGGCATTGAGTGCGGATAAAAATACGCTTTTGCAACAACAAGAAACGGAAAAAGGCCGTCTGAAACAAGACTACGATACGCTGTTAGAGCAAAACCATGCGCTGCAAGTCCAAAACGAACGCCTCTCCACACAACTGACGCAAGAAAAAGCCAATATCGACGAAAAAAACAGCCTTTTACAGCAACAGGAAGCCGAAAAAGGCCGTCTGAAACAAGAATACGCCGCCCTTTTGGAGCAAAACCACGCGCTTCAAGTCCAAAACGAGCGCCTCAACACCCAATCGGAAAAAGACCGTCAGGCTGCCGAAGAAAAGCTGGCCCTGCTGGCAGATGCGCGTAAAAACTTGAGCGACCAGTTCCAAAACCTCGCCAACACTATTTTGGAAGAGAAAAGCCGCCGCTTTACCGAACAAAACCACGACCATCTCCAGCAACTGCTCAATCCACTCAACGAACGCATACACGGCTTCAGCGAGCTGGTTCAGCAGACTTATGAAAAAGAAGCCAAAGAGCGCCTGACCATCGAAAACGAGCTCAAACGCCTGCAAACACTCAACACCCAGCTCCACCACGATGCCAAAGCGCTGACCACTGCGCTGACCGGCACGCAAAACAAAACCCAAGGCAACTGGGGCGAGATGATTTTGGAAAGCGTATTGGAAAATTCCGGCCTGCAAAAAGGCCGCGAATACATCGTTCAAGCTTCCAGCGTCCGCCACGAAGCAGACGGTACCCAGCGCCGCCTCCAGCCCGACGTCCTCATCAATCTGCCCGACAACAAACAAATCGTCATCGACTCCAAAGTATCGCTGACCGCCTACGTCCGCTATACGCAAAGTACCGGCGCAGAAGCAGAGCGCGAGCTTGCCAACCACGTCGCCAGTATCCGCGCCCACATCAAAAGCTTGGCCGCAAAGGATTACACCGACCTTGAGGGCGTCAAAACGTTGGACTTCGTCTTTATGTTCGTCCCTGTCGAACCGGCCTACCTCCTTGCCCTGCAACACGATCCAAACCTCTTCCAAGAGTGTTTCGACAAACGCATCATGCTGACCGGCCCCAGTACCCTGCTCGCTACCCTGCGCACCGTTGCCAACATCTGGCGCAACGAGCAGCAAAACCAAAACGCGCTGGCGATTGCTGAGGCAGGCAGCAAACTCTATGACAAATTTGTCGGCTTTGTTGAAAGCATGGACGGCATCAATAAAGCGCTCGGTCAGGCTCAATCCCAGTTTCAGACGGCCTATGGCCGCTTGGTTTCCGGCAGGGGCAACCTCATCAGCAGCACCGAAAAACTGCGCAAATTGGGCATCAAAGCCGGTAAACAGCTGCAACGCGATTTAGTAGAAAAAGCCGTATCGGAAAACGAAGACCAAGCTGCCTTACCGACCGCACAAGACCGAGAAAATGACTGATAAAATTTAAGACATTGCAAATAAAGGGAATTTAACCAATGAGCAACATCACCATCGTCCTTGCCGCCGATACCGGCTATGCCGAGCAGGTTCACACCCTGATGAAATCCGTCTGTACCCACAACACAAATGTCGATTTCTACCTCATGCACAATACCTTCAGGCGGGAATGGATCGACTATACCAACCAAAAGCTCGCGGCCAGCGGCAACCGCCTGAATGACGTCAAAATCGAAGTCGACTTCAGCCAATATCGCCGCTTGTCCCATATTTCGGATGCCGCATTTTTCCGCCTGATGATGCAACACCTGCCCGTCGACCGCGCCCTGTATCTCGACAGCGATATGGTGGTTACCCAGTCCCTACACGATTTGTTCAACCTCGATATGCGCGGCTATCCCGTTGCGGCGGTACAAGATTCCGTTTTGGTGCGCACTGAGTGGGAACACCCTATCGACCTGCACACCACGCCCTATTTCAATTCAGGTATGTTGTTGGCCGACTTGGCGCAATGGCGGGAACACAATATCGCGGAGCAACTGCTGAAAACCGCCGCCTGCCTCAACGAAGCCGTACCCTATGGCGACCAATGTTTCTTAAACACCGTCTTCCGAAAAAGCTGGCTGGAATTGAACGAGTCTTGGAACTTCCAAACCGGCGCAGTCGAATATTTCCAAAAACGAAACCTCAGCGAAGTATTCCCCAAACCCGACACCGTCCCACCAGTTATCCACTACACCACACGCGCCAAACCGTGGTTGTGCGATTACGGCGAGATTCCTTTTATCGAAGTCTATTGGCAATACTATTGCGCCGACTGGCCGAAAGCGTAATTTCAGGCAAGGAACCCCTCTCCTTCGATTACTCTTAAACAACTCATCATCAAAAACAAAAGGCCGTCTGAATCATTTCAGACGGCCTTTAAGCCATAAAAAACAGGCAGAACATTCTGCCTGTTTTGTGTTCACACCCGACCGTAAAGCAGGCTTTGCCACCCACCCTCGGTCGGCGTCATCGTTATCCGATTAGATACCGCGCAACAATTCGTTCACGCTGGTTTTCTCACGGGTTTGCGCGTCCACGCGTTTAACGATAACCGCGCAGTAGAGGCTGTGGCTGCCGTCTTTGGAAGGCATGCTGCCGGATACGACAACCGAACCAGCCGGTACGCGGCCTTGATAGATTTCGCCGGTAGTACGGTCAAAGATTTTGGTGGATTGACCGATGAACACACCCATAGAAATCACGCTGCCTTCTTCGACAATCACGCCTTCAACAATTTCAGAACGCGCACCAATGAAGCAGTTGTCTTCAATAATGGTCGGGCTGGCTTGCAGAGGCTCGAGTACGCCGCCGATGCCGACGCCGCCGCTCAAGTGCACGTTTTTACCGATTTGCGCGCAAGAGCCGACAGTCGCCCAAGTATCGACCATCGCTCCTTCGTCGACATATGCGCCGATATTGACATAAGAAGGCATCAACACGACATTTTTCGCCACAAAGCTGCCGCGGCGGGCAACCGCACCCGGAACTGCGCGAAAACCTGCGCTGCGGAATTCGTCTTCAGACCAATCGGCAAACTTAGTCGGCACTTTGTCGAAGTATTTGTTCACACCGTCGTTGAGGATTTCATTGTCCTGAATGCGGAAAGACAGCAATACGGCTTTTTTCGCCCATTCGTTGACTTTCCATTCGCCCACGCCCAAACGCTCGGCAACGCGCAGTTTGCCGGAGTCGAGTTGGCGGATGGTTTCCAAAACCGCTTCACGCACTTCTGGGGTAACGGTATTCGGATTGATTTCGGCACGGTTTTCAAAAGCCGTTTCAATGATGTTTTGCAAAGACATGTTGATTCCTTCAATAGATCAGGGCCGTCTGAAACCTATTCAGGCTACCCTATTACAAATATTTAACTCGTTATTTTGCCATGTAAAAGCGATTTCGTCAGCTATTAACATGATTAGCGCCAAGCGTTACACGGCCGGATTTCGGCTAAGCCAAGATTTTCAGACGGCCTGTTCAAGTGAATGGAATCGCATTTATTTTTTAACTAATTTTCCAGCTACGATATGCAAGCTGTCCATTCTGCCGACACGCCGTGCCGATAAATCAATCTTCGCCGCCAATCTTTTGCAGAAGATTTTCAGCCACCACGCCGCATTCGATATTCCGCTTTAACGGTTTCGCGTTCAAATCCTTCAAGGCCGTCTGAAAGTCAGCAAAATCCATCAACTGCGAACCGAAACGGCGCATATGTTCGGTATCCTGCTGACAGTCTATCAGCGCAACGCCCAAATCCGCCAAAAACGGTACGGCGCGGGCAAACGCAATCTTGGACGCATCGGGACGCAAGGCAAACATCGACTCGCCATAAAACACGCAGCCGATTTGCACGCCGTAAAACCCGCCTGCCAACTGCATTTCGCCTTGTTCATCCGGCAGCCAGCATTCAAACGAATGCGCATGCCCCTGATGGTGCAGCTTCAAATAGGCCGTCTGAAACGCAGGTTCTATCCACGTTCCGTCCTGTTCCGGACGCGGCACATTGGCGCAATGGGCAATCACTTTTTCAAAACAACGGTTGACCGTTACCCGATACGGCTTGTGACGCAAAGTTTTGGCGAGCGATCGGCCGATATGCAGGTTTTCCGGCACAATCACGGCACGCGGCGCAACCGCATACCAGAAAAACCAACCGTCGCGGCTAAACCACGGAAAAATCCCCTGCCCATACGCCGACAACAGCCGCCCCATATCCAAATCACCACTGACGCCGACCAAGCCGTCACACTCTGCCAAAGCGTAAGACGGGTCGGGGAAACGATAATCCCGTGGCGCAAGAAAAGGAATCTTCATCGTAAAGCCCATAAAGTTTCAGACGGCCTCAAGCTGAAAATGCCCAAGGCCGTCTGAAAAATCAACATACAAACTGATTAACGTTTGGTTTTGGTTTGACATTCGCCGCATACGCCGTACATATACAGCGCGTGATCGACGATGCGGTAGCCGTTTTCTTCGGCGATTTTGTCTTGCAGCGCTTCGATTTCCGGATTGTGGAATTCGGTTACTTCGCCGCATTTCACGCAGACAATGTGGTCGTGGTGATCGCCTTTGTCCAATTCGTAAACCGCTTTGCCGGTTTCAAAATGGTGGCGTTGCAAAATGCCGGCCTGTTCAAACTGGGTCAGCACGCGGTAAATCGTCGCCACGCCGATTTCCACGCCCTCTTCCAACAGGATACGGTACACATCTTCCGCACTCAAATGCTCCTCGGCATGAGTCTCGAACAAGTCCAAAATTTTCAAACGTGGACCCGTAACTTTCAAACCGCTGTCTTTCAATTGCGCAATGTTGCTGAATTTTTCCATAATATTCAATATCCCTGTAAGGTAATAACCGTTATAATACGCACTTTCCGCCCGTTTGCCCACTATTGGGCCGTTAAAGGGTGGCAATCTGCCGCCGGTCTTGCAATTGAAAATCGGCGAAAAGAAAAATTAAGAAGATGATTATCGTTTGCTTTTTAAAAATATTCAAGCGATGATAAACATCTTTCCCGAAATGACACAGAAAGGTAAGCCCGTGAATAAAGCCTTATGCCTTGCCATCGCCGCTATTTTAGGTCTGGCCTCATGCAGTGCCGAGCGCGTATCCAACTTTCCATCCTACAAACTCAAAATCATTCAAGGTAACGAGCTCAATCCCCGCGCCGTGGTTTCCCTGCGCCAAGGTATGACCCGCGACCAAGTCCAACTGCTGCTCGGTACGCCGCTCCTGCGCGACGCCTTCCATGCCGACCGCTGGGATTACACTTTCAACACCAGCCGCAACGGCATCATCAAAGAACAAAGCAACCTGACCCTGTACTTTGAAAACGACGTCCTCGCACGCGCCGAAGGCGATGCCATTCAAAAATCCATCGAAGCCGTTCAAGCCGGACAAAACGTCGTTCCGACTACCGAAACCAAAGCAAAATAAGGAAACCCCATGAGTGCATTGAAAATCGCCATTGCCGGCGTCAACGGCCGCATGGGTCGCGTTTTGGTTGAAGCGGTCAACAACCATCCCGATGCCGTCCTCTCCGGCGCACTCGAGCATTCCGGTTCGGAAGTATTGGGTTTGGATGCAGGCTTCGCCTCCGGCCTCAAAACCGGCGTCGCCATTTCAGACGACGTGGATGCCGTACTGGCTCAAAGCGATGTCCTCATCGACTTTACCCGTCCCGAGCCAACCCTGAAACACCTGCAAAAATGCGTGGAAAACGGCGTCAACATCATCATCGGCACCACCGGTTTTGACGACGCAGGCAAAGCCGCCATCCAAGCCGCAGGCGAGAAAACAGGCGTTGTCTTTGCCGCCAACTTCAGCGTCGGCGTCAACCTGACCTTCCATATCCTCGACACCGTTGCCCGCGTGTTAAACGAAGGCTACGACATCGAAATCATCGAAGGCCACCACCGCCACAAAGTCGATGCACCAAGCGGTACCGCATTACGCATGGGTGAAGTCATTGCCGACGCTCTCGGCCGCGACCTCAAAGAATGCGCCGTTTATGGCCGCGAAGGCCATACCGGCCCGCGCGATCCGTCCACCATCGGTTTTGCCACCGTCCGAGCAGGCGACATCGTCGGCGACCACACCGCCCTCTTCGCCACTGACGGCGAGCGCGTGGAAATCACCCACAAGGCCAGCAGCCGCATGACTTTTGCCGCCGGTGCCGTACGCGCCGCAGTTTGGGCAAACGGCAAAAAAGGCCTGTACGATATGCAAGATGTACTGGGTTTGAAAAAGCGATAAACCCGCATCATCAGGTTTCATACCTTACAAGGCCGTCTGAAAGCACAACGTCGATTTTCAGACGGCCTTATTAAAAAGAAAGCCCCACCATGTCCTATCAACAAATTACCATCAACGTCAACGATGCCGTCGCCGAACGCCTTGCCGACGCGCTGATGGAACACGGCGCATTGTCCGCCGCCATTGAAGATGCCTACGCCGGCACAGAAAACGAGCAGGCCATTTTCGGCGAACCGGGCATGCCGACCGAGCAAATCTGGCAACAAAGCAAAGTCATCGCCCTTTTCGGCGAAAGCGACGACGCCGCTTCCATTATCGAAGCCGCCGCGCAGGAATGCGGTTTGAACGATTTGAAATACACCGGCGAAATCCTTGAAGATCAAGACTGGGTGCGCCTGACCCAAGCGCAATTCGACCCGATTCAAATTTCCGACCGCCTGTGGATTACCCCGTCTTGGCACGAAGCACCCAACGGCAACGCCGTCAACCTGCAACTCGACCCGGGCCTTGCCTTCGGCACCGGCAGCCATCCGACCACAAGACTCTGCCTCAAATGGCTCGATACACAGCTTAAAGGCGGTGAAAGCGTATTGGACTACGGCTGCGGCTCAGGCATTTTGGCCATTGCCGCCCTCAAACTCGGCGCAGGCTCCGCCATCGGTGTGGATATTGACGAACAAGCCATCCGCGCCAGCAAAGACAATGCCGCGCAAAACAACGTCGACGCTCAGTTCTACCTGCCTGACGGCCTGCCGCAAGGTCAATTTGATGTCGTTGTCGCCAACATTCTGGCCAACCCGTTGCGTATGCTCGGCGAAATGCTTGCCGCGCGTACCAAACAAGGCGGCCGCATTGTTTTATCCGGCCTTTTGGACGAACAAGTCGAAGAACTCAGCGGCATTTACAGCCAATGGTTCGACATCGAGCCTGCCGAAATCGAAGAAGGCTGGGCGCGATTGAGCGGCGTCAAACGCTAAACCTGTTTTCCGATACAAAGGCCGTCTGAAATTTAATCTTTCAGACGGCCTTTTTGCACTTAAAACGCAGAATATTCCAGCAAAATCAGGTATAATTGCCTATTATTTTGACCTTTCGGAACACATCCGCCGCGCCCGTTTGACATTTCATTGCGCGCACGGAAAAATTCCTTGAAATTCAGCAAGAAAAGACCATGACTGACCAAAAACACGAAGAATACGGCGCCGACAGCATACAAGTGCTGGAAGGCTTGGAAGCGGTACGCAAACGCCCCGGTATGTATATCGGCGACACGCAGGACGGCAGCGGCCTGCACCACATGGTGTTCGAGGTGCTCGACAACGCCATTGACGAAGCGCTCGCCGGACATTGCGACAAAATCACCGTAACCATCCATGCCGACAATTCCGTCAGCGTGGCCGACAACGGCCGCGGTATGCCGACCGGCATCCACCCGAAAGAAGGCCGCTCCGCCGCCGAAGTCATCATGACCGTATTGCACGCAGGCGGCAAATTCGACAACAACAGCTACAAAATTTCCGGCGGCCTGCACGGCGTGGGCGTATCCGTCGTCAACGCACTGTCCGACTGGGTAACGCTGACCATCTACCGCGACGGCAAAGAACACTTCGTCCGCTTCGTACGCGGCGAAGCCGAAGAGCCGTTGAAGGTTGTCGGCGATTCCGACAAAAAAGGTACAACCGTACGCTTCCTCGCCAGCAGCGAAACCTTCGGCAATGTCGAATACAGCTTCGACACCCTTGCCAAACGTATCCGCGAACTTTCCTTCCTCAATAACGGCGTAGACATTGAACTGATCGACGAACGCGACGGCAGACACGAAAGCTTCGCCCTCTCCGGCGGCGTGGCCGGCTTCGTGCAATACATGAACCGCAAAAAAACGCCGTTGCACGAAAAAATCTTCTACGCGTTCGGCGAAAAAGACGGCATGAGCGTCGAATGCGCGATGCAATGGAACGACAGCTACCAAGAAAGCGTACAATGTTTCACTAACAACATCCCTCAGCGCGACGGCGGTACGCACTTGACTGCACTGCGCCAAGTGATGACCCGCACCATCAACAACTATATCGAAGCCAACGAAGTAGCCAAAAAAGCCAAAGTGGAAACCGCCGGCGACGATATGCGTGAAGGCCTGACCTGCGTTTTGTCCGTCAAACTGCCCGATCCAAAATTCTCATCGCAAACCAAAGACAAACTGGTTTCCAGCGAAATCGGCCCCGTCGTCAACGAAGTCATCAACCAAGCCCTGACCGACTTCCTTGAAGAAAATCCGGCCGAAGCCAAAATCATCACCAGCAAAATCGTCGATGCCGCGCGCGCGCGCGAAGCAGCCCGCAAAGCACGCGAAATTACCCGCCGCAAAGGCGTGATGGACGGTTTGGGCCTGCCGGGCAAACTCGCCGACTGCCAAGAAAAAGACCCTGCCCTGTCCGAACTCTACCTCGTCGAGGGCGACTCCGCAGGCGGTTCCGCCATGCAAGGCCGCGACCGCAAATTCCAAGCGATTTTGCCGCTCAAAGGTAAAATTTTAAACGTCGAGAAAGCACGTTTTGAAAAAATGCTGGCCAGCCAAGAAGTTGCCACGCTGATTACCGCTTTGGGCGCGGGCATCGGCAAAGAAGAATTCAATGCCGAAAAACTGCGCTACCACCGCATCATCATCATGACTGATGCTGACGTGGACGGCGCGCACATCCGCACCCTGCTCCTGACCTTCTTCTACCGTCAAATGCCCGAGCTGGTCGAACGCGGCTACATCTACATCGCCCAGCCGCCTTTGTACAAAGCCAAATACGGCAAACAAGAGCGCTATCTCAAAGACGAACTGGAAAAAGACCAATGGCTGCTCGGTTTGGCCTTGGAAAAAGCCAAAATCGTTTCAGACGGCCGCACCATCGAAGGAGAAGAGCTTGCCAGTACCGCCAAACAATTCCTGTTGGCCAAAACCGTCATCGAGCAAGAAAGCCGTATCATTGACGAACTCGTCCTGCATGCCATGCTGCACGCTTCGCCGGTCGACCTCAGCACGGCAGAAAGCGCAGACCGCGCCGTTGCCGAATTGAGCGGCCTCTTGGACAAAAAAGAAGTCGCGCTCGAACGTATCGAAGGCCACGAAGGACACCAGTTCATCAAAATCACTCGCAAGCTGCACGGCAATGTGATGGTGAGCTACCTCGAGCCTAAGTTCCTCAACAGCAAAGCCTACCAAACCCTTACCCAAACCGCCGCCGCACTCAAAGGCATGGTCGGCAAAGGGTCGAAGCTCTACAAAGGCGACAACGAATACGACATCGACAGCTTTGAAGGCGCTTTGGACATCTTGATGAGCGTTGCCCAAAAAGGCATGTCCATCCAACGATACAAAGGCTTGGGCGAGATGAATCCGGAACAACTTTGGGAAACCACGATGGATCCTACCGTCCGCCGCCTCCTGAAAGTCCGCATCGAAGACGCCATCGCCGCCGACGAAGTGTTCGTAACCCTGATGGGCGACGAAGTCGAACCGCGCCGCGCCTTCATCGAAAACAACGCCCTGCTGGCGCAAAACATCGACGCCTAAGCATGGAAAGATAAAAGGCCGTCTGAAAATGATTTTTCAGACGGCCTTTTTGTTTTTGTACTTTGTTTCTTACAACTCAAATTCCAACAACTTCGCGTGTTTTAATAGAGCGTTCCAACTGATTCGGATTCGGGACAATCCCAAATAACCTGTTTAAAACGCTCCAATCCGCTTCAAATTTATTCCACTTTCCCCAAAATCATCGCATCGCCATAGCTGAAAAAGCGGTATTCCTGTTCCACCGCATGACGGTAAACGCTGCGGATATGCTCCATCCCCGAAAACGCGCTGACGAGCATCAGCAAGGTTGATTTGGGCAGGTGGAAGTTGGTAATCAAGCGGTCGGCAACATTGAAGCGGTAACCCGGCGTAATGAAAATATCGGTATCGCCGCGACCGGCTTTCAGACGGCCTGTTTCGCGTGCGGCGGATTCCAAGGCGCGCATGGAGGTTGTGCCCACTGCCCACACCTTATTGCCGCGCGCTTTGGCGGCTTCAACGGCGGCAACGGTCTCGGCCGGTACGTCAAACCACTCGCTGTGCATTTTGTGTTCTTCAATTTTATCGACGCGCACGGGTTGGAATGTCCCTGCACCGACGTGCAGGGTGACTTCCGCGGTTTCTACGCCTTTGGCTTTCAGACGGCCCAACAACTCATCGGTAAAGTGCAAACCCGCCGTCGGCGCGGCCACTGCGCCTTGATATTTGGCGTACACGGTCTGATAGCGGCTGTCGTCTTCATCATCGGCCGCGCGTTCGATATAAGGGGGCAAGGGCAGATGGCCGTTTTGCTCCAAAAGTTCGTAAACGGTTTGCTCGCCTTCAAATTTCAGGCAAAACAATTCTTCCGCACGCTCCATCATGACGGCGCGGATATCGCCTTCAAAAATCAATTCTGTACCCGGTTTCGGCGATTTGGACGAACGGATATGCGCCAATGCGGTATGCGCGTCCAATACCCGTTCAATCAGGGCTTCGATTTTGCCACCGCTGGCTTTTTGGCCGAACAGGCGTGCCTTCATCACTTTGGTATTGTTAAACACCAGCACATCGCCCGGTGCGACATAATCGGGTAAATCGCCGAAATATTGGTCTTCAATCGGCAATGTCGGCAAGGCAACCAAAAGCCTGCTGCTGCCGCGCACTTCCGGAGGATGCTGGGCAATCAGTTTTTCGGGCAATTCAAAATCAAAATCGGAAATATCCATTGTCGTACATACTTAAAAAAAACAGGCGCCATTATACGCGCAAAGTTGGTTTTCAGACGGCATGTTTTGTCGAAAAACCAATAAATTAGAATAAACGCTCTTAGGAAAATCACCTTTTAACAAAAATCAGCGTTCCTTCCTTTTTTCGCCGAAAAACGCCTTTTTTCTATCTTTTACTGGACATTTACCGACAAGTTCGGGAAAATAACCAGATTCATTTCTCAGGCTCAGCCCTGTTCCGACATTATTTAAACGCCGGATGGCAAACCTGCCTTCCGACGCCTCAGGAAATCATCTAAAACCACAGCGGCGCATACCCAATATGCACTTTATGCCGCGCTAAAAAGGAAAAGCAATGGATTTGCGTAAATTAAAAAAACTGATTGATTTGGTCGAAGAATCAGGCATTGCAGAAATTGAAGTTACCGAAGGCGAAGAAAAAGTCCGCATTACGCGTACCACTGCCGCCGCAGCTCCTGTTTATGCTGCTCCGGCACCTGCCGCAGCCGCTCCGGTTGCCGCCCCTGCCGCTGCTCCGACGGCAGCCGCTCCAGCCGCCGCCCCTGCCGCTCGCGATTTGTCCAACGCACAAAAATCGCCTATGGTCGGTACGTTCTACCGCGCTCCCGGCCCGAACGCCGCCGCTTTTGTCGAAGTCGGCCAACAGGTTAAAGTCGGCGATACTTTGTGCATCATCGAAGCCATGAAGCTGATGAACGAAATCGAAGCCGAGAAATCCGGTGTCGTTAAAGAAATTCTGGTTGAAAACGGTACTCCGGTCGAATACGGCGAGCCGCTCTTCATCATTGAATAATCCGTTTTTTCAGACGGCCTTTATCTTTAAGGCCGTCTGAAATTCCTTTTTCTGTTCATTAAGGACAAACCATGCGTCTGATTTTGGCTATTTTCTTGCCTTGGTTGCAGTTTTTCACCATCGGCCGTCCGATTGCAGGCATCATCTGTCTGATTCTGCAATGTACGCTGGTTGGCTGGATACCGGCAGCCATGTGGTCGGTTTACGCCTTGAGCCAATACAAAACCGACCAAAAAATCCGCAACGCATTAGGCGGCCGCTGAGGCCGTCTGAACCATCCGGAAAGATTATCATGCTGAAAAAAGTATTGATCGCCAACCGGGGCGAAATCGCCCTGCGCGTCCTGCGTGCCTGCCGTGAAATGGGCATCGCCACCGTCGCCGTCCATTCCGAAGCCGACAAAGACAGCCTGCACGTCAAACTCGCCGACGAATCCGTGTGCATCGGCCCTGCCGCATCCGCACAAAGCTACCTCAACATCCCGGCCATCATCGCCGCCGCAGAAGTAACCGAAGCCGATGGCATCCATCCGGGCTACGGCTTCCTCGCCGAAAACGCCAATTTTGCCGAACAGGTCGAACAATCCGGCTTTGTTTTCATCGGCCCTAAAGCCGATACCATCCGCCTGATGGGCGACAAAGTATCCGCCAAACACGCCATGATCGAAGCCGGCGTGCCGTGCGTTCCCGGCTCTGACGGCGCATTGCCGGACGATGGCGAAGAAATCCTCAAAATCGCCGATAAAGTCGGTTATCCCGTCATTATCAAAGCCTCCGGTGGCGGTGGCGGTCGCGGTATGCGCGTCGTCGAGAAAAAAGAAGACCTCCTCCAGTCTGTCGAAATGACCAAAGCTGAAGCAGGCGCGGCATTCGGCAACCCGATGGTTTACATGGAACGCTATCTGCAGCGTCCACGCCACGTCGAAATCCAAGTGATTGCCGACGAACACGGCAACGCCATCTACCTCGCCGAGCGCGACTGCTCCATGCAGCGCCGCCACCAAAAAGTCATTGAGGAAGCACCGGCCCCGTTCATCACTGAAGAAGAACGTGCCAAAATCGGCAAAGCCTGTGCCGACGCTTGCAAACGCATCGGTTATCGCGGCGCAGGTACGTTTGAATTCCTGTACGAAGACGGCGAATTCTTCTTTATCGAGATGAACACACGCGTTCAGGTTGAGCATCCGGTTACCGAGCTCATCACCGGCGTGGACATCGTCCAAGAGCAATTGCGCATCGCATCCGGCCTGCCTTTGCAATACAAACAGGAAGACATCCAAGTTGAAGGCCACGCGTTTGAGTGCCGTATCAACGCCGAAGACCCGTATAACTTCATTCCAAGCCCGGGCCTGATTGAAAGCTGCCACCTGCCCGGCGGCTTCGGCGTCCGCGTCGACAGCCATATTTACCAAGGCTACCGCATCCCTCCTTACTACGACAGCCTGATCGGCAAAGTCTGTGTCGTCGGTAAAGACCGCGACCAAGCCATGGCCAAAATGCGCGTTGCTCTCGATGAGCTGGCGATTACCGGCATCAAAACCAATACGCCGCTGCACCGTGACTTGTTCAGCGATCCGGGTTTCCAAAAAGGTGGTGTCAGCATCCACTACTTGGAACACTGGCTGGAAGAACGCAAAGCCAAACAGGCTAAATAATCCCTTGTTTTGACTAAAAATCAGGCCGTCTGAAACGCAAAATAAAGTTTCAGACGGCCTTATATATTGCCCTTTGTAAATAATACCTTTACAAACGTAAAAGTATTGTTTGCAAAGGGTTTTTTATTTAAGGGATACGCCATGAAGAAAGAGATTTTAGAGAGAGAAGCGGCAACGGACGGTTTGGCGGCCGCGACAGCGGACGGCGGAACGGACGGTGTCGCTTCTTATTCTCCCCCCTCATCTAACAGGGGGGGTACAGAATCCGAAGACGCCGGCACATTCCAAGAAGCCTTTGAATGTTACGAAACATATATCTTGGACGGTAAAGGCAACCTCTTAGGCGTTCCGCTACGTCGCGGTGTATCCGATTCAGCTTTCATCGACCAAATCAGTTTTTCATTCCACGAAAAAACCTTTTTCGATAAATACGGTGTCCGTGTAAGCCTTTTGGAAGACGAAGATTTCATCCGCGCTGCGTCCATGCTCGCCGAAGAAGTTTTCGGGTTCGGTATCTACAAAGAATCCAAAGGCTCGGGCGGTCGTTTCTATGAGCGTTGCTGGTTGATGGGTTCAGAAGACGCCCTGTACGGTCGTGTTCACTTCGGCGGTCAACAAAATACCATCCTTTTCGAACTCACAGGCACAGGTTGCGGCGTTGCAAAGGAAGGCTGGGAATCCCGACTTTTCGCATTCCTGACCAAAGCAATCCGCCCAAAAATTACCCGTGTTGACGTAGCCAAAGACTTTTTCAACGGTGAATACAGCCCGAACCAAGCCCGTGAAGACCGCAATAAAGGTCTGTTTACCTGCCATCACGTCAAACCCAAAGGCGAATGTTTGGGCTTTGACTGGGAAGAAGACGACGAAGCAAAAATGACCAAAGGCAAGACCTACGGTATCGGCTCACGTGAATCGTCCAAATACGTCCGCGTCTATGAAAAAGGCAAGCAGTTGGGCGATAAAACAAGCACATGGACGCGCTTCGAAATTGAATTCAAAGCAAAAGACATCGTTATCCCTTTCGAAGTTTTGCAGAATCCGGGCGAATATTTCGGCGGTGCATATCCTATTTGCGAACGCTTCGCCCAAAAGGCAACACGCATACACGCAATTAAAGAAGACAAAGTCATTTCAGCCGACCGTTATCTTGAATGGGTTAAAAAACAGTTCGGACGTGCGGCAAACGGTCTGAAATTCATTTTCCCCGAACTGGACAAAGCCAAACTGTTTGAACTGATTGAGCCAAATCATCAAAAGCTTCCTAAGTCTTTGGCTCCCGAAGCCTACGACTGCGCCTTTTTGAAAGCACAAGCCATTCATAATCAGCCAGCATTCAAACCGTATAAAGACCCTTACGACATGTACGAATATTACGAGCGTCTGGAAAAACAGCTTGAACAGCAAAAACACGTCACAAATGAAGAAAGCTATAACAACTTCATGTATGACAAATTCTCAAGACAACCTATTTCATGGGCTTAAAGCGTCTGCCTAAAAAGACGTTTAATCATACAAGGAAACCAAAAAATGAATATTCAACTTCAAGGCCACATCGTCGGCGTTAAAAAATTCAACGGACAAATCGAAGGCAAGAACTTCGACTATTGCCGCCTGATTGTCGCCACGCCCTTAGATAGCTCCCAAGGCAACGCATTGGGCAGCTCTACCACAGAATACGATTTTGGCGGCTCTGCCAATTTCGAGCAGTTCCGAAACGCCCAATTCCCTATCGAAGCAAACCTCAACGTAGAAATCGTTACTACAGGCAAAACCCAAAAACTGAAAGTCATCGGTTTTCAACCCGTTAAGAAAGGCTGATTGAATGCAGAAAGTCTATGTTGTCCAGTCCGTATCAACAGGGGACTTTCTGTACCTTTCCCCTGAAACGGGTGACATCGGACATACCAAATTAATCACCAATGCCGATTATTTTTACGACTTCGAAGAAGCGATTAACGCAGGTTTGGAAGAAATCGGCAATCAATATGAATTTGTCGTATTCGGATTTATGAAAGACTGATTTTCAGCGTTCGGCGGTCGCTGGAAAAAAACATCATTATTTCCGCCAAACACTTTTAAAAGGAAAAACATCATGAAATTGATGAACACTTGCCGTAAATACGGCGCAAAACTGGCCGTTGTTGCCGCTGCTCCTCTTGCACTTTCTGCACAAGCTATGGCAGATACAAACTTGCTCGATACCGCTTCTACAGAAATCGGCGCACTGAAAACAGGTATTGTCGCATTCGGTGTTGTTGTTGTAGGCATTGCGATTGCTATCGTGTCAATTGGTCTGGTTAAACGCGTGATCAATAAAGCATAAGGTTTGATATGGGATATCGAGTAGGCCAAATCTGTTATGGTACGCAGATAGAAGCTCAAAATCATGTGATGTCCCAAGTCATTCCGACAATCGATAAAGACGGGGTGTTAAATCACCCTGTTTTTATTGGTTCGGCATGGGAATATCACGGAAGTCAAGTAAAACTCAACTTTCCTCAGTGCAATAATCAAGATTTTTATGATCAGGGTAGAGAGTTGGGACAGTCTATGTTACTTGCTTTTATAGGTTTATTTATTGTCGTAGTTTGCTTAAAAGTCGTAAAACTGGCCAATATGCAAAATGACGAATAAAAGGGAAAAGGAAAAATGAATGATACCCGAAGTTTATTTTATTCTCGGCGTTTCGCCTTACGCAGTCGCCTGCTTGTGCTTGTATGTTTTGGCGCGCAAGTTTTAAGTCCGTTAACAGCGTTTGCAGAAGTCGGCCTTCCTCCGCCGGTACAACATCAAAACGCAGGTTTCCCAAGTGACCAGGCATTGCAACGTCGTGGCTACGATCCAAAAACAGGCGTTTGGAAAGTTGATGTACAAGACAACGGTAAACCGACAGTAACTAAAAATGGCGGAAATATTAATGGTAGCCAAGGCAAAACTGTAACGGTTACAGGCCGATATGGCGAAACTGGCACGATGAATACAAATGTTAATCAACGGGTGAATGTTGGTAAAGTTGAAACTGTATTGGGTGGGACATTGGCAGGTGCTACTGCTATGGGTGGGGCTATTGGTTCTGATTATGCAGCTTGGACATATAGAGATATAAAAAATGGCGATTGGGCTATGGCTGCACGTAATGGTGTTGGTGCAGTTCTGACAGGTTTATCTAAACTGGATATTACTGGGCTTGGATCAGGAATTAATACTTTTTTAGACAAAACAGGATTAAGAGATGGGGCATCACAAGAACAAATATCTAATGCGATTCAGAAAGCAGCCCAAGCTCAACGCCAAGCAGAAGCCGAAGGCAACTATCAAAAAGCAGTAGCTGAAGCAGCAGCTAAAAAAGCAGCAGAAGCAGCACAAAAAGCGCAACAACAAGGCCAACAGAAGAAAGAAGAACAAAAGAAAGACGAAGAAGCAAAAAAGAATGGAATGATTAAATATCAATTGATAGTAAATATAAATGGCAGTTATCAAAATTATGTTTTCTATTCTAAATTTGGAATTAATTTAAATGGTTCAAAAAGTAATTCTTTGGACGTCTTTTCTGATAATCTAGGCCGTTTTTCTTCTCATGTTGATATTGACATTCCTAATTCATCCCCATCAAGGATTACTGTTAGCACTCCATCAGATAAACGTGTCTATGTTTATTACAATACATATAAAGAAGGTACAGTTCCAGAATCAGAAAAAGAGAAGATTGCACAAAATCAAAGCCAAGTAAAACCTGAAGATTTCATGCTGACACAAAAAGAAATGTTAGACATTCTCAAGCGTATGCTTGAAAACAATCAGACAAACCATGCCGAGTTGATGAACCAACTGGCAAAAATGGGCGTTATGAATCAATCTGCCGAGCCAAGCACATTTAGCCCTGATACCGCACTTAGTGCGCCATATACCCCTGAAGGTAGTAGCACCCCTCAACAAACAAGATTCAAAATGAATCAAGATGGCACTGTAGGCGTTGATTATGTGCCACGTCCGGACTTAAAGCCAAACAGTCCAGAAGCACCGAATAAGCCTGAAAAGACAACGCCGAGCAGACAGGAGAGTCCAGACACGCCAAACGCACCAAATAGCCCTAATTCTCCCAATACTCCAAATGAGCCAAATAGTCCGAACACGCCTAACAATCAACAAACGCCAAAACAGCAAGAAAATGGATTATGTTCGCTGTTTCCAAATATCGCAGCGTGTGCAGATATGGGCAACATAGAAGAAAAAGATCTAAACATTCCGCAAAACGATCAAGATATAGGTACTTTGAAACCGTTGGAACACTTTCAGACAGATGGCGTTTGTCCAAAGCCACAATCATTTGATTTTGGATTGTTCGGACGTTTTGAGATGGGTTATGACACAATTTGCGACATTGCCCGAAAAATCAGGCCAATTTTGATTCTAATATGCATGATAAGTTGTAGTTGGGCTGCATGGTCGGCAGTCAAGGAGTTGTAACATGTGGAGCAAATTGTTAACTGCCGTATTGACAACCGTAGCAGGAAAAATCATGGCCGCGTTTGGTTTGTCGTTTGTAACTTATGTAGGTGCAAACGAACTGCAACAGCAGTTATTAAGCTATGTAACAAATCAAATAGGCGGTATATCTGATGATGCCTTACAAATACTTTATATAACAGGCATGGGAGTGTGTCTTAATTGGATATTTGGCACTTTCGCATTTATTGCATCGCTTAAATCTTTTGCCAAACTCTCGGCAGTTATGTCAAAAAAATAAAACAGATAATTAAAAAGGAGATAAAAAATGTTGTATCTGATAACAGGCGTACCTGGTTCGGGCAAAACATTAAAGATGATCTCAGACTTGATGACAAGAGACGATTTAAAAAACCGTCCACTTTATCTTGATGGAATTCCCGAGGTTGACGGCCAAATCATCCCCAATCTGCCGATCCCTGAAGGCGAAACCATGCAGACATGGCACAAATGGGCACCTACTGGCGCGATTCTCGTGATAGATGAGTGTCAACGCGTATTTCGTCCACGCCCAAGCGGTTCAAAAGTCCCTGATTATGTCGCTGAACTTGAAACACACCGACATAAAGGCATAGACATTTTTTTATTGACACAACATCCACGGCTTATAGATGCCAATGTCAGAAGCCTGATAGGTCATCATTGCCATATCGGTAAAACCAGCCTAGGCGTTCGGCGCATGGTCGAATGGGAAAGATGCGCCAACCCCGAAGCAAACGGCGATATAGCAAACGGCGTTAAAAGTGTTTATAAACTCGATAAAAAAGCATTTGGAGTTTACAAATCGGCCGAAGAACACACAAAAATCAAAACCAAACGAAGCAAAGTGATATTTATTTTGCCTTTGGTTCTTATAGTAATTATATTCAGTATGTTTATTGCATATGGCAGTTATAAAGACATATCAAAACCGATAGAAGTCAAAAAAACAACCGAAACAGACAGCAACCAAACTGCACAAAACACACAAACGGCACAAACCCAAATTGAACAAAGCGGTCAATATCCACAACAAGAGCAGAAAACAACCGAAAAAGAGGAAGAAAAGCCCTATATCACACCACAAGACTATGAACCAAGAATAGCAGAGCGTCCCGAAACCGCCCCAATTTACGACAGCATGAACAAAGCCTTTAAAGCCATGCCGTGGCCGTCTGCCTGTATCAAATCCGAAAAAGGCTGTAACTGTTACACCGATCAAGGCACAAAAATAAAAGAGATCAGCAAAAAAACCTGTGTCCAATATGTAAATGACGGCCTGCCCTTTAACCCCTACAAGACAAAACAGCCCGAATCGGCGGCAACGGAAGCACCAAAGGCGCAGCACGAAACGCCTCAAGTCTTGACAATGGGTGGAAAGAGTCCGCAAAATTTGATGTATGACGGATACGAAGAAAAAGCCCTAAGTAACGAGGGCGGAAAGGTTAATTAGTGAATTCGGGTATAGCTTTTTTATTAGGGATTTGGGCTGCAACAACATATGAGCGTAAAGGCTGGCGAGGATTTTTTAAATATTTCGTTCTGCCGATGTTCATAATATCGTTAATAGGAGCAGCAGTAATTATTTATTATGGATATAACATAGCCAAATAGCCCACACAAACACAAGTCAGGGGGAGGACGTCCAGAAAGTTTTGTAAAGGCGCGTTTTTTGCCTTTATAAAACTTTTTGGATACCCCTTGACGCTAGCCCACCCAAAAACGCTATTAGCAAGGGTTGGGGCGGTTTTTTGCGCCAACCCCTGCCACATGGCGAATGTCGCCGAAGGCAAGCACACGATAAGCTTCAAGCCCTAAACGTGAAACCAGCATTTTCAGGGCTTGGCGTTTGACGAAACACCAAGTAAAGCCCACGACTTCGAAAGCACGGCCAAAGCCATAGCTTGTAAAAAAGATAGAAGCGTGGGCTTTCGTACATCTACAGTTTGGACACTATCTAGGGCGCAACCCGAATTTATAAGGTAAAACACATGTACTTAGGCATAGACGTATCAAAACTCACAATAGATTGCTGTCTCATTTCAGACGGCCAAAACCATGAAAAGAGATTCAGCAACAACCCGAAAGGATTCCAACTACTTACAGACTGGCTAAAATTTCATCAAATGACTTCAGAGCTGCATTGCTGCTGCGAAGCCACCGGAACATATTACGAACCGCTAGCCCATTATTTACATCAGCATTACACCGTTACGGTCGAGAATCCGCGAAGAATAAAAGGGTATGCCATAGCCGAACTTCAAAGAAGTAAAACCGACAAGCAAGATGCAAGACTAATCGCACAATATTGCCAAGACCGGAAACACAAATTGAAAGCATGGATACCGCCGTCACAAGAACAAAAACAGCTCCAAGAACTCGTCCGATATTTAGACCATCTCAAACAACAACGTGCGACCGAAACCACCAAACTGCACGAAGCACCCGACTACATCGCCCCGCATATCAAAACCACCATTGAAAATCTGAGCAGCCAAATCCGTGCTATCAAAAAGCAAATGCTCCAGTTCTACAAGTCTCATCCCGATTACAATACGCAACGCAAACGCCTAAAGACCATTACGGGCATAGGGGAACAAAGCGCAGCAGTATTGCTTTCCGCCTACAAAAGACACCCTTTCTCCAACCAAAAGCAGTTTACTGCCTATCTCGGTTTAGACCCACGCAAAAACCAATCTGGAAGCAGCGTAAACGGCAAAAGCCGAATATCGAAAATCGGCAATGCCGACATCAGAAAAAGCCTGTATATGCCCGCCGTAGTTGCTTATCGCTGTAACGTCTTTTCCAGTTTCGTAAACAGATTAAAAGCCAAAGGAAAGCCCATAAAACTCATACTGATAGCCATCATGCGCAAACTTGCCGTGATAGCTTTCAATTTATTACAAAACGGTCAAGATTTCGAGCCGGAAAGATATAAATGAAAAATCAAATCGGGCTTTCGCCGGCGATTTTTAATTTACTGAAAAATAAATAAAAAAATAAAACGAAAAACCATTTAATATCAAACAAAACACCCTGAACAAATCAGGGTGCGTATTGTTGTAATTTTAAGAAATGTAAATTTATTTGACTGTGAAATACACTATCTTATATATTGCCCTTTGTAAATAATACCTTTACAAACGTAAAAGTATTGTTTGCAAAGGGTTTTTTATTTAAGGGA